>NEXD01000040.1 GCA_003019595.1 Candidatus Marsarchaeota G1 archaeon BE_D
GAATATCATAAAGACGCGAATAGCCCATTAGCCTCTATGCGAATAGATTAAAAATAGAAGCGATCCGTAATTATGCTGTATTCAAACGCAATAAAAAACCCCATCGAAGAAAAAGCAAGGGTAATCCTGCTTTACATCGTAGGGCTGTCATCATGGAGGTAACGCATCAGATAAGCAAATCTCATCTGTTCTTGAGCGATGGTCGTGGCTCCTTTACAAAGCTTAGCCCCTCTGAGGAGGTTTATGACCGTTAATAATAAGGTCAACATAGAGTGTATGAGTGGCTGTAAATGTATATACAACTTTTGGGAACAAAGGTTACACAAGAGGCTCCTTCGACGCTTTTCCTTATATGCTTAATGCACTAGTTGACTTAGATTGATATAGATGTTTTTGAAACCGCTTAGATCACAAAGGTGTATATGCGGTATAACCGCGGTATTCGGTAAGGTGATTCTTATCCGTCCAATATCTCCAAGATGATCACAAAATCTTAAAGATTGCTTTTAAAGGCTTAAGCTTCTTTCTCTTTGGTTGTTTTAACGGGTAGCCTAGCGTAAGTAGCGCCACAGGCTCAATTTTGTCGCCAAGCGCGAGCGCGTCTCTTATCGCCTTCTGACAAAAAAGGGGTGCGCTGTACCAGCACGCGCCCAAACCCATGAATGCAGCGGCTAGCAAAATGTTTTGTATTGCCGCTGCGACGCTGTGGTGACCAAGAACGCCTTCGAGTTTTTTTCTTTGCTCGTCTTTGTACCTGTCGTAATACAGCGCGCTGTGGTCAACGCAACACAAAAGAACAACGGGTGCGCGCTCGAATCTACGCTCGAATTTCGCAATCGTGCTTTGTATAAGCTCAATTGGCCTTTCATCTTCTAGCATCGCCTTACGCCATGCTTCGAGCATCGCGTGTATCACGCGTTCTCTACTGTTTTGTAGCGCTATGAACAACCAAGGCTGCGAGTTGTGCGCAGAAGGCGCAAGCGACGCGGCCTTGATCAAGCGCACAAGCTTTTTCACGCTCACTTTTTTGTTTTTGTAACTTCTGTGAGTTCTTCTTTTTTTAGTAGTTCCATGAATTCGCTAAAAGAGTTCAAACCAGAGAATGTCGGTGATGTCACCACTTCTTTCCTCTTTTTTCTTAAACACCGCCCTAACCTTTTGACCAATCCTTGGTCTTCCAGCGAGCGGTTTCTTCATTTTGTGAATCAAAACGCCGTAAGTGTCAGGGAATTTCACCGCTATTACCACTTCCTCACCCCTTTCTGTGAAGCTGTAGATCTCTCCTTCAGGCTTTATCTCTACATACTCGCGTATCTCTTTGAAGCACTCTGGGCAAAACAGTAGCGGTAGCGCGTAAACTTTTGAGCAACTAGAACACTTGAAACCCAAGAGTTTTCCTTCTTTGAGCGCGCTAGAAAACTTTTGCGCGGCTACGCCGATGGAGTACTTGTATTTTAGTGGTATGTGATCCTTCCACACTCTTACTTCTTCAGAGTTTGTGTACCGAAATTCGGATGTCAATCACATCACCTCTATTGGTTTGAAATACGCGATGTCGGTTATCGCGCCGACTCTTTCATTTTCTGGCTTCCACACAGCTTTGACTTGCATTCCAACCCTTACACGAGAAGGCTCCACTTCTCCCAGCACGTGAAGTATCCCCATTCCTGGTGATGCGCCGTGTATTTCGATCACCGCTACCACTAAAGGCTTTTCTCTTCTACTTGCATCGTTGTTTACGTAAGAAACAGAAAAAGTGTTTACTGTACCTGTGTCTCTGAGCGTCACCCATTCGTCAACCTTTCTAAAACACTTTTCGCAAAACATTCGCGGAGGCACAAGAATTCTCTCACACCTGTTACACTTCACACCAAGTATCTTACCCGCTTTCAATCCTTCGAGAAACTTGGCAATCGCGTAACCAGTGTCCCAAGCGTATTTGAGGTCAAACTCTTCCTTCTTAAAGAAAACGCTTTCGTTTCGCCACTCTTCAGGTGATATTGGAGTTCCCGCGAACTTCAATCTTTTCACCTCTCCATTATTACAACCGTGCCAACCTGCATCAAGTCTCCCCATGCCTGCGCAAGCCCTCTGTTTACCGGTTTTTTCACCTGCCTCTTTCCCGCTTCACCTCTTAACTGCCAGAAAACTTCCGCAACCTTCATCACACCAGCTGCCGCTATTGGATTTCCCACGCCTAGAAGTCCTCCGCTTGGGTTTATTGGCAAATCACCGTCTCTCTGCGTCACGCCTTCGCGCGTGAGCTTTGGGGCTTCACCTTTACCCGCCAAAAGAAGCCCTTCCATGTGATGAAGCTCTTTGTAGTCAAACGGGTCGTACACTTCTGCAAAATCGATTTCCTTTCTTGGGTTGGTTATGTGCGCCATTTTGTACGCCATTCTTGCGGCCTTTTCCAAGTACTCTGGGTAGCAAAGGTCTCGGTTCGTCCAGTACGTCGTGTCCACGTTCCAGCCTACGCCCGTGATCCAGACTGGGGTGTCGGTGAGCTTTCTTGCAAGCTCTTCGCTAGCCAAAACCACCGCCGCCGCACCGTCACTTGTTGGCGAAACGTCGAGTCTCTTTACGGGTGCGCATATTGGTTCAGATTTGAGCACGTCTTCCACAGTTATCCTAGCTGGTAGCTGAGCTGCCGGATGGTCGAGCGCGTTCGCTTTGTTTTTTACGGCGACAAGCGCGATGTCTTCTTCGCTCACGTTGTAAACGTGCATGTACCTTCTCATTTCGAGCGCAAATATCCAAAGAAGGGTCACTCCTAGCGGCCTTTCGAGCACTTGGTCAAAAATTGTCCAAAACGCATACTGTGGATGTGGCTGTAAAGGAGACATCTTTTCTTCGCCAACCGCCAAAACCACGTCCGCAAGTCCAGAGGCGACGTGCCACCAAGCGGCTATTGGCACGAAAACGCCAGTTCCACCACCCACAAAAACGCGCGTGTAAGGCTTTCTAAAGCCGCCAGCGCCGTCTAAAAGCTGCTCGCCCTTCATATGAAAGCCATCGAAAGCGTCGGGTGCGCTCCCAAGCACAACTGCGTCAACGTCCTTTCTTTCAAGGCCGGCGGAATCGAGAGCCATCCTTGCCGCTTCAAATGCCATTTCTTTACCAGTTTCGAGCATCCTGTGCCTAAAAAGCGTCATCCCAGCGCCAACTACAGCGACTTTTCTCAAGCTTCTACACCCCAAGAACAACCACACTAGCGGTGGAGGTCGGAACGCCTCTCCAGCTTTGAACAAGAGCTCTTGAATACCCCTTTTTCTTTAGTAGCTCAAACGCCTCTAAAAGCCTTGCCAAGCCGCTTGTTTCCGCCAAATTCCCGACACTAAGGCTTCCACCGCTGGGATTGACCGGCATCGAACCGTCCTCTTTCGTCTCGCCTTTGAGAGTCGCTTCGGCGGCCTTTCCTTTTTGGTAGATTCCTAGCGCTTCAAGGTGTTGAAGCTCTTTGAACGCAATGCTGTCGTCCACTTCAACAAAGTCGAACGCTCTTGAGGGGTTTTCTATTTTCGCCATTTTGTAAGCCATTTTCGAAGCGCCTTCGGCGTAAAGCGCACGCGAAAAATCCCTTAAGCCAATCCAAGAGCTTTCAGAAAACCACCCAACGCCTTCGATCCAAACCGGTTGCTCTGAAATCGACTTCGCCTTGGAGTAGGACGCCAAAACCGCTACCACGCAAGCGTCCGCGGGTTGCGCGACATAAGATCGTTTTAGCGGTGACCAAAGCTCTTCTGACCTCATGACTTCGTCAACCGTCAAATTCGCTGCGTAGCTTGAGCGAGGGTTTTTGAGGCCGTTTGTTTTGTTCTTTACAACAACCTGCGCTATGCTTTCTTCACTAACACCGTTTTCGTGCATGTACCTTCTCATTTCGAGCGCAACAAGTGGAGCGCCATCACCAAGAAAAGGTCTTTCAAGATAAGGGTCCATTGCTAGTGAGTGTAAATCTCTTTTGCTCAAAACGTTTGAAAACTTGACGTGTGATTCGACCACAACGATGTCTGCAATTCCGCTTGCGATTTGCATGTACGCTTGAATCACTCCGTTCAACCCGTCTTGAGATATTGTGCAAAGCGCTCTTTGCGCCCCACCAAGCTGGTCTGGCATGTACTCATCGGTTATGCTGATTCCTTCTAAAAGGTCTTCTTCACAGCAGATGAATGAGTCGACTTCACTTCTTGGTTCTATTCCCGCCTGCGCGTACGCCATGTTCGCCGCCTCAAACATCATTTCCTTAAACGAAAGCTGCGGTGTCACCGTGGAAAATCCGGAATATCCCATACTCACGAGTGCGACTTTGTTCAAGGTCACTCCTTATGCAAAACTCGAATTCGACTAAAAGCCTTTCTAACCCTAGGATATTAATACTAGGAAATGAAAATTGTTGCTATTGCTGGAGGAGTTGGTGCGGCGAAATTTCTAAGGGGTTTGACGCGTGTTGTAGACGCGCGTGACGTGACCGTTATAGGAAACGTGGGTGACAACATTTGGGTTTTCGGTGTTTACGTCGCCCCAGACTTGGACATCGTGACTTACGCTTTGGCGGGCGTGTGGGACGATGAAAGAGGGTGGGGAATCAAGGGCGAAAGATTTTCTGTGAGAGACTCTTTGAGGGCGTTTGGTGTAAAAGAAGCTGAGTGGTTCGCTCTGGGCGACCAGGACTTTGCGACTTGCTTGTTTAGAACGCTTTTACTAAAAAAAGGTGAAAAACTTAGTTCAATAACCGATAAGATAAGAAAGAAGTTTGGGGTGCGATCAAGAATAATTCCTGTAACCGAGCAAGAGCTCACCACAATGGTGCGTTTGGACAATGGTTGGGTGAGCTTTGAAGAATACTATGTAAGGTTGCGTAGCGAGCCACTGATCCACAAAATTGAGTACAAAGGATGGGAAAGTAGCGAACCAGCGGAAGGCGTTATCAGCGCAATAAGAGAAGCGGATCGCGTGTTTATTTGCCCGAGTAACCCGTTGGCAAGCATTGCACCAATCCTCGTAGTCCCAGGCGTTCGAGAAGAGCTTAAAGCGATAAGACACAAAGTAGTCGCGGTTTCGCCGCTTGTCAAAGGAAAAGCGATAAAGGGTCCAGCTGACAGAATGATGGCACAGCTTGGTTTAGAGCCATCACCGAAGGGGCTTGCGAGCTTTTACAAAGACATCGCGGGAACGCTTGTGGTGGACGAGCTTGACAGAGAAAGCGTCGTTTCAAGCGGAATAAACGAACCTCGTATTGTGTTCTCCGACACGCTTATGGTGAACGAAAACGCCGCAGAAAGGCTTGCAAGGCAGGCGCTTTACTTGTAAGGCACGAACTCACGCCCAAACGCTTCTCTTGCGACCACGATTTTTTGTATGTCTGCTGTTCCATCACCTATCTCTATTCCCATCACGTCCCTTAGCCTCTTTTCCTGTGGATAGTCTTTTGAATAAGCTGGGTTTCCGATTGTGATTATCGAATCGTGAATCGCTTCAACACAAAGCCTTGGAATCCACCACTTGCACATAGCCGCTTCCTTGGTGTAAGGCAAACCCTTGTCTCTCAGCCAAAGCGTTTTATAGCAAAGCAACCTAGCTGCTTCCAAAAGTGTGTAGTGCTCCACAAGTCTGAACTGTACTGCCTCAAATTTGAGAATTGGTCTTCCAAACGCTTCTCTTTGCTTTGCGTAAGACAAAGCGTCGTCCAAGGCGGCTAGCGCAGTTCCAACACACGCAAGAGAAAGCAGAGTTTTACTAAAGTCGAACTGCTTCATCACTATTTTAAAGCCTTGGTTTTCTTGACCAATCAGATTTTGAAAAGGAATCTTCACGTTTTTTAGCAAGATTCCGCCTCTTTTAAGAGGTCTGTACCCAAAGTCATCGAAGCTGTATGTTTCCACACCTTCGGCGTCCATCGGCAAGAGAAAGGCGCTTATGCCCTTTGAGCCAAGCTCGGGTGCTGTCTTTGCAAAAAGCACAAAATACGAGGCAAGCCCGACCATGCTCACCGAAGCCTTCTCGCCGTTTAACACATAGTAGCCGTCTTCTTTTTTGGCCACGGTTTTTATGTTTGCGGCGTCCGAGCCTGTGTGTGGCTCGGTGAGCGCAATTCCCATGTGCTTTTTCCCGTTTGCCACTTCAGGAAGAATGATGCGCTTGAGCTCTTCTTTGCCGTAACCAGCAAGAATGCCCGCTGAAAGCACGTTGTCGATAATCACTAGGTTTGCCACGTTAAAGTCGAATTTCGCAAGCTCTTCGACCACGATTCCAACGGTCACAGAGTCAGCGCCTTGACCGCCGTACTCTTGAGGGAGTGCGATTCCCGCAAGGCCCGCTTGTGCAAGCCTTTCAAAGAGATCAGGCGTAAAGCTTGCGTTTTTGTCCCAGCTTTTGACCTTCTCTGGCGTAAGCTCGCGCTTAGCAAATTCAACCACAGAAGCCCTAAACATCTCTTGTTCTTCCGTAAAACCGAAATCCAATGAGCTCACCCATGTGAAAAATTCATAGCTTCCCTATAACTTCTCCCAGTTGGCGAAATGGCGCATTTCGAGCAGTTTGACACAAACCGTAGATCCGAGTTTTGGCACGTCGCCCTGTTCAAGAACTTCTACGCTCCAGCCATTTCCCTTTACTCTGACCTTTTTCCCGAAATACGCGTTTTGAACAAGCTCCACCAATCCACAAAGCTCGCCATCTTGTGATAAGCGCGCCTTGTGTGGGCGAAACCAGACACACTCTCCGTTTATTTTCACCACGTTATAACCCAAAAACCAAGCGACGAACTCGTTTTTGGGATTTTCAATCAGCCACTCCGCCTCTCCCTCTTGCTCCACTTTTCCTTGGTTGAGAACTACGATATGATCTGCGAGCGCAAGCGCTTCTGTGTAGTCGTGTGTCACGTGCACCATGGTTATTCCCCTTTCCGCTTGTATCCTTTTAAGCTCCCAGCGCAACTCTTCTCTTAAGCGAGCGTCCAAATTCGAAAACGGCTCGTCTAGCAAAAGCAAGCGCGGAGTTGACGCAAGCGCGCGTGCGAGCGCAACCCTTTGCTGCTGACCACCAGATAGCTCGTCGGGTTTTGCGTCGAGCTTATCCGTAACTCCCACAAGCTCTGCGATTTCTTTGGCGATCGCTTCTTTCTGCGCTTGTGAAAGGTTTTTTGAGCGAACGCCAAAAAGTATGTTTTGCTTAACACTCATATGCGGAAAAAGAGAAAAACTTTGAAAAACCATCGAAACTCCCCTTTTTTCAGGAGGAAGGTTTACGGGTTCATCGTCAAAAAGTATAACACCCGAGTCTGGCCTCTCCAATCCCGCAATCAGCCTTAAAGCGGTGCTCTTGCCACTACCTGAGGGACCAAGTAAAACTGTTATTCGAGAATCTGGCGCTTCGAAAGTGGCTTGGTCTAGTGCCAAAACCCTTTCGTACTTTTTTGTGAGCGCAATTACGCTAAGCTTCACTTGTGCCCAACCTAAAAACCGTGTAATAAGCTATAAGCGCAAGCGCAACCAGAATGAGCGACAACGCCGACGCCGCAGCGAGTTTTCTTATTTCGAGCAAAGAAAAAATCGCAATGGGTATGGTTGCGAATTTTGGTATGTAAACGATGTTTGTGGCCGCAAACTCGCCTAGGCTAACCGCAAGCGCTATCGCGGTTGAAGACGAAATAGCGTGCGCGCTCAAAGGTATTTCTATCCTAAAGAGCGTTTCCAAGCTTCCAGCGCCTAAAACCCTCGACGAAAAGACGAGCTCCTTCGGCGTTCTTCTTAACCCTTCGAGCAAAAAGCGCATCGCAACCGGTATTGAAACCGCGGATTGCGCAAAAACGATCACAAGCCACACTTCGTTTAAAGCGCTCAAACCGTAATACGTGAGGTAGAGCGCAACCCCTATGCTCACAGGAGAAATGAGTAGAGGTGTAAGCATCAAAATCTCGTAAAATCGCAAGCGCTTGTTCACTGAAAGAGCAAAGTGCGTGGCGCAAATCGAAAGCGCTAACGAAACGCTAGCCGAAAGCACCGCAAAAACCACCGAGTTCAAAACGAGCGCCTGTAAAGACGTTTGCAAAACGCCTTGTGCAGAAACTTCGAGTAGTTCGCGAAACCCCCGAAAACAGCCGTCAATCGTGTGAATTGCGATGCTTACAAGCGGATACAACTCAAAAAAGAGAAACAAAAAAAGAAGAAGGTAAACCAACGCTTTGACTCGTGCGTTTAGCGCGCGATAAGCGTGTCTTAAAGAGGAAAGCCTGCCAAAAGAAAAGCCATAGCCTCTCAAACGAATCAACACAAACACAACGAAAACAAGGGAAAGAAGTTGTAGAAAAGAAAGTGCGACCGCTTGACCGAACTCACCCAGTCTTAAAAAGAAGTAAATCTCAACTTCCACGGTGTAGTGCGACGCTCCTCCTATCGCAAGCGGCACAAGAAAAGAAAGGTAGGAGTACACAAAAGTAAGGAGCGCTCCAACACAAAGCGAGCTTAAGGTGAGTGGTGTCACGACTTTCGTTAGCACTTCAAAACTGCTTGCGCCTAGCGTCCTTGCGGAGTAGACGAGTTCAGGGTTTAGCCTTTCAAGTGATGACGCGACGAGGAGCGCTATAAGAGGAGAGTTGTAGTACGCGTTGATCGCGGTGATTCCGCTCAAACCATGAGTTAGCAAAGCGAACGGCCAGGCAAAACCATACGCCTCTTGAAACCCCACGATCACCACGATAGAAGGAAGCAAAAACGGAAGAAAAACGACCGCTCTGTAAAAAGAAGACGCACGAAAGTTCACAAGCCCCAAAACAAGTCCTAAAGGGTATCCCAGCGCAACGGAGGCGAGGGTGCCAAACGTCGCTTGAACGAACGATTGCTCAAACGCGTGATGCACAAGGGGGTTTGAAGCGACAAGAAGCAGGGTGTTTATCGAAAATCGCTTTACAAAAGAGAGCAAAAAAGGGTAGTAAATCACAAGCGTTTCAAACGCGACAGGAAGCGCTCCGAGCAAGGCGACGCGCTTTTTCGTAAGCCACACCTACGAGCTCATTATCGCTTGCCACTCTTCTATCCACTGTGTCAGGTTTTGCGCAAGCTGAGTGTTGTTCACGTAGTCGTTCAAAACCACGCTTCCGCTTGCGCTAAGCGCGCTTGAAAACACGCTAGGTAAGCCAACCTGAGAGTTCGCCGGAAACATCCACTCAGCCTCTGGGATTTGAGATTGCACCGATACACTCAGAAACCAATTTTCAAACTGCTCTGCCAAAGCAAGGTGCTTTGTGCCGTTGACAATCCCTATTCCTTCGATCTCAAGCCAAGTGTAAACTTTACCATTGTGGTGAATGGCCGCGGTTCCACAAGTGGGGTAACCACCAAAGTATTCGAAATACGCTGGGTCTGTGCCGTAGCTCACAACAAAATCGTGTGAATCAGACGGAAAAACAGCGAACGCCGAGTCCCAAGTGGGAGTGACGTCTACATAAGGCGCTACACTATTCCACCAGCTTCTCCAATCTTCGTGTAAGACGTACTCGTAGAACGTGATTTCGTAAAGAAGGAAGCTCAAGCCAGTGGAATCAATCGACGGGTTCTCCACCACAAGCTCGCGCGCAAGCGCAGGATTTTCAAAAGTTTGGAAACTCAAGTTTGAAACCAATTGTGCGCTTACGTTACAGTAGTCTATCGTTATCGGTGAGTACTCGTACGGAATTAACCTGTGAGAAGGATCCAAGTCTTGAACGAGAAAAGCGGGCACGTACTTTAGGTTAGGTGGGGTGTAGTTCAAAAGAATTCCGGCGGCTATAGCCTGAGGCGCTTCGAGATTCGAAAGTCCGATCACCAAGTCAGCTTGAGGATTTCCCTTTTGCCTTATGAGTGTTTGAAGCATGTTTTCAGTTCCGCTTATTCTTACTAGGTTTATTTTCACGTGATAAGCGCTTTCAAACTGCCCAAACACACTCTGATTGACCGCGCTCACGTTTGGCGCGCTTTCAAAAAGCGAGCTATACGTGTAAATCGTGAGTGTCACTCGACTACTATTTGGCGAGCTCAGATACACGTACGACGCAAAACCAATTCCCAAGAGTAAAACAGCAAGAACCACTATTATGAGTTTGGTTTTCCAGTCCATACTTTGCACAACTTTTTGAACTATATAAGTGTATTTTTAAGCGACTTATTAAACTTCAAAAGAGTTTGCGCTTTAACACGTGTGATGGGAAAGCCAAAGTGTCTTGTTTTGCCTGACGTTTTTTTGGACCACTTTGTTTACATCGACGATTTTGAGCGCTTCTTTAAGGAGCTAAGCGGTAGAGTTCGTGTAGCGCAGGAGTTAAGGCTAGGAGGAAACGCGTTCAACTTTGGGTATCACATGGCCAAGCTTGGTGGAAGCGTCACGTTTGTCACAAAGACTTCGAGATTTTTGTGCGAACTTGTGCGTGAAAGCGTAAAAGGGCTTGAGTTTGACACAAATTTCGTCGCGACCAATGGTGAAGCGTCGCTCACCATCGCGATTGAAACAAGAGTGAACGGAAAACACACGAACTTCAACTTGAACCATCTGGGTTCTCTTGAACGTTTTGGGCCATTGGATTTTCCAAAGTCCTTGCTAAACGAAAAATTCGATTTGGTCGGCGTGTTCAACTGGACGAGTAACGAGCTTGGAACAGAGCTTGCGAGCTTTGTTTACCAAAGTTACGACGCAAAAAAGATTTTGGATTTGGTGGACCCTCAGATCAAAAAGCAAAAGGTGGGCGAGCTTTTAAAAGTAGCTCAGCTTGTCGACGTAGTCTGCGGAAACGAAAACGAAGTGTGCTTCGTTTCGAGTGCGTGTGGATGGAGTGGTCAAGGAGACGCGTTAGACGCTGCGATGTATCTTGCGCGACAAGGTTTTACGGTGGCGCTTCACACACATGAATACTCTGCAGAGGTCAAAAGCTCAGGCGTAACAAAAGTGGACGTTCAAAAAGTGACACCAAAACGCCTTACTGGTGCAGGAGACGCTTGGTGCGCCGCCTACTCGTACTCGCTGTTTCAGGAGATGAGCGCGCAAGAGAGACTGAGTTTTGCGAACGATTACGCAAAGCGCTACGTGCTTTCACAAATTTAAACCACGAGTAGCTCTCTTTTTGCGCTGGTGAGCTGCCGATAGCCTGTTGCGGTTACCACGATGTCGTCTTCAATCCTTACACCACCAACGCCTTGCACGTAAACCCCTGGTTCGACCGTAAGCGCCATGTTTTCCCTTAACACGTGCTCGCTTTTTGGTCCCATTCCAAGTCCGTCGTGCACCTCGATACCGATCGAGTGCCCAAGGCTGTGAATAAAAGTGCCTTTGAATCTTGTGGAATCGATGTGGTTTTGTGCTGCAAAGTGCGGTTCACTCGCTTTTACCCCGTCTCTAATTTGTGAAAACGCCTTTTCCTGAGCAGTAAGAACGGTGTAGTACATTTCTTCTTGCACTTTGTCCACTTTTGCGTAAAACATTGTCCTTGTAAGGTCTGAGCAGTAAAGCGCGTACTTTGAGCCGATGTCGATAAGCACGGTGTCACCTTTTTTGAGCATTCTTAAACTAGGTGCGTAGTGTGGGATTGCTGAGTTTTCGCCAAACGCAACAATGCTTTCAAAAGAAGGGGAGTCTGCGCCAAGGCGCACCATCTCGTACTCGATTTTGGCTTTTAGCTCCTTCTCTGTCATTCCTTCGACTAGCATCGAAGGAACGCTGTCAGCCACTTTTGACACGATTTTTGCGGCTTCGCTGAGCGCGTCTATTTCGTCTTGATCCTTGATCAGCCGGGTTTTTTCAAGCGCTTCCGAAATGTCCACAAGCTTGATTCCGCGTAACGCTTTGCGTAACAAAACATAGTCGAAATGACTCAGCGCTTTGTAGTTCACTCCTACCGCTTTTACGTCTCCCACAAGGGATCTAAGGGCGTTTGCGGTGTCTGTGGGGGAGTACGAGCGCTGCACGATCACTTCGTAGCTTTTTTGCCTTGCAACCGGTTCTTCAAGAGGTGTCGTGAGCACTTTAAGACTCCCATCCTCTTTTAAGCACACCGCCGAACGCTCAAAAAGCCCAGCTCTATAACCCGTAAGATAGAAGAAGTTTGGGTCAATCCTTGTACCATTGAATATCAAGATCGCTTGAACAGAATGGTTTGCGTTTTCAAAAACTCTTTTTTGCCTGCTTTCCATCGAACTGATTTTGCGCTAAAGATTAATAAGGGTTTACGCAAATTTTAATTTCCCTAAGTTTAGAGAATCCAACTCGTTAATTTGGATAGTCTCAAAGATGAGTTTTCCAAGGCTTCCAGATTCGTTCACACAGTCACGCTTATCTTTGTGGTATTCGATTAATAAATGAGCATTGGCGGCTAACGCGTTTTTGGAAGAAGCTTTGGCGCGGCTAATAGAAAAGGGTGTGGTAGAGCAAAAAGGAGATAAGCTGAGCTTCACTCAGGAATGGGCGACTTTTTTGGCAACTCGCGTAAGTTACTCTCAAAAAAGAGAGCAAATAAAACAAAAAATAATCGAAGCGCTAAGTGAGTTTTACAGACAAAAGGGATACGACGGAGAGACAAGGTTTGACTTGGCGTGGGTTAAGCAAATTTTTGTCGCGCAGTTTGCGCTTCTTACAAAAGAAGAAAGGGAATTGATAAACGAGTTCATTAAAGGTGTAAACCTAATTGATGTGTGAAAGAGATTCGAGTAGCTCGCCCATTGTGGTTCTTAGCTCCGCCTTTACATCGTGCTTGTGAATGCTTTCGTAGTTCGTTTGACTAAACAGAAGACGCGCGCTCTTTTCAAGCTTCTGAGCGTACCTCGTCGCAAAGGAGTAAGCCATTCCCCTTACCACGTCCTCAACAAATCTGGGTTTTGAAAACGCCATTCGAACAAGGCTTGCTTCGTCAACTCTCTTTAACACGTCTTGGGTGGGTCCACTCATCGAGTCTTCAATCATTTCCACCAAATCGTAGATGTCCACCACGCCAGGTTGAGCAGCGCTCACCACTATTTTGCCAAAACCTCTTTGCACGTGAGAAGCAACGGGCACAAGTTCAAGTATTCTTCTTACCAGTGAATCGTCGAGATTTAGACCCTTGCCTTCGCTCTTTAAAAGCTCGGCGCTGTGGTGTTCAACCATTTCCTTTGCGCAGGGGCAAACGGTCATTCCGCTCACCCCCGCTCCAACCGTGTGAACCACTTTTTGGGACGCTCTTTCGATTCTCGCTTTTGCGTACACTTTGATGGGCTCTGAGACAACTCTTCCGTTGATTTTTGAGCGCGACTTCATCACCATCGTTCCTTTCAGGCTTGCCTCCACAAACGATGAGCTTTCGATGAGCTCGAGCGTCCTACGCGCAATTTCTGCGCACAAGCTTTCAAAAGTGTGTATTGGCATTGTCGAAGCGCTTTCGACGATGTCCGTTATCGCTTCTCCTCCTCTACTCATGTGCATTCCTCTTTGATAATAAGGTAAATCGGTGTAAACGTTTATCGACGCCACCACGTTATAAGGTCTTGAAGAACCGTTGAACACAACCTCCTTTACGACGTTCACCAAGCCCACTTTGCTTAAAGCAATAGGAATTTCTGGCTTTTGCGATTGAACGTCTGGTGCGTTCACGACTCTTTCAACTGGTTTTACACTTGGGTGAGAATAAGCCTTTCCAAGCCTAAATAATGGTGTCCAGATAAAAGTGGTGGGTACCACGGGTTTGATTTGTTGAACATGGAAACCATCACGTATTTACATTAGAAATTTAAACTTGTGAGAAGAAGAGGTTTGAGCTCAAGGTGGTCGCCGTGCTGCTCTACGCCTTCGGATTAAGCCTCAGGAAGACCTCTGGCTTCTTTTGGGTGCTCTGCGCGTCTCGAAGTCGAGTGTTCAGGATTGGGTGAATAAGGTTGAGGGAAAACTCAGCTTTGAGGCTTCTCTCCCACCGCTATTCACCCTAGAGAGGGTAGAGGAGGTATTGGGCGGAGTTCAACAGGCACACTGGGTGGCACCCACCCTGCCCTCTTCAAAAGAACAAGAGAAGCGTTCAGATCCCGGTCCAAAGTGAAACCACAGTGGGGGCAGAGAAACACTCGGTCTTCTAAAGTTAAATTCTGGCTGATCCCACCACAACGGAAACACTCGCGCGAGCTGTTGTAAGAAGGAACAGGTAAAACAAGTTTTTCTCTTTTTAAAACTGCCACTCCAGCACCGCTCTGAGCTCTGAAAAAGAGGAGTCATACAGCCTCATCCTCCTCTTCCCGGTCACGCCCCTCTGGATCAAGCCCTGGACGTTTAAATCCTCTAGCACTAAGAGGTCGTACTCCTGTGAAAGAAGAAAACCGAGCTTGAAGAACAGGTCACGCCTGAAATCCCCGACGTGCTCGTGCTCCTTCGCAAGTCTTGTCTTTGTTTTAAACCAGTTATTCGAGAGAAACCTCTTCCTAGACAGCGCCCTCTGCAGCAACCTGACTCTATCCAAGGAGCGCTCAAGCGGCCTCGGATTCTCCAAGATGCGCCCATCCAAGGAGAGAGTGGCGAGCCTCACCAGCCCCAGGTCAACACCCACAGCCTCCACGGGCTCCCCCTCCCCCGATGAATGCTCCTCTTCTACCTCGGCCTCCTCCACCAAGAAGATCACGTGGTTTCGACCTGAAGGGTAGAGCTTGACGCACACTTGGGATACTTGGCTCTCTGGGAGCACCCTGTGCATCACTAGGGTAAAGAAGCCGATTTTGCTTAAGTAAAGCCGAGCCCTCCTCTTCTTTTTGTTTTTGCCGAGACCGACTTCTCTTGTGTTAGAAAGCCTCCAGCCAGATTGAGGGTACACCAAAGAAAGAAACTTGTGCGGCTTCTTTTTCTTCGGTTTATTCGCGAGGCCGTCGAAGAACCTCTGCCGGGCCTGGTAGAACCTATCAGCGACCTGCTGGGCAACCTGGGAGTGTAACACTTGGAACTCAGGGTTTTTCTTTCTCAGGTCTAAAGCGAGCTGTCTCAACTCGTTTTTACTCATAGTGCGCTTGTTCTCCTCATACTCCTCTTGCTCCGCGTGTAGGAGCGTGTTGTAAAGCTTACACGCTACTTCGAGCTGGGTTTTCAACTCGCCGTGGTGTTTGAGCAGTAAGCTTTGAACCTATACGCCCTTACACGCACTACCAAGCGTTTTCCAGACTCGTATTTATACTTTTAGAACCCCCGCCCCTAGAAGGAGCGAGGTTTTGGAAAGTTTATAAGCCAACAGTTTGGTTAACACCGAGGTTAAGTTATAGCTTGGACTTTGAAGCAATAACCGTTAGGATAGCGAGTGTTGGCGAGCTTCCAATCCTAGGTTATCCTAGAAACTTAAAGGAATACATGAGGTGGAAGTTGAAGGAGGCTAGGTTAGTGATCAAGGACAATAAAGCTTTCCTCAAAGTAGTTTTTGAGAAAGATAAAGGAGAGGTTAAGCCAAAATCAAGTGTCGCCATCGATATCAACATGAACGAGATAGTCGTAGGAAGGGATGACAAGGACTACGTTAGGATTCCAACCCGCTTATCCGAGGTTCATCATTGGAAGTCCTTAGCTGAGGGGTTGCAGAGAAAGTATCCAAGAAGATAGAGGGGGAATAAGCATATTAGGGCTAGGATTTCCCATTTTCACGCTAAGGCTAAGCGTATTATGCAGGATTTTGCGAAGAAGGTTGGTAAGTGGGTTGTGGAAATTGCTAAGGATTTTAGCGCTAATGTTATCAAATTGGAGAGGTTGAGTAACTTGATTAAACATGTGAAAGAACTGCCTTCAGAGTTTAGGGATAAGTTGTATCTTATGCAGTATCGTAGGATTCAGTACTGGATTGGGTGGGAAGCTAGGAAGCAC
>NEXD01000041.1 GCA_003019595.1 Candidatus Marsarchaeota G1 archaeon BE_D
AGGGCGTATGAATGGGCTGTTGCTTTCCAAATAAAAAGGCATTTAAGAAGCTCTTTCAGAGCAGATCAGCTAAACCTCAGAGCTTGGCTTGCGAAGAACGTGAGCGAAGAAACAAAGGGATACGTGATAAACAGGTAATATTCCCTAACATGGAAAAGATCACCGCAAAGCTCACCATTCATGATGGGCAAAGTTCAAAACAAATATTTTTTACTGCATGCCGCAACTATTGTGCGGATACCTGTATCAGTGATTTACAAACCCAGCGAGCTACACAATCCCCAACCGATGGTGGAAAAGAAAGGAGTGACACTACACCACTTACCCTTACGGGAATTCTGGTGTTAAAAAGTAGTGAGCTTGAGCGCATTTAACAAGAGTGTAACCGCAACGCAGTTCAAAAGCCGTCAACCGTCACTCCCACCAGTACTTTTGTCCACACAAACGCGTTAGAGGGTAGTAAGCGTGAAAGGGTTTTTGTCAGCACACACTTCGTAAAGATGTGACCCTTAAGACTTTTTTTCTTTTTCTAAATAATCGGTGAGCTTTGTTTGCCCCTCAACTTTCGCTTTAACTTCGGCTTCAATTGAGCGCATAAACCAAATGAGCCACCTAAACATAAGAACTTGAAACACATATCCGATCAAACCAAAAATCACCGCCTTTGACCAGCTAAAGCCGTAAATCGAAATAAGAAGGTTGTACACGATCCAACCGACAATCGCGTTAATCGCAGTGATAAACACTTCTTGTTTTAGCGCAAGCCCGAGCAAAAACTCTGTGAGCTTTTTGCGCGCCATTTTGTTGTTATTTGCACACAGAAGCTTAAGCCTTTAGGAAAAATCGCCCAGCGTTTCGAAAAACATCGCTTTGAATTTCTTTTCGTCCGCGCGAAAAACCAGTTCTACATTTTCTTGGTTTTTCGTAAGGAAATAGTGGTCAACGAGCATTGCGCCTCTTGAAAGCCCACACGTTTCCACGTCCACGTACACGCGCTTTGCCTCAAGAATTAAGGTACGTTCTTCGGCTATTGCAACAGTCAAGCTGTCTGGTTGAACGCTACCGCGCATTCCCTTGCTTTTCGAGTATTCGTGCAAAACTTTGCAAGCATTTACAAAAAACAGGTCAGCTTTTTTTCCTCTTGAAAGCAAAGCGTGCCATTCCGTGTCGGTTATCGTGGCCGCTTCAACTGCCACCTCCCAAGGAACAAGCGTTATGTCGAAGCCTGCGTGTAGCACGATGTGCGTTGCTTCTGGATCAACCCAAAAGTTGAACTCCGAACTCATCCCCATATTTCCTTGTGTGAACGCGCCTCCCATTATCCAAACTTTTTTGATCCTTTTTGTTATGTTCTCGTCTTTGAGGTAAGCGAGCGCGAGGTTTGTTAAAGGAGAAACCGCAAGAATTTCCAGCTCTCCTTCGTACTCTTTGGATAGCCTTATAAGCGCGTCTGGCGCATACTCTGCTTCCGCTTTGCGCGTTGGTTCAGGATAAGCCCATCCTCCCATACCGTTTTCTCCGTGGACCTCCTCAACAGTTCTCCAATGCCCGAGAATAGGTCTTCGACTTCCCAAGTAAACAGGTGTGTCGAATCCAAAATACTCAAGAGTAAAAAGCGCGTTCTTCACTTGGTTCTCAAAGCGCACATTACCAGCAACTATTGTGACTCCGACCACATCAAACTTCTTGTGGGCTAGAATCATCGCTATTGCGTCGTCACTTGCGGTGTCAGAGTCAAAAACCACTTTTCTCAAGTTAAGCGTGTCACCTTGCACTCAGCGTGAAAGAGTAAAACGCCCCAGAAATAACAAACGAAGCGGCCATCAAGTAAGAGTAGGCGTCGACCGTATACCCGCTTGCGACAAATAGCGCACCGGCTATGCCTGCGATCACCACAAAAAGAAATCCGATCACACAAAAGTTTCTTGTGTTTTTGCTTAGCTTGAGCGATCGAAAAACCAGCAAAACGCCAATCACACCTGCGACAACACCAAAAACCGAGTGAACGACCATGGGTATGAGAGACACACCAGAGATAAACATGTATACACCACTGATGAGTTCTATTAAAAGCGTGTAAAGCTCAACCATAACAAGGCGCCTGAAAGAATCGCTTTGCGCTTTGTTTTCTTTTGTGTTTGGTTTTGTTACGGATTCGATTGTAGATTGCGAAGACATATTCTCTAAAAAGTGCGCTCGTTTATAAAGGCTTTACAAGCGATTTTGCAAAAGCCGCGTAAACTTTGGTCGCAAACAAAAGCTCTTCCACACTCACTCTTTCTTCGTCTGTGTGAGCAAGTCGTGGATCTCCGGGTCCATACGCCGCTATCGACGTGCAAATAGGGGCAAGCAGGTTCATGTCACTCGTCCCGTGTTTTTTTGCGAAAGCGGGCTTTTTTCCTAGTTGTTGTATCACTCTAACAAGCGTTCTTGGAACAATACTAGTTGGTTCAACAAAAACTGGTTGTGTTTTTTCTAACACAGTTACGCGTTTTTCTGGGGCGTTAAAGGCGTCAAGCACCTGTTTCACAAAGTCGCCGGTGTAGTTTTTCGAAAACCTTGCGCCTATGCGTATTTTTATTTCGCTCGGTGTGACGTTCCAAGCGGTTTCACACTCTAGCGAAACTGGTGTGAGCGAAAGCTCATAGCTTGAAGGTGGCAAGTTGAGAATTCCTTGTGCGGCGTTTAGTAGAAGGTTTTCGCTCGCAGAAGCTGCGTGTTCTTTCTTTCCCTTTAGCGTCAAAACGATTTTCGCAGAACCTCTGTATTCAATCACCACTCTGTCCACTCCAGTTGGCTCACCTACAATCGCGTACTTTAGCTTTAACGATTGAAGTAACTCTTGTGCGCCTTCACTGTCCTCTTCTTCACAGGAAAGAGCGAAAACACACACCGGTATACCCTCTTTTGAAAGAATCGAAGCCGCTACAAGCATTGAGGTAAGAGGACCCTTTGCGTCAACCGCCCCTCTTCCGTAAATCCAACCGCGCTCTTCAGTCACAGGTATAAAACCTTCTACCGTATCTATGTGCGAAACAAACGCTATATCGCTACTTGGCTCTCCGAAATAATAAGAATGGCTCGAAGTTTGCGTCAATTTTAAGCCCAAAGCTTTTGCTATGCCCTCGACCGTTTCTTTGGCGTTTTCTTCTTTGTGTGAAGGCGTGTAGCAATCCAAGAGCTTAAGCACAACTTGTTTGAGCAAGCTTGCTGAGAGGTCTTGCAAGCGCGTTCACCGCCCACTCTATATCATCTTCGTTTATCATGTAAGGTGGTAGAAAACGCACGACGCTTAAACCAGCTTTGAGCGCAAGCACCCCTTGTGCTTGTAGATCAGAAAGTGTGGCTGCGGGATTTGTCCTTAGCTCAACGCCTATCATAAGTCCAAGCCCGCGCACGCTTTTTACGATTCTGTTTTGCGCTATTGTTTCGTTTAGCCTCTTTTTAAACAATTCACCCATTCTTGACGCTTTCGCCGGAACCTCGTCTTTTATCAGCACTTCACATGAGGCGGCGACGGCTGCACACGCAAGCGGATTTCCACCGAAGGTGCTTCCGTGGTCTCCTTCCTCAAGCTTAGAGGCCACCCACTCAGGCGCAAAAACAGCAGACACAGGAAACCCTCCGCCTAGCGCTTTTGAGGCGACCACAACGTCTGGTTGAACTTCAAAGTGTTCGTACGCCCACACTTTTCCAGTTCTTCCAAAACCGCTCTGGACCTCGTCGGCAACGAGTAGCGCGCCCTTTTCCTTGCATTTTTCTGAGAGCGCTTTTACAAATTCTTTTTCAAGAGGTATCACGCCACCTTCTCCCTGAACCGGCTCAAAGAACACAGCCGCTGTTTGTTCGTCTATCGCAGAAAGCGAAGATTGGCTTGCGTCAATATGCTCCACATTTGTAAGAAGCTCGCCGAACTGAATCTTATATCGCGGATTCCATGTGAGAGAAAGTGAGCCAGAAGTCCTTCCGTGAAAGCCATTTTTAATCGCGATGAGCTTTTTTCTGCTTGTTGCCTTTCGCGCAATCTTGATACACATTTCTATCGCTTCGGAACCGCTGTTTAAAAGAAAAACATGAGACGAGTTTTTTGGCTTGACGTGATCAAGCATCTCGAGCATGACATCTCTCACTGGTGTGTCAAACGAAGTGCTCAAGGTGGCTATACTCGATAGTTGAGAGATGAGCGCGTTCACTATTGTGGGGTTTCGGTGGCCCAAAAAAGCCACTCCGTGACAGGTGTTCATATCTAGATACTTTTTTCCTGAATCGTCCCAAACATACTGGGCTTCACCGCGCACAATGTTAATTCCCTTGCTTTTTGTGAGTAAAAGGTAGTTCAGCACGCGTAAAACAATTACGGGATTAATTAAAGTTTTTTTACAAAAAGGACTTAAAGTAAAATTATTATCTGTTTTCTGGTTATTTGTTACAATTTTGGAATAATATCTTAAATATCACAATAATATTTAAATCTTTATGAGTCAAAAAATTGTTCTGGGATATTCTGGTGGACTCGACACTACCGTTATGATAAAATGGCTTAGTGAAAAATACGACGCAAAGATTGTGACGGTCACTGTGGATGTGGGACAAAGAGAAGATTTAAACGAGATCGAAGAGCGAGCGTACCACGCTGGTGCGCAAAAACACGTAAGTTTTGATTGCAAAAAAGAGTTTTACGAGGATTATGTAAAAAAGGCGATAAAGGCGAATGCGCTTTACCAAGGCGAATACCCGCTTTCAACAGCGCTTGCCCGTCCGCTCATAGCAAAAAAGCTCGTTCAGGTCGCAAGGGAAGAAGGAGCGGACGCGGTCGCACACGGGTGTACTGGAAAGGGTAATGACCAAATAAGGTTTGAAGTTTCGATCAAAGCGTTAGATCCAAAGTTAAGAGTGTACGCACCTGTAAGGGATTGGGGTCTTACAAGGGATGCCGAAATCGAGTACGCAAAGAAGAAGGGGTTGAACATAAACCCTAAAAGCAAAGTTTACAGCGTTGATCAAAACTTATGGGGGCGCTCGATAGAGGGTGGTGTGCTCGAAGACCTTTCACAAGCGGTTCCAAAGGACGCGCTTGAGTGGGTTGTCCCTTTAGAAGAAACCCCAGACGAGCCAGCTTTTGTGACGGTCAAATTCAAACAAGGTGTTCCAGTTGCGCTGAACGACTTAACAGACGGTGTGCAAATCGTGCGCTTTCTTAACACTCTTGCTGGAAAGCACGGATTTGGCTTGGTTGACCACGTTGAAGACCGCGTCGTAGGAATAAAATCACGTGAAGTGTACGAAGTCCCAGCAGCGCTTGCGCTTATCAAGGCGCACAGGGAGCTTGAAAAGCTCACGCTCAACACACACCAGCTTCGTTTAAAGCCGTTTTTAGAAGCCGAATGGGCGCGCTTGGTTTACTCAGGACTTTGGTTTGATCCTTTACGCGAAAATTTGGACGCTTTCATAGAATCCACCCAAAAGGCGGTAGAAGGTGAGGTCGAGCTAAAGCTTTTTAAGGGTAGTTGTAGTGTGGTTTCCCGCAAATCTCCGAATTCACTCTATAAGCTTTCTCTTGCCACTTATTCTTCAGAGTCTAGCTTTGACCAATCTCTCGCAAAAGGGTTTACCGAAATTTGGGGATTACCCACCATTTTGTCCACACTTAAGGTGGATGGCGCATGAGCATACTAAGAGGAAAAAGGCTAAAAGACCAGCCTTTAGAAATTGCAAAGTTCACAAGCTCGGCTAACACAGACCAAAGAATTGTGGAGCACGTGATCTCGATAAACATCGCGCACACTCTTTCGCTCTTAAGAGAGGGAGCGATTCCAAGAAGCGATGGTGTAAAGTGTCTTAAAGCGCTTCTCAGTTTGGACCCACAAAAAATTGACATCGCTGTGAGCGACGAAGACGTTCACGTGACCATAGAAAGGCTTGTTTCCGAGCTCGCAGGCCCAAGCGGGGGTTTTCTCAATTTGGCAAAAAGCAGAAACGACCAAGTGGCAACCGCGCTGAGAATGGAAGCTCGAAGAGCTCTTGCTAATATCGCGCTAGAGCTGTGTGATCTGATAAGCGCGCTATTGACAAAAGCAAAAGCCGAGCAAAACAGTTTAATGCCCTATTACACACACCTACAGAGGGCACAACCCACAACTGTGGCTCATGTTCTGCTAGCTCACGCGCACGCGCTTGAAAGAGATCTCGAAAGAACGTTCTTTGTCTTAAAAAATGTAAATCTTTGTCCAATGGGTGCGGCGGCGGGTTGTGGCTCCACCATTAAGATAGACAGGAAAAGAATCGCAAAAATTCTTGCGTTCGACGGAGTTCTTCAAAACACGATAGACGCGGTGGCAACAAGAGATTTTGTTTTGGATGCGATTTTTGTTGCAAGCTCGATCATGAGCAATCTTTCTGTGCTGTGCGAACACCTTATACTCTGGAGCACAAAGGAGTTCAATTTTGTAAGGCTTTCCGATGAACACGTGTCGACTAGTAGCGCAATGCCGCACAAAAGAAACCCAGTTGTGCCTGAAATAATACGCGCCAAAAGCTCGCAAGTAGTGGGTAAGCTTATCGCCGCTTTCTCTATTGTGAATGCTTTGCCTTACGGTTACAACCTTGACTTGCAAGAGCTTAACGCTTTGCTTTTTGACACATTTGATGTCACGCAGCAATCGTTAAAGATCGCGACACAGCTTGTTCAAAAACTCGAGTTTTTGAAAGAATCGCTTGATCGCGCAACCAAGGATCACTCTCTTTGCTCAACTGATCTCGCAGAGTGGTTGTGTGTCGAGAAAAAAATTCCATATCGCGAAGCGTATCACTATGTGGGTGACGCGATAGTGCACGGTGACTTAAAAGCCGACAAAGCGCAAACACTTTCAGTTTTGGATCCTCAGAAAAGCGTACAAAAAAGAGCCACGGAAGGAGGACCATCCAAACTTTCAACAACGTTTCAAATTCGCGCCTTAAGCGCTAAAATTTTCAAAGTCAAAAGAAGAATTTTCGTAAAACTGAAAATCTTTGACGAAGTTCCGTTGAAAATCAGCCAAGAGGCAAAAAAGGAGGTGATGAATATTGATTCTTAAGTGCTCAGAGTGCGGAGAAGGAGTAAAGGTTCCAGACGACGCGCTTGACGGCGAGCTCGTTTTGTGTGAAGTGTGTGGTACACAATTTATGGTAAAGGTTGAAAATGGACGCATTTCGCTTTCACAAACTGGAGAAATTCAAGAAGATTGGGGAGAATAAGTGTGTGCGCAGAGGTAACAATTTTTTCGGATCATCCTAGGTGGGAAGAAAAAGAGCTACTCAGAGCGTCGAAAGAGCTCGGCGTCAAAGCGGAGCTTTTAAACATCGCAAGAGTTGCGCTTGATTGCGCACGAACACTTTTTGAGTTGAGTTACATTAGGTGTATCTCACACACAAAGTCGCAGTTGCTCGCGTGGCTTCTTTCTGAGTATTCAGAAATTGTGGTGAATTCAAGACACACGTATACCATTTGTAGTAACAAGGCGATAACCACTGCCATGCTTAGCGCAAGTGGAATTCCCACGCCTAGAACGGTTGTTTGCTTTGACAGAGCGCTTGCACTCGAAAAAGCGGAGGAGCTCGGTTTTCCAGTGGTGATAAAGCCGGTTTACGGAAGCTGGGGCACCATGGTGGGCAAACTGAGCGACAGAGATTCGCTCAAAGCCGTGCTTGAGCACAAATGGGCTTTAGGTTCACCACAGGACCAAGTGATTTACTTACAGGAGTTCGTAAAGAGACCACCGCGTGATCTACGCGCTGTCGTCGTCGGCGAAAAAGTTGTGGCGTGTAGCGCTCGATATTCACCACCCGGTGAGTGGAGGACGAACGTGGCACTCGGTGGGAAAAGCGAAAGGCACAAGCTGACGCAAGAGGAAGAGGAGCTTTTTCTTAAAGCAGCTCGTGTTGTCGGAGGGGGAGTTCTTGGCATTGACGCAATGGAAAGCGAACGTGGACTTCTCATTCACGAAATCAACCCAGGCGTTGAGTTTAAAGGTGTTGTCGAAGCGACTCGTGTTGACGTTGCCAGAGAAATCGTTAGCTACCTATATTCTTTAATAAAAAAGTAGATATTTGTCGCAAGGGAGATGAATTTGGTTAGAGTTGGCGTTGTCGGCGCTTCTGGTTATACAGGTGGAGAGTTGCTCAGGTTGCTCGTAAGACACGAAGAAGTCGAAGTGACTATGGTCACATCCAAGGAAAACGTTGGAAAACCTGTTTGGTACGTTCACCCTAACTTGCGACGCTTTTTTGACACGCTTGTTTTCAAAGAGTTTAGCGTGGATTACGCGCTCAAAAACTGCGACGCGGTTTTTATGGCGCTTCCACACGGTGTTGGAACGCACCAAACTAAGGCGCTTTACGAAGCGGGAATTCTTGTGATCGACCTTAGCGCGGATTACAGGCTAAAGGATCCGACGAAATACCCTGAGTGGTATGGCTTTGAGCATCCTTATCCCGATCTTTTGCAAAAAGCGGTTTATGGCTTACCAGAGCTACACAGAGAGCAAATCAGAAGCTCAAAGCTCATAGCGTGCGCTGGTTGTAACGCAACAGCGACGATTATTTCACTTGCGCCACTTGCGAGAAAGAAGATTTTACAAAGAGCACTCGTGGACGTCAAGGTAGGAAGTAGCGAAGGAGGACTTAAACCAAAAATGGGTAGCAATCACGCAGAAAGAGAAAACGCGATAAGGCCGTACGAAGCCAGTGGTCACAGACACGAAATAGAAGCTGAGCAAGAACTTTCCTCGATCGAAGGTTCTGGTGTTACGATTAGCGTGATTCCGCACGCGGTGAGCAGTTTGCGCGGAGTGCTTGCGTCTTCGCATATATGGTGTGAAATCGACGAAATAGAGCTTTCTAAGGCGTTCCACGAAGCGTACAAAGCCGAACCATTTGTGAGAATTGTCAGAGGAGGAGCGCCTCCTTATCCCGACCCGAAATACGTTTTAACGAGTAACTTTGTTGACGTGGGCTTTGCTGTGGACAAGCGCACAAAACGCGTGACCACTTTTGCCGCTCTTGACAACCTTATGAAGGGTGCGGCTGGACAAGCGGTGCAGTGTTTCAACATAGCGATGGGTTTCAAAGAAACTCTTGCGCTTGATTCACCACCACCTCGTGCGGTGTGAAAAAATGATTGTGGTAAAGCTTGGTGGTAAAGTGACAGAGCGCGCACTGGATTACGTGCTCGATGACGCGATAGGAAAGCGCCACTTGGTTTTGGTTCACGGTGGCGGAAACTTTGTGAGTGAGCTTTCAAACAAACTCGGCGTTGAACCAAAGTTTGTCGTTTCTCCAAACGGAATAAAAAGTAGATACACGAGCAAAGAAGAGCTTGAAGTTTACACGATGGCGATGCGAGCACTTGGAGAAAAGATAGCACTCGGACTTGAAAAAAGAGGCGTTAGCGCGTTGTCAATTAGTGGAGTACACGGAGGTTTGGTTCTTGCAAAAAGAAAGAGGCAAATTGTGGTTTTGGACGAACGTGGACGAAGACGTGTGATCGAAGGGGGTTACACTGGTAAAATCACGCACGTGAAAGCGCAGGTTTTGACCCAACTACTTGAGATTTTCGACGCTGTTGTGGTTTCACCGATCGCGTTCGATGCCGAAGAAGGAGTTGCGCTCAACGTGGACGGTGACCAAATGGCTTATGAGGTGGCTTGCGCTTTAAAAGCTGAAACGCTTGTTTTCCTTTCGGATGTCGAAGGAGTGATGGTTGACGGCTGTGTTCTTCGCACGCTAAACCCCACTCAGTTTGAGCAGCTTTCTCAAAAAATTGGTGCTGGGATGAATCGAAAAGTCGCTAGCGCGCTCGAAGCTTTGAAAAAAGGAGTGTCTCGCGTGATCATAGCATCAGGAATGAAACCCTCGCCCATCAAAAAAGCTCTTATGGGCGAAGGCACCCTCATCACATGTTAGTCACAAACTGCTCGCTTTTGATCACTTGTGAAAGCACTTCTACAAAGTCGTCATCTGCGTCGGGTAAAGGCGCCCTCTTGTAAATCAATCCCAAACTTTCAAGCTTCTCCTTAAACTCGTAATCCAAGTCGAAGGTGACTTCCATATTCGTGAAAACGAAGCCTATGGGAACAACAAGAACACCCTTTGTTTTTATTTTTTGTACAATCTCGAATATCGAAGGTCTGATCCAATCACCAGGCATCATCGGCTGACTGTGGAACGCAACGTGATACTCTTCTATTCCAAGCTTTCTTGCGACCTCTTGTGCGAGCGTTCTCACCTGTTTTTCGTATTCGTCACCTTTCATCAAGGTGTGAGCGGTGAAAACCACGCTTAGCTCTGGTGTGATTTCACACCTTTTACTCCAAATCGTGTGAAAAGGTTGAAAGGTGTACCAGCCTGAAACGAGCTTGAGCTCGCCTTCTACGCTCACCTGTTTTAGCGCTTTGTTTAGGCTATCCAAGTAGCCTTTGAGCACATAAGCTGAAGAAAAGGGAGTGAGCGGAACAAATTTCACCTCTTTTTCGTGCTTTATTTGGTTTAGCGCGTCAACAAGCATAGGATCCCAGTTTCTGTTTCCGATTACAACTCTTTCTCCTAGTTTGTTTTCCAATTTTTTTGCCAATTCTCCTATAATTTTGTTTGCTGGTGAAATTCCCACGGTTTTTATCTTTTGAACGAGCTCTTCGACAACTTCTTGCCTCTTTTTTCCGTAGATTCTTACGACGTACTTCTCTACTTCTTCTATTGTGTTGGGAGTGCCATAAGAGCTTAGAATGACCGCCATTAAAGTAAAAACAAAAAGGGAATAAATTAGTCGATCGCTTTCTCTCCTAAAGTGGCGTAAACGCTTTTTGTGTACAAGTATATCACAATCGCAACGATCACGTTCATAAAAAGAATCATCGCGACTCCTACAATTTGTAACTCGCTTGGTGAATAAGGCGGATAGTCCGTGTAAAGCTTGGGGTTTACAAGAAAGATCACAGAAAGCACAGTGTCAGAGAGCACCCATAGACCAAAAAGGGTTGCTTTGAAAACACCGCTTTTACTTGGCACAGAAAACCCAGCGCTAAACCCTCCCAAAAAAAGCGTCGACTCTTCAAGCGCCCTGTAAACCAAGTTTGTGGCGGAAACACTAAAGAAGTAAGGGGTGTGCCAAAGCGCCGCGACGAAAACAGAAAAAACCCAAGCCCACTTTATTGTTTTTTTAAAGTACCAGCTAGAAAAAAGAAAGCCGGAGATGAAGAGCGCGTAGTGTGAGAACATAAAGGGTAGTGGATTGCGAAAATCCAGCGCTTCAACCCAAGGGTTTACAAAAAGTAGCACTAAGAAAAGAGGGACAAACGCTTTTTTTGACATGCTTGTCACCCAGTGAACACTTTGGGTTTGACCGAAACAAGCGTATCGAGATTGAGCTTTAGCGCTACCATCACAGAAATTGGAAGGACGTAGTAAAGCGTGTTAAGAACGATAGTCTCTAAAGGCGTGAGCAAAACTAGTTGCGACCCAATCGAAGAAAGCGTGACTATAAGCTCTGGCACCGAAAGGCAACACGACGCTCCTCCCACAACTCCTATCACAGGAAAGGCTATAACTTTATATGTTTTGGTTGAGCGAAGAATCACGGCGATGTTTGACAAAACAAGAAAATCTATCGCAAGCGCGGAATAAAACGCAAACGGGCCGAGCGCCAAACCGTAAAGCGGGGGAATAAACACAACAAAACTAGGGTTTAGCGTAAGCGCGTATATCTCGCTCAACACGTCTTTTGGTGTGATATTGAAGTTTGCGGAAAAATACGCTTCAAGCCCTCCGCTATACGTTTGAACAGAACCAAAAATGCTAACCAAAAGCCTTTCAAGTAAAAGCCCATACACGAACACGTGAATCACAAAATAACCAATCAGCAAGGCGAGTGCATAGCCTTTGCTTCTTAAAGCGTTTAGTGAAAAAGCGAACGCTCGGCGTAAAAAGCTAACCATACTAAGAAGCAAAAAGGAGAACCAAAAGCCGACTGAGCCAATCGTCGCAAGAAAAAAAAGCGTTTCGCCATTCGCAAAGTAAAAACAAAAGTGAAAGAGTGTGAAAAACGCGATCGTAAGCGCTAGCGCAAGCTTTCTCAATTTCACGCTTTCTATACACTTTCACTTTTTAAAAAACTTACGAAAAAAAGGTTAGAAGGGATAGGGGTAAACCGCTGGGTCGCTAAAGTAAAGTAGCATGTTGCTGTTTGAGGCGCTAGAAAGCTGTGACACACTCGTAATTCCAGGCACCACTACTTGTAGCGTTGGGCCACCAAGCGTTTGCCAAATCGGGTTGTTTGTGTTTGCGGTTGACACCGCGGAGTCATGTGTTGCAAAAGCGGCCTCAAGCGCTGAGTAACTGTTCAAGCAGTTTGCTGTAGGATTGCTCAGGTTCGAAGGAACGATTTGAGTGCATTGGCCAGTAACAGGGTTTGGAAAGATGTTTGGGTCAAAAACGAGCACTATCACAAGATACCAAGGAATGGACTGGTTTGTGGCAAATGTGACCAAGTGGCTGTGCGCGGGTGTTGGAAGAACGCCTTCAGGAAGGCCGAAAACGCCGTTTTTGATTCCCAAGTGCTCTTCGACAGCGGTGAAAGCTGGCGAATACACAAGTGTCATGTGGTCTGGACAAGCGGTTTTCGTAAGAGACGCGCCACAGTCGGTGAGTATCGTGATGTTTTGACCGTTGTACTCAAAAACTGGAAAGCCTTGAGGCGTTGCGCCTAACTGGGTCACACCGAAAATCGAAAGCCCGGCAAAAGCGGGAACAAGAACGTAGACTGGTTCGGCGTCACTCGGAAACGCAGACATCTGAGCCGCTCCGACTTCACAACCCATTGTCAGGTTGTTCGCCTGAGTTTCGTTTGGGAAGAAGGTTGTAAGAGCTGGTGTGCACATAAACTGCGAAGTGTAGTAGAAGGTTATCACCTGTCCATTATAGAACGAACCGCTAGATGGCGGGGTGATAGTCTTAGTCACGGTCGAGAACTGAGTCACAGTGCTATACTGTGTGACCGTGCTAAACTGGGTAACTGTTGAAAGAACGGTTGTGGGCACTGTGGTTGTGCTCGCTGATTTTGTTGCGTAAAGTCCAAAGCCAATCGCGGTGGTTATTACGAGAACTGCTGCTACTGCTACAAACACGGTGTTTGACACACCCTTTTTTGCGTTCATAAAGGTCATCACAAAAATGGCTTTCGAAATTAATGCATTAGCCTATAACCGTTCAAATTTCAACGGTTTAAACCGAAAATGTAAACTGTTTGAGGGAATTGCTTTTTAGTTTGTTACACAAAAAAGCTTAAGTAGTCAACAATGCACTTCAAAACAGCCCAATTGGGTGAAGCGTGTATGGTAAAGGAGGTTTTGCCGTCCGAAAGCGTTCAAACGAAGAAGATTTTGCAAGTTGCGCTTTACCATGACAAGCTTGACGGAATAAAAGCGGGATTAAGAATGTTTCCCGCTAGCAAAGTTATCATTCTCTACCAAGTGTCTGACAGCGCTCAGTCTTTAAAAAGGGATGAACAGATTTCTGAGTACGCGGACAGGTTGAGTGACGTTTTGGGCGTGTTGAACTTGTAAGAGTTAAAACCGCTCTTTTAGAAGACGTTTTTGACGCTTTAAAGCACATATACGAAGAGAACAAGGATGACTACGACGAAATTATACTCAACCTTACTGAAGGAGATAAAATTTTGACCTGCTCTGCGCTTGCAAGCGCTTTCATATTCGGAATAAAGGCGTTTTGGACTGATGGAAACAAGCCTTACATCTTTCCGATAATAAAGTTGAGCTATCACAGAACCCTTTCAGATGCGAAACTATCAATCCTAAATGCGATTTACAAAAGCGGAGGTTTCGTGAACAGCCTTGAAGAGCTTGTGGATCTTACAGGATATGACAAGGCGCAACTGAGTTATCACATAAACGGAAGTGCGGACAGCAAAGGGCTAGTTGAGCTTGGTTTGGTTGACGTCGTTCGACAAGAACGCGGAAGGCTTGGTGTAAAGCTTACAGCGCTCGGTAAAATATTTCTCACAGGACGTGAGAACTAGTTTCGTAATGGGCTAAACTTTTTAAAGCGCTTTTTTCGGCGATTAGGTCGCGAATCGAAACAACTCCAAATAGTCTATCGTATTCATCGAGCACAACCAAGTGTCTAATGTTGTTGCTCACCATTAGTGCAGCGGCTTTTCCAATCTCTTCGTCTTTTTTTATTGCGATAACTTTGGTCGTTGCGATAGACTTGACCTTTGCGTCAAGCGGTTCTCCTTCTGCGATTGCTTTGATGATATCACGCTCAGAAACAACTCCCCAAGGCTTTTTTGGGTTAGAAGCGTCCACGAGCACCAAAAAGCCCACTCTCTTTGCTGCTATTAGTTTTGCTGCGTCTATTATCTTTGCTTCTTTGTCTAGCGTTACAACCTCGCGGGAGGCGATTTCTTCTACTTTCATTATTTTGTTATAGCCAATAGTCGTATTTAACATCAGCGGTAAAAAGCGAGTTTGCGAACAATAGAACCCAAAAAAAGATTTCTCATATAAGCGCGAAAGGTATGAGCGTTTTAAGAGATTCCGTGTAGCTCAAATTTTGCACTCAAAACGCGAAATAGTTGCAAAACCTCTTAAGACACCTAATAGTTAAAACAAATGACAAAGCTTGTCGTCAGCATCTCTGTGACGCCGATTGGAACAGCGGATACAAGCGTTTCAAAATACGTAAGAGAGGTGATAAGTATTTTACAAAAAGCGGGGCTAAAATACAGGGTTGGTGCTGGCTTTACCGATGTCGAAATTGATAGTTTTGAAACACTCGCAAAGCTTCTTAGCGAATTCCACACAGCACTTACAAAAATGGGAGTAAAAAGGATGTCCACTCTTCTGACTTCCTCCCCGCCCTAAAGGGCGAGGGTTCCCCTCATCGGTTCGGGACTACATCCCTCATTTGAGGGGCAGACGAGAGGGCCAGAGACCCCCTCCCGTTTAAATTAACTATTGTAACAACATCCCTATCATTCTCATAACCACATGAACACTTAAACCAACGATGGGAAACTTCCCTCATTTTTTGCCCACACTTAGGGCAAGAAACGGAAGAATACTTGGGGTTAACAAACTCAACAACCATCCCGTGTTTCCTAGCTTGCCAGGAAATCCAGTACTGCAAACGACGGTATTGCATAAGATACAGCTTATCCCTAAACTCCCTAGGCAATTTATCCACGTTCTTAATAAGGTTCTTGAG
>NEXD01000042.1 GCA_003019595.1 Candidatus Marsarchaeota G1 archaeon BE_D
GACCTGAATGGAGCAGATGTCTTCGTGTGCGGTGGGTGCGCGCTCCGAATAGGCAACTCAATGCCGCGATAAACCTGTACATGAGGATGAGCTTCGGCTACACCGAAAAGTGGGTTGGTGGAAGGAAGCGTGTACAACTGAGGATGGAGGGCGCTTCCCAAATGGTGGGAGCGCGTTGTGCTCCCAAGCCTTGTGGGTGGGTGCGTGCTGACAGGGGGAAAGCGGAGTGACCCCGATGAACTCGTGAGGGGTCTGCATGATGCTGTGAGGCCCAAGCTCTACGCGTATGATAGGTGTGCTGATGCGTACCTACGTATACCTACGTAGAGTGAAACCCTAGACAACCACCTTCGTTCACCAGCTGTGATTTCTTAAAGAAACAGAATACGTTTTCGGGATTAAAATATGACTACACGTAGGCAATGGTGAAAGCAAAACTCATTGCGTGACTTTCACTGCGAAACCACTTGATACACATCACCCACCCTTTTCAAAAGACCAGAATAAACACCCCACTCAATAAGCGTGAGCTCAAGAAGATAAAGACCTGAAGGGTTGTTGAAGTTTTGAATCGAGTTTTTCCTTAATTCTTCAAATAACTCTCTTACGGTGAACTTCTTTAGTCTAATTGCGCTAACAAACGGTTCCACCTTTTTAATAGAGGATTTTATCATTTCCTTTCTTTTCTTTAAACCGGCATTCACAAACTCTATGCCTTTATCAGTGATCACGATATCGCCTTCGCCTATCGTCACAAATCCAAGAGAGTTCGCGGTGTACACGATTGGCATTAGGTCGTCCAAGTCCACTTCCATGATTTTTTCAAGTTGATACAGGTCTGTGTTGCCGCTAAACGTGTGATGCAAAACGTAAAGCAAGCCAATCAAATCGGCGACTCTTGCAGCTGGGTTTATCACTTCGAGTTTTGTCTTGGATGACAACCAAACTCAATTGTTTTACGTGCTTTTGCTTATAACTGTGTCGGGCATTCAAAACTAAAATACCACAAAAAGTATTGAATAACGGTTGATATGCCGAAACTCAAGTCGATAAAGCTTGTAATGGCTTACTGGTGTCCCCACTGCGTGCCGACAACGCTAGAGGCGATGAAAAAGGCGTCGAAGGAACTGGGGGTTCCGCTTGAAATCTACGATATAGACAAACCAGAACAAGAAAAGATCGCCGATGAGCTTGTGAAAAAGTACGGCGATTGGTCTGAGAACTACCTTATCCCGCAAGTTTTCTTTGAATTCGAAGACGGCAGCGTAAAGCACGTGCTCACGGGTCAAAGCGCTGGTGTGAGCGCCACAAAAAGAAAAATAGAAGAGCTTTTCTCAAGCGAGTTTTACAACGCACTAAAAAACGCAAAATAGTTCAAAACGAGAGCGGGAATATACGAAATTGTGCCGATCAATAGCTGTAAAAGAATTGAACGTTTTACTCCCAACCCTCCCTTTTTTACAATAGTCAGAGCAAGAAGGTTTGCTAGTGAAGCTATTGGGTCGAAATTTCCCGCAAGACCCGCTTCAACCGCTAAAAGCGGTGCGTTTCTCGGTTTTACACTTGAAACGCTGAGAATTAACTGCGTCGCAGGTACGTTGCTTATCACATTTGAAACACCGAGAACGAAAAGCGCTGAATAAGGCTGTTTCAAACTTGCTACAGGTTGCACGTAAGGCTCTAGCAAGCTTTTCAGAAAGATTGAAGCGACGCTAACCGAAAGAATAAACGCGTAAAGAGTGAGCAGGCTTTTCAGATCGAATTCCTTAACGAAACTTGAAAGCCTGCGCAAACTAAACGCGAAACCCACAAAAAAGCAAAACGCTAGCGCAATGTAGCTAGGAATTTTTGCCAAGTCGGAAGAAAAAACTATGAAACCCACTAAGAAAAGGTAAATCGCAGGGTAAAAACTCGCTTCTTCGCTTTTTGTGTCAAATTGTTTTGTGCTACGAAACGGTAAAAGCGCAATGGCGGTGAGCACACCAGACACAAAAAGAGGTGTCCAAGCGATTTTCACGAATTCCAGCGCGGAAATGCCAGAGCTTTCCCATAAAAGGATGTTTTGCGGGTTTCCGAATGGCGTCAAAGAGCTTGAAATGTTTGTAAAGCTCACTTCGGCAACGAGTAACGGCGCTATGTCGTCTCCCGTGCTCTTTGAGTGTTCGACGAGCACAGGCGTAAGGATTAGTATCAAAACATCGTTCAAAATAAAAGGTGAAAAAACGGATGTCACAAGAATCACCGCAAAAAGTAGACCGACGCGTCGCTTTAGCGCATAAAGAAGGCGCCTTAAAAAAGAATACCCATTGATCGCTCTGAAATGCGCCGCTATCCCAAACAAAAAGGCAAGTGAAAGGTAAATCGCCGGATTAAAAACTTTGTAAAACACACGCATTTTTTCGAGAAACCCTATTTAAGATGTGCTTTCAATATACTTTACATTTGTAAAGTAATAAGAAAAATTTAAATAACAAAACGCTCTATATAAGCTGGTAAAATTGGTTACACTAAGACACTTTGGCGTGTGTGCAACGCTTATTTCGCTTGGTTTGGTGCTACTGATTTACGCCTTCACTTTAAGAGCGGATGTTTTTTACAGCTTTTTTGATTTCGGTTTATTTCTGTTGATTGGCGGCGCGTTGCTTTTTGCAGCAAAAAGCGAAGCACAAAAAGAAGGTGTGATCAAAGCGAATACGCCGTTTGTCGCTTTGCAAAAAGAAGACTTGGACTAGTAAGAAAGGACTTCTTTGATCGCTTTTGTCACCCTTTGCGCGCTTGGTATGTTGTAATCTTCTAGCTTTGAGAGTGGATCCACGATGTCGTACGACGTAACCCTTTTGATCGGCGCTTTTAAGCTGAACAATCCTTTGTCAGACACAAGAGCGGCTATTTCCGCGCCAACACCAGCTGTTCTAGGCGCTTCGTGCACGATCACCAGCCTTCCAGTTTTTTCAACAGATGAAAGAATGGTTTTCGTGTCAAGTGGTGAAAGAGTGCGAAGGTCAATCACATCAGCCGAGAACTCTTTTGAGCCTTCAAGCGCAACATGTAGCATCGCGCCGTAACTTACCACGGTGACATCATCACCTTCTCTTACGAGCTTTGCCCTTCCTATGGGAATTGTGTAAGGCTCCTCGGGAATTTGCATCTTTGGCGAATCGTAAAGCCTTTTTGGTTCCATGAACACCACAGGATCTTCGGAGCGCAAAGCTGAAGCAAGAAGACCCTTTGCGTCAAAGGGATTTGAAGGAATTACGACTTTGAGTCCGGGCGTGTGCACAAAATACGCTTCTGGTGAATCGGAGTGGTGTTCTAGAGAGTGCACAGCGCCATACGGAAAGCGAATCACACCTCTCACAAAGTACCTTCCTCTTGTCCTGTTTCTGTAGCGCGCAATATGGTTGAAGATTTGGTCGAACGCTGGGAAAGTAAAGCCGTCAAACTGAAACTCGGCGACGGGAATATACCCTCCTACCGCAAGTCCAACAAAAATTCCTGCGATAGAAATTTCAGCAAGTGGTGTGTCAAAAACTCTTTCTCCAAAACGCTCTAACAGTCCGCGCGTCACCTGAAACACACCGCCGTTTCTCGCTACGTCCTCGCCGTAGACCACAATTCTGTTATCACGCTCCATTTCTTGTCTGAGTGTAAGGTTTATTGTGTTTCTCAGGTTCAGTTCGATTGTTTTACTTGAGGGTGAATACTCTGAAAGCTCGACGTTGTGGTTGACGAGCGTCGATGCAAGCTCTCCAAATTGTTCAAAAGCTTGTTCGAGCAGGGTTTGTGTTGGTGTTGAATACATGTACCTAAAGATGTCAAGCGGGCTGGGTGGGGTAATCGCGCGAAACTTTTCAACCGCGAGCCTAACTTTTTCGCCCGCCTCTTTATAGATTTTCTCTTTTTCTTCTTCTGTGAGATAACCTTCCTTCATAAGATACTTTTCAAGCCGATAAATCGGATCACGCTTTTCCCAAACTTCAAGCTCCTCTTTCGGTTGAAGTTTGTGCGAAACAAGTTCGGCTGTTGTGTGGTAACTACGCCTATAAGTGACATACTCAACCACAACTGGTTCACCAGAACGCGCGAGCTCAAGCGCACGTGTGGTGACTTGGTAAACTGCGGCGACATCGTTACCGTCTACCACAATTCCAGTTATACCGTATGCAAGCGCTTTTTGCGCGAGCGTCTTCGAGCGTGTTTGAAAGCTACGCGGTAGTGAGATCGCGTACTGATTGTTTTCTACACCAACGACAAGCGGTAGTTCAAAAACGCCCGCAAAGTTAAGACCTTCGTGAAAGTCTCCTTTTGAAGTTCCTCCGTCACCCGTGGTCACGACAACCGCGCCACCAGTCCTTCCTAGTTTTTGCGCAAGCGCAAGCCCCGCTGCGTGCGGAATTTGAGTAGAAACGGGAATCGCAAAGGGTAGCATCCTAAGACCTTCGGGTATGCGAAGACCCCTTTCATCGCCACTCCAGTACTGCAAAAGGTTTTCCATGGGCATTCCCATTGCGATCATCGCGGCGTTATCCCTGTACATGGGCACAAACCAATCAAAAGGACCCAAAGCCTTTACAATTCCTATTTGTGTGCCCTCTTGCCCTTTGTGGGGAGGATAAGTTCCAATTTCTCTTACTGTGGAAAGGGTTGTGGCCCTTTCATCAAATATACGAGCCAGAACCATCTCTTTGTAAACTTGTTTTAAGAAATCTGGAGAAAGTGTGAGTTTTCTTGCGAGCGACCCATCTTCGCGTATTATTTGATAGGGCTTTAGGTCTTTTAGGTCTCTTTCGCTGATCGTGTCAACCCCCGCTTCTTGAACTGTTTCCAACACAAACCCCGAATTACTCAATTCGACAAGAGATTATTAAGCCATTCCATGTATTAAAAAGGATTTCTACTTGTGACAAATATATTTCTTGAATAATAGTGTAAACAACTTAAGTTTTGTTTTAATTCATCAAGAGTGGTACAATTAATAAATAATATTTTATTTATTCACAAAAAAATAGATATTTTTTAAAATAATATGAAGAAAGACGAATTGTTTAAAAAAATTCCAATTATTGTGCTATAAGGGTTCATTTTTTGAGTCTTAAGATTTTTCCGCTTTCTGTCTTTGGTATTTCTTCTACGAAGCTCAACTCTTTGGGCACTTTGTAAGGCGCAAGTTTTTTTCTACACTCTTCTACTAGCTTTAAAGCCAAAGCCTCGCTTGGTTCGCACCCTTTTTTGAGCTTGACGTAGGCGACCACCCTTTCACCGCTGTACTCATCCGGTTTTGAGCTCACGACCACTTCTTCCACCTCTTCGTTTTCGTAAAGCACTTCTTCCACTTCTCTAGGCCATACCTTAAACCCAGAAACGTTGATTATGTCCTTTAGCCTGTCGACCACAAAAACCCAACCGTCCACGATTTTCCCCAAATCACCAGTGTGAAGCCAACCGTGAACGATGGATTTTGCCGTTTCTTGCTCGTTGTTGTAGTAACGCTCGATCACTTGCGGCCCCTGGACGACCAGCTCACCAAGCTCCCCTTCTTTGTTCAACACTTCAACCCTCGTAAAGTAAACCGCTTTACCCGTGCTCACACACCTCGTTTGTTCGTCGTAGGGCAACTTGTCATCATAAGGATAAGGCCAAAGCGTCGCAGGTGACGTTGTTTCTGTAAGACCCCATGCTACGTGGATCCACTTTCCTGTTTTGCTCCTCCACCGCTCTTCGAGCGCGCGGGAAACGGGCATACCTCCAGACGACCAGAGCCTCATACTCGAAAGATCTCTTTTTTCGAAATCTGGCGAATTTAGCATCGCGGTGTACGCGGTTGCGGTGAGCATCGTCACAGTGGTTTTGTGCTTTTCGATTGCTTCAAGAACCGCATCCGCGTCAAACCTGTTCATCATAAAAAGAGACGAGCACGAAAGGATGGGCGTTGCGATGTGAAAAACAAGCCCAGTTATGTGAAAGAACGGCGCAACTGCTAGCACGCAGTCATCACGGCTAAAGCGAAACCATTCTTTGTAAATCCAAGAGCCTGCGTAAAGGTTTTTGTGCTTTATCAACGCACCCTTTGGCACACCAGTTGTGCCTGAAGTGTAAACTATCAGGGCGGGTTGCTCTGAATCGTAGCGCTCAGCGCAAAAGCTCTTTTTGCCTTTTAGATACAACTCTTCTTTGACACTTGTCGTGCCCCATTTGCTCGCCAAGTTTTGGGGAATACGGAAAAAAGTGTTTGCGTCGGTTTTGATAAGCTCAAAGCGCGCGTTTTGCATTCTTTCAAACACACCAGCGTTTTCCGCTTGAGCGACGACCACCTTGGGTTTGCAGTGCTCAATTTGGCGCGAAAGCTCCCTTTCTCTGAGCGCTGGACTTAGTGGCACGACGACTCCTCCAAGCTTCCAAGTTGCGTACTCCGCTATCACAAACTGTGGAATGTTTTGCGTGCAAAGAGCGACTGTGTCTCCAAAATCCACGAACGCGCTTAGTTGCGCCGCAACCCCGTTCACAAGCGCTTCTAGCTCGGCGTAGCTTATGCTACGATCAAAGTATTTCAAAGCAGGAAGGTCTCTTCCTTGTGTTACTGCGTTTTCGAACACTTCCACTTGAGTGATCAAAGCACAAGTCCTCCTGTTACTCCAATCACTTCACCTGTGATGTACGATGCGTCGTCAGAGCAAAGAAACGCTATCACCGACGCCACCTCTTCGGGATTTCCTATTCTTTTCATGGGAATTCTTGACAAAATCATTTCCCTTATTTTTTCTGGCACAGCGCGCGTCATCGGAGTGTCTATAAAGCCTGGACACACGGCGTTCACAGTTATTCCGTGTTTTGCAAGCTCGCGCGCTAGTGTCTTTGTGAAACCTATCACACCCGCCTTTGCGGCTGAGTAATTCGCTTGACCGATGTTTCCAAGCCAGCTTATTGATGACACGTTGACGATTCTACCCCAGCTGTTTTCAAGCATTTTTGGAACCACCTGCTTTGTCATGTTGAACATGCTATACAGGTCGACTTTGATCACATCATCCCACTGTTCAAAGCTCATTTTCACAAAAAGGCTATCGCGATTGATACCAGCGTTGTTCACCAGAATGTCGACACGCTCTACACAAAGCTCGCTCAAAGCGCTTTTGTAAAACGATTCACAAGAAGAGTAATCCGAAACGTCTAGCTTAAGCGCCACCACCTTGACACCGTAGTTTTTCAAAGAATCGCAAAGCTCGCTCAAATCTTTTAAGTCGCCTAGCGCAAGATTTGCGCCTTCTTTTGCAAGCCTTATCGCAGTGGCCTTGCCTATTCCACTTGCCGCCCCAGTCACTAAAGCGACTTTTCCTGTCAAATCGTAGCGAGGCATTCACGCACCCTCCTCTTCAAAATACACAACACGCTTACCTTTGAGCTCTTTAAAGATTGCCTTGACTCTTAATCCCACGTAAATCCTTTGCGCAAAAACATTCGAGTACATCCTAACGCCTTCAGCAAGTTCGATTATCGCGTAAATCACGCTTTCGCCGCTTTTCGTGTTAAATTTCGTATACGAAAAAACGCTTCCCACACCAGCGCTGTTTTTTACTTGTAGTTTGTTTGAAAAACACCGCGGACAACGCGCACGCGGATAGAAGAACTTGTGGCCACAAGCGTCGCATTCGATAAACGGTAACAAATTGGAGTCGATGCTTTTTTGGTAAATCTGTTTTATTTCTTGTAGCTTCAAGGCGCTTCACCCAAAACGATCGTCGTGGAATGAGCGCGGTTCCATCCACCGATGCAGTTCACAAAAACCTTGTCTACGCCACTCACTTGGTGCGCTTTTGCCATGTAATTCAATTGCCTTAACGCTTCGTCGATCAAAACACCACCGCTCATAAAAGCGGGTTGTCCTGTGTTTAAACTGCCTCCTCCTGTGTTAATCGGAAGCTCGCCCTTGTAAGTCGTGTCCACTCTTTCCAGAAACCTTCCGCTTTCTCCCTTATTACAAAGCCCTATGTCCTCTATTTGGAGCATCACGGTTATCGTGAAAGAGTCGTAAAGCTCAAACGCGTCTATTTTACTCAGATCAAAGCGCGCGCGCTTTGAGCTTTCCTGAGCGGGTGTGTTGACAAGGTCAGGTAGCTCGCAAGGCATCTCTGGCCAGTGCGCTTCTCCATAGGCCAAGATGTCAACAGCTCTTAAGTCCGCTGTCCTTTTTTGCGAAACTATAAAAGCGTGAAAGCCGTCCACAGGATAAACAATTTCAAGCAGGTGTAGCGGTTCACACACAACTGGTGAAGAAAGAACGTCAGAAACGGAAAGCTCGTTTTTGTAAAGCGCAAGCTCGTTCGCTTTCGCGTTTTGCCTCTGCTTTACCGCAAGTAGCGCCCTCTGCGAATCCGTGGTTCCAAAAAGATGTGAGTGTCTTGTGGCAACGAGCGCGTAATCGCTTATGGGATTCATGTCGGTGTAAACTCTGAAAAACTCATCAAAGGGCGTGAGCGAAACGTCTGCGCTTAGCCTGTCGATCGAGTCAACGGTTACACCTTTTGATTTCAAGTCCGAAGCCTTTCCTCCTACTACGCAAAGCACGTTTGTCGCTTCTCCGTTCAAAACCGCCTTGTTAGCTCTTTGTAGCATGGCCGGAGCGGACGCACCACCATAATCAAAAAGCTCCATAAAGCGAGGCCTTAAACCCAGAAACTGCGCAAGCTGCGTTGTGTAAAAGTGTTTGTGAATCTTGCCGTCGACAACACCGGGTAAAAAAGTTGTCACCAAACCGTCAATCTCGCTTTTTTCTAAGTGCGCGCACTCTAGAGCTTCGTTCACAACTTCGCAAAGCATCTCGAACGCTTCGCCATCGTAGCTTTTGAACACTTTTCCAGAAAAACCGCTGATCATAAGCTCGCAATCACAAGCGAGCTTATCTCGTTTTTGGTAGCAGAATTTATATAGACTATATAGAATAAAACCCCATGGTTTTTGAGACGCTTTTAAAAAGGCTTAGTGTGGTCGGAGAGAAAACAACATTTGAGGAGTTTGTGAGACACACGCAGCTCACCCAAAGCAGTCTCGAGGCTTTACGCGAAATGCTTTCCCCTAATTGCGACAACATCGCAAAACTCAACGAACGCATAAGCGAGCTTGAAAAGCGCGGTGACGAGCTCACGATAGAGCTAAAGACAAAAATCACTAGCGGCGCGTTTGCACCGGCTCTGCTTGAAAACTTTGTGAGTTTGGTGGAGCTACTCGACGATCTTCTTGACAACACGCACTTTATCAGCAGAGAAATAAAAAGGTACAAAGAGTACGCAAAAAACGGAAATAGCGCGCTTGAAAGCGAAGCGTACGAAGTCTTTTCAAAAATGCTTGAAGAAAACACGCAAGCGCTCAAGCTCGTTCAAAAGATGCTTCTTTCTCAAACTTTGAACGAAATGGCAAGCTACAGGTCTCAAATCGAGTGGCTTGAGGAAAGAGTGGACGAGCAAAAGGACGCGCTACTCGACAAGCTTTACAAAGAGGCAAATGGCATGCCTTATATTCTCTTTAACCACCTTTTCACACTCGTTCACAAACTGGATGACTTGCTCGACAACTGCGAAGACATTGCGGACATGATATTTACCACAATGGTGAGCGTGTCCAAGTGAACGAACTTCCGCTTTTCGCGCTAACCGCGACACTCACTGCTCTTGTTTCGGGTAACAATCTTTCGGCAAGCGTTGGAACACTAGTGGGTTCAAGGGTTACAAGTGAGAGAACGGGCGCGCTCGTCGGTGCGCTCGGTTTTAGCTTGGGTCTTGTTCTAGAAGGCAACAGGCTGAACGTTGCCGCAAAGTCTCTTTTGCCAAACTCCGCTTACTATAGCTTCGTGTCTCTTTTGGTAGCGCTTCTTCTTTTTCTCGGAGCGCTTCTTGTACGCTCCCCTCTTTCTTTGACGATGGCGCTTGTGGGAGTTGCCGTTGGGATTTCGGAACGAGTGCACTACCATTTTGACCACGGCTTTCTTGTGCACACAGTGATCGCGTGGGTTCTTGCACCAGTTTTGGGAGCTCTCGTGTCCTACTTTGCGAATTTGACCATACTTTCTTCACAGGTGGTCAATCCTTGGAGCGCGCTTTTGCGCTACAAGCTTTTGCTTCTTTTTGGTTCTTTCTTCACTTCTTTTACACTAGGCGCAAACACCTTTGGGCTAATCGCTTCTATCGCCGGATTCAACACCGTGACGATGGTTGTGATGGTGCTTTCGATTTTCGTGGGCTCGCTCTTTTTGAGTTCTGGGATCTTAAAAAGGGTTGGTAGTGAAATGTACCTGTTACGCTACTCCAACGCGCTTGTTTCCCTGTTTACTTCATCCGCGCTTGTCGAAGCGGCAACTCTACTTGGCTTACCGCTGTCTAACACTCAAACGCTCACCGCAAGCGTCTTCGGAGCGGGACTTTCTTACAGGTTTAAGGCGATAGCGTTAAGACCATTTGTCATCACCGCCTCCACTTGGCTCGTTGCGCCGCTTTTGGGCTTTTTGCTAGGCTATCTTGCTTAAGATTTAAATTGTGCTACTTGTTTCGCAAAAAGTGTTCGAACACAAAAAACCTGTGTTCAAGGTTTCTTCGCCCTTCAAAGCTAGAATCGTTGGTTTTGGGATTTGGTTTGCGCTTTCTATTGCTTTTCTCTTTGAGCCGAAGAGTTTTGCGATAGCGTTTGCTTTGTTTGTTATATCTCTATTCGGGATCACGCTCACGCTACTTTCAAAAACGGTTTACGAGTTCTACGAAGACTCCTTTTGTGTTCGCGGTGTGCACAAAAAAAGCGTGCACGCATACTCCGAAATTCTCTCGATTGAGCGATTTGGAAAAAAGAGGATATTTGTGAACATACAAAACGGAAAATCGATAATCATTCCTTCAAATCCTTCAGTTGAAGGATTGGACCTGTACACGTGGCTCACAAAAAAGGTGGGAAAAAGCGGTTAACTTCTGTGAATCGCACGCCACACCCTTTCAGGAGTGAGTGGCATCTGTATGTCTTGCACACCAAGATGAGAAAGCGCGTCTACCACGGCGTTCACGTACGCTTGAGCCGAGGCGATCGTTCCTGTTTCTCCCACTCCTTTGACACCAAGCGGATTGTGGGGAGAAGGTGTGTAAATGAAGTGGCTTTCGATCTTAGGGCTTTCGACAGAGGTGGGTATTGCGTACTCGTTCAGGCTTGCGGTGATAAGAGTGCCGCTTTTGTCGTACACCGAGTGTTCGAGCATCGCTTGACCCAACCCCTGCACCACACCTCCGTGCACTTGGCCTTCTACAAGCATCGGATTTATGTGCACCCCGCAGTCGTCCACCGCAACATATCGCTTGATTTCCACCTGGCCCGTTTGCGCATCCACTTCGACCACACATATGTGCGTTCCGTATGGAAAAACAAAGTTTTCTGGGTCGTAAAACTTTGTCGCCTCAAAACCAGGTTCGACACCAGGAGGTAGCCGATCTGCCTGGTAAGACGCGATCGCGACTTCTTGGATGCTCACGCTTCTTTGAGGGTTGTCGCGAACGAGATACGCGCCGCGTCCAGCGTCGAAAACCACGTTTTCCACGCGCGTGTCGAGTAGGTGCGCCGCGATTTTTGCGCCCTTAGCGACAAGCTCTCTACACGCAAGCGCTATCGCCCCACCTCCAACTGGCGTGGTTCTGCTACCATAGGTTCCCATTCCGAAGGGAATCATCGCGGTGTCACCGTGAATTATCTCAACGTCTTCGACAGGAACACCAAGCTCGTAAGAAACGATTTGCGCAAAAGTGGTTTCTTCGCCCTGACCGTGTGGTGAGCTACCAGTGTAAACGCTCACCTTTCCGCTTGGGTGCATCCTGACAGTTGCGCTCTCCCAAAGTCCAAGCCCAAAGCCAGTGCCTCTCACAGCTTTTGAAGGACCAAGGCCACAAACTTCTATGTAGCTTGAGATTCCTATTCCGAGAAGCTTTTCCGCGTTTCTTCTTCTTTTTTGCTCCTCTCTTAGCTTTTCATAACCCACAATTTCGAGCGCTTTTTTCAAAGCGGCCGCGTAATCTCCGCTGTCATACGTGAGTCCTGTGGCAACAGTATAAGGCATTTCGTCTTTTTGTATAAAGTTTTTGAGCCTGATTTCCACGGGATCTTTTCCAAGTCTTCTTGAAAGAAGGTCCACCATTCTTTCAAGAAGATACGACGCTTCAGGTCTTCCTGCACCACGATAAGCGTCCACAGGCGATGTGTTCGTGAGAACGCCAACAACTTCCGCTTGTATGTTCGGAATCTTGTAACAACCGCTCAACATGAGCGCAAACAAGTACGTGGGAACGCCTGGCGCTGCGGTGCTAAGATACGCACCCAAATTCGCGTAAACCTTAACGCGAAGGCCAGTTATCGTACCGTCGGATTTTGCGGCTAGCTCCACGTACTCGACGTGATCTCGCCCGTGCGTAGAAGAGTGATAGTTTTCAGACCTTTCTTCCCACCAGTACACAGGTTTCCTCACAAGTTTTGACAGATAAACCACAAGCGCCTCATCACCGTAAACCGTGATCTTTGAGCCAAAACCTCCTCCCACATCCGGTGCTATCACTCTGAGCTTGTGTTCGGGCACTCCGAGAATTGCGGAAAACAGCAACCTGTGCACGTGCGGATTCTGCGAAGTGATCCAAACGGTGTAAGAATCGGTGGACGCGTTGTACTCCGCGACAACCGCCCTTGTTTCCATCGCGGTAGGTTGAAGCCTTTGGTTGACAAACTTGTGCTTTACCACAACGTCTGCTGAGGCAAACGCAGCGTCCACGTTTCCGCCGGAAAGCCTCCAAGTGAACGCAACGTTGTTCGGAACTTCGTCGTAAAGCTGTGGAGCGCCTGGTTTCACCGCTTCTTCTTGCTCTACCACGGCGGGAAGAGGTTCGTACTCCACTTCAACGAGCTCCGCCGCATCACGCGCGGTATAAGGATCCTCTGCGACGACGACCGCAACAGGGTCGCCCACATACCTCACTTTGTCAACCGCAAGAGGATAGTACTTGGGAATTTTCAAATCCGCGTTGGGAATGGTCCACGCGGTGGGAACAGGATTGAGTTTCACGTCTTTTGCGGTGAAAACCGCGACGACTCCTTTGAGCGCTTTTGCTTTTGATGTGTCTATCGATTTTATCTTTGCGTGAGCGTAAGGGCTTCTCACAAACCTTACGTAAACCATTCCAGGTAGTTTGATGTCCGCGGTAAAGCTACCAGTTCCCGTGACAAGCCTCGGGTCTTCTTTTCTTAACACGCGAGCGCCCAACACTTGTCTTGACAATTTGCATCACCTACCTCTCATCTCCTTTGCCGCAGCAAGAATGGACTTTACGATGTTTTGGTATCCAGTGCACCTACAAAGGTTACCAGAAATTCCCTTTCTTACATCTTCTTCAGTTGGGTTGGGGTTGTTTTGTAGCAACCAGTAAGCCTGCATGATCATTCCAGGCGTGCAGTATCCACACTGAAGTCCGTGGTTTTCCCAAAACGCTTTTTGAATCGGGTGGAGCTCGCCGTCCTTCGCAAGTCCTTCTATGGTGAGGATCTCCGCGCCGTTTGCCTGAACCGCAAACATCGTGCAAGACTTGAGCGACTTACCGTTTAGCAAAACAGTGCAGGCACCACAGTTTGATGTGTCGCAACCGATATGAGTTCCGGTGAGTCCTGCCACGTCTCTAATAAAGTGAACGAGTAGTAGCCTTGGTTCGACGTCAGCGGTGTAAACTTTTCCGTTTATTTTGATCGAAACAGAAACCTTTTTTTGCAGTTTTTGCGCTTCCATTTCACACACCTCCTTTCGCTCTTTCGAGCGCGCGCTTAAGCGCGCGTTTGGTCAGAACTTTTACCATCGCGCGCTTGTACTCCGCCGAGCCTCTGAGAGGATCGTCCACGGGTTTGCACTCTTCCGATGCGGCTTGCGCCGCCTCTTCTATAACTTTGTCGTCAAGCGTCTTACCCAAAATGGTTTGCTCAGCCTTTTTCGCTCTTAAGTTGGTGTTTCCCACAGCAGTTAACCCAATTCCCGCGTAGCTACACACACCCGAAGAATCCAAGGAGATCTGAACGGCCACCGCGGCGATTGCGTAATCGCCAGCGCGTCTTTCAAGCTTTAGGTAGGCGCCCGCGTTTTTTCCTTTAATTTTTGGAAAAACGATTTCGGTGAGAATTTCGTTCGGCTTTAGAGCGCTTTGAAAAGTGTCCACAAACCACTCGTCCGATTCGATCACGCGCTTTCCCGATTTGCTTTGAACGACCATTCTTCCTCTTAGCGCAAGCACGCACGAGCCAGCGTCGCCCGCAGGGTCACAATGGCAAAGGCTTCCACCAAGCGTGCCCCAGTTTCTCACCTGTGGGTCGGCCACTTGCGACACGCCTTCCGCAAGCGCCTGAAGATACCTTTTTACGATGTCCGAAGTCTCTATTTCGTAGTAAGTTGTGAGCGCGCCTATTCTGATTTCGTCTGCTTCTTCTTTGATATAGCTTAGCCCAGGAATTTTTGCGATGTCGACCACGTAAGCGGGTCTTACCACCCTTAGCTTCATCAAAGGGATAAGACTGTGTCCACCCGCAAGCACTTTGGAGCTATCAGAGTGGCTTTCAAGAAAGCTCAGCGCCTCATCGAGCGACTTTGGAGACACGTACTCAAAAGAGGCTGGATACATGGCAATTTTTAATTGAGCGCACAAAAATAAACATTTTCTTTTTCAAATAAGGATGAAGCTTTTCGAAATACCTATAAAAAGTAAGTAAAAAAAAGTTTGTATGAGTTTTGAGCGCCTGATAACGGGTAAAGGCTTTTTCTTGGACGATTTAAAGCTACCAGATACGCTTTACCTTCACGTAATAAGAAGCGCTTACGCAAGGGCGAGGGTTGAAAGGGTAAAAGGTGGAATCAACGCATCTGAATTCAACGCGAGCCTTACCTCAGTGGGCGAAGGCGCGTTTACTGGAAAATCGTTTGTCGCGATGCACGCGTTTGCGTCAGAGCGCGTGAACTTTTTTGGAGAACCTGTCGCCGCAGTCTTGGGAAGAACGCCTTACGAAGCAGCGGATTTGGCAGAAAGCGTTGAAGTGGATTATGAACCGTTGAAGCCTGTGCTCACGATAGAAGACGCGCTTAGTAGCGAACCGATACATTCAGGCACAAACTCAAACGTGCTTTCAAGCTACGAACTAGGAAATCGCTTTAAACTCGA
>NEXD01000043.1 GCA_003019595.1 Candidatus Marsarchaeota G1 archaeon BE_D
CAATCGCTCAAAGAGACTCGCGGAAAAAAAGCCTATGAGTTTGCCGCGATCAACTTGAATTCCGCGCTTGGAACGATAAAGTCGGTGTATTGGCTTATGCGGCTTGCGTTCAAACCGCTATGACGTGATTGCGACATCCACCTCTTTAGCGCCCAAAAGTTCAAACATTTTGTTCACTTCAATTTTGAACAAGGCGTTTTCACAGCCTGCCGCAGCCCAAACGTAAGCGAACCTTTTTAAAGAGCTATCCAGTAAAACCTTAACTTCTTCTTTGTGAGGAAAAGGTGGAACCCCTCCAACTTTGTAGCCTGTGAATTTGTACACTTCTTCTGGTGTGGCGATTCTCACTCTTTCGCCCACGATTTGGGATAATTTGTTTGTGTCAACTCTTTTGTCACCAGAAATCACAACCACATACACTCTTTCACCCAAAAAAACTATGGATTTTGCGATTTGTGAAACGCTACAACCCAGTGCGTTTGCCGCAAGCTGCGAATTCTTTGTGCTTTGCTCAAACACTCTAAACTCCGCGTCAACACGATTATTCAAAAGAAAGCGTTTGACACTTTCCACAAAGTCTATCTGTACTATTAAAATATAAGCTATAACTAAAAAACAGATTTGAGTAATCCATTTATGGTGAAAAGTTGGTTTATCGTTGATGCGATTTACCGAAAGTGAACTGGTTCACTTAGAGCGTGGGGACACACAGAAGTTTGACTACTTAAACCTCGACGTTCGCACGTTTATAATCCTGTGCAAAGCGAAAGTCGAGGGATACACCACACTCAACTCGATTAGAAGGTTGTACGAAAAACACAAGCGCTCAAAGAGCGCAAAACACAGGCTTTACAGTTTGGTGAAAAACGGCTACTTAAGACCAGTAGGCGATGGAAAGTTCGTGCTCACAAAAAAGGCGCTCAGCGCGCTTGACACGATAACGCAAGCCGCAAACCTGACTTGGGAGAACAAGAATAGCTTTTAGTCACCCGCCTAAATTACTATCGTGTGAATTTCAAAGAAATCGAAGAGTATATTCAAAAGAAGAGGCAATCTTCAAAAGCTCCTTCAATTTCGATTTGCGTGTTCGATTCTGAAAAGGTGCTTTATGCAAACGCGTTCGGATTTAGGAATCTAGAGCTTGGGTTGAGCGCAACGCCCTATACGATTTACGGCGTGGGTTCGATCACAAAAAGCGTCACCGCGCTTTGCGTTTTACAACTTTACGAGAAGGGTTTGCTCGACTTGAATGACACAGTTTCTCAGCACTTGAAAAGCTTTGGGTTTGACGACTCTCTGGTTACGATCAAGCACCTTCTCACTCACACTAGTGGCATGCCTTCTTTGGGCGTTGCAGAGCGTATCATCGCACAAAGAATCGCAGGGGAAAAAAGCGGTGTCACGAACTTCGATGAATTTATCGGGTTACTAAAACGTGTAAATAGAGTTTTTCGTCCTGGTGAAAGATTTCTTTACTCAAATGAGGGTTACATGCTTCTTGGTAAAATCGTGGAAACTGTGAGCGGAGAGCGCTACGAAGACTATGTTTTAAAGCGTGTGATCAAACCCTTAGCACTTGTAAGAACTGGGTTTACGCTCAACGGCTACGAAGATGTGATGACGCCGTATCTTATAAAAACTCTACCAGAACGCTCTGTTTTTCCAAATCATTCGCTACTTCTACCAGCTGGTGGTCTTGTGAGTTGCGTGGTCGAGCTTGCTCAGTACGCGCGCAACTTTATCGTAGAAAACGAAAGCTTGTTACTCACAAAGCAGCTACTTGAAGAAGCGACACGTCCACATGTAAAGACAAATCTACCAACGCTTTTAGAAGAAGAGTGGTACGGATACGGATGGCAAGTGGCCAAAAGTTTCTTAGGTCAAACCTTGGTTTCGCACTCAGGAAATATTGCGGTTTGCTCCGCTTACTTGGGCTTTTTAAAAGACGCGAAAATTGGCGTTGCGCTCGCTTCAAACTCGGCCACAGCCCCGCTTGCTCAGATCGCGCTTTACACGCTTTCACTTCTTTTGGAAAAAGACCCGAAAAAAGAGCTTTCTTTTGTTTTTTTGGACGAGCTACTTGACAGTTTTTGTGGGGTTTACGAGAGTTTTAGTGGCTCAACGCTTGTTGTTCGTAGGAGTGGTTACTCGCTATACGCTGAGATCACTACACAATTTGGAACAGAGCGCACAGCACTCTTACCAGGCAAAGATTTTTACAGTTACTACATACCCTCTTATTCTGGGAATATACCAGTTGAATTCTTTACTGAAAAGGGTGAAATGCGCGTTTTGGTCGAAAGAAATCTTTTTAAGAAGATTTCAAATCCTTGAGTTGACAAAATCGCTACCTTTGATCGCTTTGTCGTATTTGTTCAAGATTTGTTTGTCGTAGGTGATAATATAGCTATCGAGTTGTTCTGCGAGTGCGACATACAAAGCGTCGTACAAGGTAAGTCCAAGTGTAAAGGCGATTTTTATCGCGGGTTTTGTTAGTTCGTCGATTTGTTTTACTTCTAAGCCGATCATATTCAACGCGTCTAACGCGTCAATCACGTCTTTTTCCGTTGCGTTAGAAAAACGAAACGCATTGCCCAATTCAAGAAAAATGAGCGATGGAACACAGATTTTTAGCCTGCCAAGAATGTGCATGTCTCTTACTTTTCTCATTTCCAACGATTGTTCTTCGTTTACAAACCACTTTATTAGCGCGCTCGCATCAACGACTACTTTTTCCATCTTTCATCTCTCATTTCTCTTATGATTTGTTCACTTGGCTTTTCAAGTCTAATCTTCTTTGAAAGCCTGTCCATAATGTCAACCGATAATTTGCACCTTTCTTCATTGATTTTTTTCCGTATGGCCTCTCTCACAACTTCGCTCCAGTTTACATCTTTCAACTTTTTCATTTCTTGTTTGAGCTCTTCAGAAATTCGCACGACGATTTTGGATGACATCTTTGTATATACATCAATGAATATACAGATAAAGTTTTCTGCTTTTTTTCTGTGTGGACAATTACAAAAGCCTGGGCACATCTGGTTGTGAGCTAAAACTATCAAAATCAAAAAGTTATTATATTCACTAGTGGTGCACACTTGTTTGTGCTAGAGATACTCAACTTTTTTGAAAAAGGCGGCTCAACCCTTTTGATCAAAGGCGAGCCTGGTGCTGGCAAAACCACGCTCGCTCTTACAATCGCAAAATCGCTCAACCCGAAAACGCTGGTGTACATGTCTACAAGGCTTTCTGAAGAACACCTGTTCGTGCAGTACCCTTGGCTAAAGACTATTGGCATCGAAGTAAAGGACTTTAGAATAGGAACCGCTGGCGTCTTTATAGAAAGCTATGTGGAGTCGCTAAAGAAACAAGGTTGTGTGATTGTGCTAGACTCTTGGGACGCTTTTTCTACCCTTCTTGATGCGCAAGATCGCATAAAAACGGAGTCCGCGATGATTTCGCTTGCGTCAACACCAGTTTCGGGTTCAAAAGTGATATTCGTAAGCGAAAGAAACGAAGTTTCGCCCCTTGACTACATGGTAGACGGTGTGATCGTCGTCACTTCTGAAGAATTGGATGGAAGAACAATCAGGCGAGTGGATTTAAAAAAGCTAAGAGGGGTGAGTGTTGACCATCGCGTAAGAGTGCTCACACTAGAAGGAGGCGTCGCAAAGCTCTTTGGGACCTACAAGGAGCCAGACTATAGCATAGCAAAGTACACCGAACCCGTCCCCGACAAAGAAGCGCTCTTTTCGCTTGGTTCGGAGTCTCTAGACAAAGCTTTTGGAGGTCTTAAGAAAGGTTCGGTTTTTACGGTTGAGTACACGCCAAAAGTTCCTTATAGCGCAGTAAGAATGCTCGCCGTACCCGCTCAAGTGAACTTTCTGAACTTGGGTAGGAGTGTGTTCGTCGTTCCGCTTGTTGGTTCAGAGTACCACGAATTCGCACAGCACTTAAAACGCATGGTAAAAACGCAAGCGTACACGCAAAACCTAAAGGTTTTTGAAGGAGAATCGCCTTCCAAAGAAAGCCTTTCAGACGTGTTTTTGCGCGTTCGCGAAGACATTGAGCAACTCAGAAAAAGATCGTCCAACGCGCTAGTTATGAGGGTTGTTAGCGTAAACCGGCTTGAAGGTGTAGCGGAAAAGAACGAGCTTATCGCGTATATTACCAGAGAAATCGAGGTAGCGCAAGCAAAAGGAGACCCAATGGTGTTTTACTTACCTTCTGATTCCGCTTTTTGTTCTTTGATACGATCTGTTTCAAGTCTCCATGTGAGACTTGACGTGGTGGACGGAACTGTGGTGGCAAGAGGTGAAAAGCCTTACACTCCGTTTTACGTGGTGGAATCGGACGTGAACAACCCGTTCTTCCCCGTTCTTACACCAATTCTGTAAAGCTAATTAGGGTGTGTGGAAGTGTAAAACTGTGGTGTTAACACAAAAATCCGAATGGTTGCTCACAAATCGTTTCGGAGGGTATGCGTCTTCAACCTTTTCTTGTATCAACACAAGGACGTATCACGCTCTTTTGAATTCCGCGTCTCTCACAAAGGGCTTTAGAGTTCAGCTTTTGAACACACTCGAAGAACACGTTCAAATCGACGAAGAGGTGTATCCGCTTTCAGCCCATAGGTACAGAGATGTGATTTACCCAGAAGGTCACAAAAACTTGGAGTCTTTCGGGTTCAAAAAAAGGCAGGTGTGGTGGCAGTACAAACTCGGAGAGTTTCACGTGTATAAAACCATTTTGTTCAACACTGACAGAGAAAGCTTGGTGATCTCTTACTCTTCTACTAAACCTTTCGTCTTAAAACTGCGTCCGCTTTTAAGCTTTCGCTCTCATCATCTTTGTCAAAAGTGGGGAGAACCTTCGTTTGTTGTGGAAAAAGCGCAAAACGAAGTTGTTGTCAAAGAAGAAAAAACAAAGCCCACGCTTGTGTTTAGCACAAAAAGCGGTAGTTTTGTTCACTCGCAGGTTTGGTACTACGGCTTTCTTTACGAAGAAGACAAAGCGCGCGGCGTGAATCACATCGAGGACCTTTTTAGTCCTGGCGAATTCACCTTACAGGGTGATAGAGTAGAGCTAGACGTTCGCGTTGAACCAGCGTTAGAAGTTCGTCACCCCACGATAGACGAAGGTGAGCTTTCCAAATTTGTGGTTGACACACACAATTTTCAGGCGATCATCGCAGGCTATCACTGGTTTTGGGAGTGGTGCCGCGACTCTATGGTGGTTCTTCCTGTTTTGGTGGAAAGGACTCGCTCTTTGGATTTTGCAAGACGTGTGCTTACGAAATACTTTTCTGCAATGGATCAAGGATTTCTCCCAACTGGTTTTGACGAAAACAACAAACCGTTTTACACATCTGTGGATTCATCACTTTGGAGCGCGTACGCCGTAAAAAGAATAAGCGCGCTTGGCGCGCAAAACTTCGTGTTCGAATTCGTTCCTTATTTCGAAAAGATGTTCGAAGGCTATTCAAGTGGCTCAAAATTTGGTGTGAAGCTCACGCAAAGCTTGATTTACCACGCATCGCCAGGCGCCACTTGGATGGACGCCTCTTTTGAAGGCAAGTTCTTTACGCCTAGAACAGGTTATGCGGTCGAAGTGAACGCGTTATGGCTTTTGACTCTCAAGCTTTTGAGCGAGTACTCGCAAAACGCCTCAGATCGAGCTTATTTTGCGGAAGAGCTTAAAAAGGCAAACGAAAACTTCTTAAAGTTGTTTTCCTGTGAGCAAGGTCTTGCCGACACCTTGGATAACGAGTTCAAAAAAAGCCCCGAAATAAGACCCAATTCGCTTTTTGCGCTCGCCTTTGGCTTTGTGGACGAGCAAACCGCAAAAAGAACGCTATCAACTGTTAGGCGCCACCTTCTCACACCTTTTGGCATTAGAACCCTAAGCCCGCTCGATCCTTTGTACAAACCAAAATATGAAGGAGACAGAGAGGCTCGAGACGCCGCTTATCACAATGGTAGCGTTTGGCCTTGGCTAGTTGGCGCTTACTTTGATAGCTGTGAGCTTTATGACAGCGCGGAACTTGAGTACTTTTCAAGAACGATAAAACCGCTTTTAGAGCTCGCAAAACAAAACAACGGGCTTGTGCCAGAAATTTTTGATGGAGAGCCCCCTCACACACCGCGCGGTTGTATAGCGCAGGCGTGGAGTGTTTGCGAGCTACTCAGGGTGGCATCGAGATTAAAGCAAAAAGGATTACTTGGTACGAACCTTTGAAAATTCAAGATATGAATAGTAAGGCGCGTCGATGTTCATCTTCCAAAACTCGGCAAAAATTTCTCCATAGTGGTGAATCACTTCTATTGGAACATGGTAAAGCACACTTTCTAGAGTGTATTGCGCCACGCGACCGTCGGGATATCTTCTTGTGACCACGCTCTTTAGGTCTTCTGGTTTAAGCTTTGAAAAGAATTGCTGTGTTTTCCTGTCGACCTCTTCCATGTAGTTTTTCACGTCACTCAGCGTCCTGAAGTCTTCGAATCTCACTTGAGCTTCTTTGTGTAGCCCCGCAGCCCTGTAGTGTAACCAGTTGTCTTCGACCAAAATTGTGTGAAGTAAAACGTCTTTGATGCTGTAGAAGCTGAGCTCCCTGTTTTTCGTAAACTCTTCTTCTGGTAGTTTCTCAAGCGCTTCAAGAATCTTTTTGCGCTCCGCTTTAAAGTATTCAAAAAGCTCTTTGTAGTCCATCGCGTTTTTTTACCAAAAGACTCTTTAAAGCTTTTCAAACCTTTTTTGCTTGAGTTCTTGCATCACTTTTTGCACAACCTGTTCCACTTTTGACCACTCAACGCCTCTTTTTTCGACCAGTTGTTTTACGATTTGTTCAACTTTTGAGTAGCTCTTCTCCTTTTCGTTTAGAGTTTTCCAAGGAATTCCTCTAAGCGCTTCCGCAACTTCTTTGTCGTAGCTCAGCTCTCCCTTTACCATAAGAACAGCTATGATCGGATATCCTATATAATTTCGATAGAACGTTCCGTTGTCGTCGCTACTCACACGACCGTCTTCGATCCTAACGGTGTACTCCCTGTTACCAGTCGAAGCACGAACTTTGTAAGTTTTTTCAGAGACGACTCTTACTCTGCCATCCGCAACCGCACCAAGCGCTTCAAGCACCTTGATTCGAGGCGGTAGTTTGAGCATCATTGAATTTATTTCAAACCCGTTTAAACGCTTTTTGTTTTTGCGAGCACGCAAAGCGCCTCGTAAATCAGGTTTGCCGCAAGAAGAGCGGTGTTTTGACTTGGGGGGTCAAAAAGCGGCGAGACCTCAACGACGTCGAAACCCACAAGCTTGTACCCCAAAAGCGAACGGATGCACTCAAGCGCGTCCCAGCTTGTTATTCCGCCTACTTCTGGCGTGCCCGTTCCGCCGGCAAACGCAGGGTCAACAGCGTCTATGTCGAAAGACACGTAAAGCGGTTCGTTTGTCGGGAAAAACCGCCTTATTTCGTTCATAACTTGAGCGACGCCTTTTTCGTGAAACTCTCTTATCGTCTTTACAAGAATTGCGTTTTCTCTTGCGAACTCAAAGTCGCTTTTTGAATAAACGCTTCCTCGAATGCACGCTTGTGCGACTCTATTCAGCAACCCTTCTTCTATCGCCCTTCGTAGCCAAGTGCCGTGCGTGTACTTTTTGCCCCAGTAAGTGTCCCAAAAGTCAAAATGCGAATCGAAGTGTAACAGGTTTATTTTGCCGTGAACTAGTGCGATTTCCCTTAAAACAGGAAGCGTCAGTGAGTGGTCGCCGCCAGCGATGAACGGAACAACTTTGTTTTTCACGATCTTTCCAACATCTTTTTGAATTTTTTTGAACGTATCCTGAATATACCCTGGAACGACGTTCACGTCACCGTAGTCCACCACGTTCAAACTCTCAAATGGGGACACGTCTAAAAACATGTTGTAAGGCCTAAGAAGCCTAGACTGCTCCCTTATCGCTTGTGGGCCAAGCCTTGCGCCCGTTCGATAAGTCGTTCCGTCGTCAAAGGGTATTCCAAGAAAAACCGCGTGGATGTTCTTTAGTGTGCGCAAGTTTGGAAGTCTTGCAAAAGTGGCGACCTGTGTAAATCTCGGCGACTTCATCGCGTCTATTTGACGAACTTTTTTTGCCATACGAGTTGTTTTTTGAATAGCTTTTTAAAGTTAGCCAATCAAAGTGGCGCAAAGCGTGAACACAACGGCCGCGACTATGGGTATCACGAAGTTGTCGTCTAGTGGTGTGGGAAGCGCTTCTGTGAGTGTGGCCGCGATTGCGGTGAACGCCGAAGGAAGAAGTTTAAAGGAGATTAGGTAAATCGAAACAAAACTCACAACAAGCATAGCGCTTGAGCCTTCTAGTGTCTTTCTTGGGTTTAGTCTGAGAACAGTTCTACCTCTACTACCCACAACTGCGGCGGCGGTGTCGCCAAAAGTTAAAGAAAGAACGCCGGCGATCGCCGCGTCCTTTTGCGCGAACATATAAAGCAAGGAGAAAGCAAGAAAAGCCCAAAGAGGAGAGGAGAGGTGTAAAACGCGGTTTTCTTGCTTTTTCATTAGACCAAATCTAGTCGCCCAATCTTCAACCAAACCGTCTCCTCCCTTTTTGCTATGCAAAATCAGAAAGACGTAGCCAATGGTCGCCGCAACTGTGAGCGCTATCGCGATTTTCGTTTTGGATATCATGATTGACGTGGCGATTATCGAGCCACCAACCACGTGAGGAACTTTTCTTAATATCACGTTTTCTTCTGAACCTATCACCTTGCTCAGATCTTTTGTGCTAACAAGCGCGAAAATCGAAAGAAAAATCGTCAACGCGTTTTCCGCTTGTGGCAAAAACGCTGAACCTACAAGCGAAAGCGAAAGGATTCCAAGAAGAACAAAAAGGTCGGTGTACATTCTCTGTTTCAATTCAAAAAAGAAGCCTTTTGTGTGTTTATAAACGTATCACAAAAGTTTTAAAATGTATTTTTCAAGACTTTCAGAAACTTCGTCAAAAGAAGAAAAAACTGCGTGAACCACACCACTTTTTACGCACAACTCTTCAAGCTTTGAGCCCTTCACAACGAATCTAAAGTCCGCCCTTCTAATAGCTTGATAGTCGGATGGTCCATCGCCCAAGTAAATCACCTTTTTTCCAAGTATCTTGTTGTGCAAAACCAGATCCTCTTTAATGTTTTGCGTATGCGTGGTGTACATTTTGGGAAAAAACACTTTATAGCCTTGCTCAGTAGGGAGAGTTTTCGGAACTCTCACCCTTATTTTTTCGAAACCAAAGAATTTGAGAAGCTCTTTGACAACTATGTCAAGCCCGACGCTCACCACGACAAGCGGTAAACCTTTTTTGTTACACAAGCCTACAAAGCGAGCAAAGCCTTCCCTCAAAACCGCGACCTGTTTTGCGTATTTCACAATTTCTTCGCTAGACGCTCTTAAAAGCGCGTACTGCCTTTTCACTCGCTCGACAAGCTCGAGCATTCCTTTTTCGTAAAGCTCGTCTAAGCGCATCCACTCTTTGTCTGCGAACTTTTGTAAAACGCACTGCGTGTTGTCCGTCACGGTGATTGTGCCGTCGAAGTCGCTCACGACAATCGCGTTTGCGCGCAATTTTTCTCTTTTTACTTTTGTTTTGTGTGTCATAAAAAAGTAAGCAAAAAATATGAGGGCTTAAGAAGAGTGTTTATGGATTTGCAGAGGTTGGAAGAGCTTTTAAGGGTTCCAAGCGTTTCCGAGTTTGACCTTTCAAGCGAAGAGTTTTTGGTTTACACCACAAACTTGAGCGGTAGATGGCAACTTCACTTGTACGACAAACAAAACCACCTTCAGCTCACCTTTGACGAAAGAGCAAAGGAGTCACCAAAGTTTCTGAGCTCTCAAAAGATTGTTTACGCGTGTGATTTCTCAGGCGATGAAAATTTCGATTTGTTCATGTTTGACCTCAAAACGCGCAAAGAGTTTAATTTGACGCCTGACACACCGTTTTCAATTCTTCCAGATTGCTCTATCTCGGAAACTGGTTTTGTGGCGTTTGTTTCAAACGAACACGGCAACTTCTCAAGCTATGTTTTGAACACGAAAACGCTAGAAAGAAAAAGGGTGACTTACCACAAATACTCGGATTCGCATGCGGAAATATCGCCCGATGGAAAGGCGCTTGCGGTCTCAAGCCTTGTTGAGGCTCAAAGCGAAGGGGTTTTTGTTTACTCGTTGGAAAAAGACGAGCAAATCACTCTTCTTGACCCGCTCACTTCGTTGCCTCTAGAAGCGACGGCGCAGTGTTGGTCGAGCGACTCAAAAGCGCTTCTCTTCACATCTTCGTCAAATGGCTGGGAGGACGTTGGTTTGTGGAAACTCGATTCGAACGAAATAATATGGGTGACACACGGAGGTGCGGAGTGTTACGAAGCGGTTTTTTCGAGCGATTCAAGAAAAATCGCGTACACCGAAAACAAGGAAGGGGATATGGCGCTTGTGATTTACGACACAACCACTCAAGAAAAGCTACACGTAACTCCAGGTCATGGTGTGGTAGAATCCCCAATTTTTTCAAAGGACGGTAAAAGGATTTACTTTGTTTACAGCGGGGCGAAAAACCCGCCAGACATTTGGTCGTACGATTTGAACGAACAAAGGTTTTATCAGGTCACAAAAAGCCTTCCAGAAAACCTTACACAAGAGTTTGTGGAAGCAAGACACGTGTACTACCCATCAAAAGTGGACGGCACGATGATACCCGCGCTTTTGTACGAGCCCAAAGTGAACAAAAGAATCGCGGTGATCGACATACACGGAGGGCCGAGCGCACAGGCGTTAAACACTTGGAACCCGTTTGTTCAGTACCTTGTTTCAAACGGCTTCGTGGTGTTAAGGCCTAACTACAGAGGAAGCACTGGGTATGGCAGGCTTTACAGAGAGGCGAACAGATTCGTGATGGGCTCACACGACCTTCTTGACGTTGTAAGCGGAAAGCACTATCTTGTGAGCGCACACCTCGTCGACCCCAAAAAGGTTGGAGTGATGGGCGCGTCTTTTGGCGGTTATCTTACAATGTGCGCGCTCACGAACTATCCCGAAGAGTGGGCTTTTGGTGTGTCCATCGTGCCCTTTTTGAACTGGTTTACGGAAATTCAGAACGAAAGAGAGGACTTACGCTACTGGGACCTTGAAAACATGGGAGACCCAGAAAAGGACAAGGACAGGCTTTACCGCGCATCTCCCATCTTTTTCCTTGAAAAAATAAGCGCGCCTGTTCTTCTTATCGCTGGCGCAAACGACCCGCGATGTCCTGCTGAAGAAGCGCTTCAAGCAAAATCAAAGCTAGAAAGCCTTGGCAAGCGCTTTGAGTTCAAGCTGTACGAAGATGAAGGGCATGGTTTTCTAAAACTTGAAAACAAAATCGACGCGTACAAGAGAATAGCGAGATTCATAAGCGCTCACACACAAAACACTTTCGATTAAGATTTTTATTCTATAATAGTTTTAATTTTTAGTCGAAACTTTTTGTATACGTAATTAATATTTTCAGTTTACTATTTATCCTCTTACAAAAGTGTTAAAGATATGAGCGAAAAAGAAGAGTACGACGCGCTGGATTTGGTAAACATAGCTCGTTTGGTGTTGCAACGTTTTAGGGAGCGTTACGAAAAAAGAAAGTACGTCAAACTGGATTGTTTTATGGAAAAACCGAAAACTTTTGAAAGTGTTTTGAGCGTGTTTACCGCAAAAACGCGCTTTGAAGCGTTAAGGATTTTTGGTTGGCTTTCAAACACAAGGAAATACTTCTTTCGCAAAGAGCTCAAGCGCATCGTAAAAGCTTTCCAAGTGGTGAACCGATAAAACATGGTAGTTCACTCCAACCCTTTCGTACTGCGCAAGCCTTTCGGCCACTTGAGAAGGGTCGCCCACAAGCGCGTACTCCACAAAATCTTCTAGCGTGTCACCAAACTTTTGAGAGTAGATTTGCGCTTTTTTGAGCGCTTCCCCACTGGTTTTTTCCAAAACGAGCAAAAGGTGGCTTGCCACAGTAAAGTTGGAAGGAAGCGTGACGCCTTTCAGCTTTTGTTCGTACTCTTTAGTGGTCAAATCCGTGGGAATCCACCCATCGGCAAGTTTGAGCGCCCTTTTTAACGCCTTGTTCGAGTTACCGCCCACCCAGATTTTCGGTTTTTCTCCTTTCGGTAGCTCAAGCTCGATTTTTCCGTAGTAACGAGTTTGCACGTTGAGCTCACCTCCAGCGCACGCAAGCGTAAATAGCTCAAGCCACTCGTCCATGATTTCTCCTCTTTTATTAAAAGGCACGGAAAGCGAGCTAAACTCCCACTCTCTCCATCCGACGCCTACGCCTAGAATAAGCCTTTTACCACTTACACGGTTTATATGGGCGCACGTTTTTGCGGTGATCAGAGGGTTTCTTAAAGGCGCAACAAGAACGCACGTTCCAGCGTTGATGTGGGAGCTACCGCACAAAAAGGCTGTGAGTGTAGTGAGCGGTTCATAGGAAGAAGAGAGGCTGTCTGCGACAAACACGCCGTCAAACCCAAGCTCCTCGATTTTTGACGCCTTTTTCATCAAAAGCTGAATATCTTCATCTTGAAAAACTGGTACGTGTACACCAACTTTTTTCATACAAAGGTTTACGAAAACTCAAAGAAACGCTTTTCGGTTTCGCTTGCGCTCACCGATACTGCTTTAAGGCGACGCAGCCATCCACGCGTTCTTCTAGTGTAAAGGCGTTGCACTCTACGTCTCTTGCAGTTTCGATTCTCTTATCCACTTTGACGCGAGTAAAGTTGCGCTCACAACTGTGGCGAGTACTGTGACAACCAACCCTGCCAGCCGAGTACACTTCGGCAAGATACGTGGTCAGTAAAGCGCCAACTATGCTACACAGCGTTCTGAGCAAGCCCGAAAACGAGCTCACACGCACATACGTTTCCTTGGGCACAGAAACAAACTGGTATGCTTGGTCGTGTACGTTCGCTAAGTAGAAAATCACTCCAGCAAGTGTCAAAAACGACAAAATCACGGGGTACACTGGAAAAATCGCTACGACCACGTCCATGGCAAAAGCCGTGGTGTAAAGCAGGTAAACGTGTAAGCCTGTGCGCGGTTTGATGTAACCCGCAAGAAACGTGCCTGCGGCGCTTCCGGCAACCCCTAAAGCCTGTAGCAATCCGAGTTTGAACGCAAAAAGTTTCACCCAAAAAGCAGACCTATCACAAGAACGTAGATTCCGCAGAAAGCTACGCGTAAAACCTACAAGCGTGAAAGAAGCGTACAACTTAGACACCAAGTCTCGAAAAACGGAAAGCCGCTTTCAACAGTTTCAGAATAGGTTTTAATAGGTGTTTGTAATAGAATAGGCGTGCCTGAACGTCTTTTCACCCTTAAAGAATTTGCTTCTCGGTCTTCACCCAAGGACCATCCAGAAGTGGGACAAGCAAGGAAAAATCAGGGTTGTAAGTGGGGGAAGGAGGAGGATACCCGAATCCGAGATAAGGAGGCTACAGGGTGAGCGTGGGATAAGGTGGGTGATAGGCTACGCGAGAATGTCATCACCCAGATGACTTGAAGAGGCAGGTTGAATATTTAAGACAGTGGGGTGTGCAAGAAGTGATCACCGATACAGGCTCAGGTTTAAACGAAAAGAGGAGAGGCTTTCTGAGGCTTCTCGAGCGGGTGCTACACAACGAGGTGGATAAAGTTGTGGTGTTGTGCGAGGACAGTCTCACAAGGTTTGGTTTCGACACCCTGCGAAGGGTGTTTGAAGCCCATGGGACAACAATCGAGGTTTTGAATCACGTTGAGATCAAATCCTCCCAGCAAGGTCGAAGACCTAGTCACGATAATATCCCACTTCTCAGGTAGAATCTACGGGATGAGAAGCCGTAAACACAAAGAGGTTGTGAAGCGTGCTGAGAAACTATTCACTTGAACATGAACTGGAGAGGAGCTCTTACCACTGCTTCTAGCGTACAGGGACGCTGTGAACCGCGTGCTCGAAGAGCTTTGGGACAACATAGAGTGAAAAAGGAAGGTAACGCAAGACGGAAGCCAACAGCGGCATTACCCCCTACACATTTGAGGTGTTCACCCTAGAGATCAAACTCACAAATTTTCTGGGGCAGAATACAGATAGACTCGGGTTGAAGGGGGCAATACCCTCTGTTCGTTAACACAAGGGTCATCAGTCCCGCAAGCGTGCATAAGCCCGCAGTGCATGGGCTACCCAAATCAGGGAGAACGTATGCACTCCGCTGACAACACCAAGCAAGGCTTGGTGGCGAGGGATTTATAGCTTTGAGGGTGTGCTGGGTATCGATGGGTCGGAGGCTGCTGGTTGTTCTATCCCTGCTCACCCTTCTGGTACCCTGGGAGGTAATCCTCTACACACTGAGAGCACAATCAGAACCCACACTTCAGCAGGTCACACTAACGTGGAACGTGGTGTGGGTCTCCCTACGAGCAGCCAACACACCCCAGGTCGGCCATGTTTTCACGTTAAGCTCCGCCACAAACACACGGCAAGCGTCCGAACAAATCCTACTCGCCTATTCCTACGTGGTGGATGCCGCCAAACTCATCCTCCTAGCCGCTGGCGCACTTCTAATAACACTCACTAGGAGGGTGAAGATTGGAGGCGTACTCATGTTGTGCGCCCCAGCCATAGCCATAATATCATACGCGGCGCAGCTTGCCATGTCACCCTCTAACGCGGGCAACAACCAATTGGGGTTAATAGTCATCCCAATCGGGTTGACTCTCTCCGCACTTGTTGGAATACTCGCCACCATGCGTGCAAACAGCGACAGCAGTTCAAAATATGAAACACACAGAAAAAGGAGGGGGTGTTGGGCTGGGTTCGGAGACTGTTCCATCACGTGGGCACGGGGTGGTACGTGCACTCAGACCACGTCGAGTAGGGCCCACTAGGAGTAAGTGTGGGCGTCACTTGGGACGACACGGGTGGAGAATTTGAGGGGTTGTACACCACCTCCCACTGAACACGCAGCGCATAGTAATAGTAGTTCACACAGCTCGTGTATATATTGGGAGAGGTTTGATTAGCCAAGGTGAAGTTTGTGTCGAGCATCATATACGCGTAAAAGCTCTGGTAGTTATTAGGAAGGTACATCTCGTCACCCTCGTCGACTGCCGAAACATAGTACACACCATAGTTG
>NEXD01000044.1 GCA_003019595.1 Candidatus Marsarchaeota G1 archaeon BE_D
GTTATATGGTTTCAATGCAAGCGTTTTTGAAATTGACACACCATCTACTCTTAATCTTAAGCTTTCTCCGTATACATACGGGACACTCGTTGACACAAAAACTCATAAGATTTACCCAGAGCCAAAAGATCCAGCGATTGTGTTAAGAGTAGTTTTAGGGATCAATCAGAGCGATCAACTCCCGTCTATCAATTCATTACCCACATTTTCAATAAAACCAAACGTTCCGCTAGCACCACCCTGTGGATATATTTGGGTTCTTTACAAAACCGTAAACTTAGGCTGGATACCGCAATTACAAGGGGCCGTTTACTCTTATTATATTAATTCATCGTATCAAATAGTTAATACCCCTTCAGTAACACAATACAGTGTGGTTTACTCGTATGTGTCCACTAACGGTGGACCGGTATCTCAGTCAAGCGCTGTTGCAAACGGAACAGCTGTGAGCACATCGTTACCCACCGCATCTCATTCTTCAAATCTTTTGAACTACGACGTGTATATTAATGCACAATGGTACGACTATATTTATAAAGAATACAACACATGTACAAAACACTATACTGGAAACGAAAAAGAAGTTTTTGAGGTGCATTTGATGAGCAGCTTTTATCAAAAAGACAGCTCTGCCACGTCTACGAGTGATTACAGCTTTAGTGCGTTTAGAAATGTTGTGAGTCAGAATCTTAATAGTCAAACGTTTTATGTAACTTTTTCCGATATGGGGACACAGGCTACATCTTTTAGCGTCGAGGCGACGCTTGCAATAAGCGCGTCGTTCACGGGTAGAGAGTTTACTGGTTCCTTTAATATTGCGGGTTACACCAGTTTAAACAGTCAAACACAGTCCACACAAGTTATGTACACTCTAACTGCTTACGGAAGTTGCAAGGGGTACATGTTGTACAAAGCAGGTTGGGTTCTTGGATTTAGTAAAGGACCAGGATGCCTTTGAGGTTTTGACAAATGAGTTTTCTTAAGATTTTTGTTCTTGTTTTGTTTGTTACATCATTACTTTTCGCTCTTTTACCCTCTTTTACCCTTTCCTATAACAACGGTTATACGCACTACAAACCACCTCCCATATTGTCTCAAAGTGGCTCCTTTTGGCTCAGCTTTATCTTCGAAAGTGTCTTTGGTCAAAAATTTACTTTTGTTACAGTTCACTTTTATCCAATGGGTTACGCCCAACTTCCTTGGAGTTATCCACACGTTCAAGGGCTACTCGCCAAACTAGGCTCACCCGCGCTTTACTACACCCAGTTTGTCAACGATTCCTCTTTGTACGAAGCAGATCTTTACACAAACGGTTGTTACACATCAAACGGAGGTCATATGGTTCATCATAATGTAGGGCAAGTTTCAAAGGCTCCAAATGAAAGATATCTGTATTATGGTGGAAGCGGCTTTCCTTTTATAGCCAACGGTGTGTACGTGTCGATCAATAGAACTGGTAGTCCACCAAGCTGGATAGCCGCGTGGAGCGATTGGTTCAATGTTTCCAATTTCAGAATAGTGTACACAGACGGGCAGAGTGTGTCTATAAAATTGGACATAGTGGTAAACGTCACTATTTCGCGTGCGCAAAACGCTTGGAAAATTCAGCCAGATATCGCAATCTCTGGCGCTCCTTTTTCAGTGACTTCAACGCTTCAGGGATTGAAATTTACAGTTCACACAGGTGTGCTCTTTTCGCTGTACACTTTTCGTTATCTTTTTGTACCGCGGGTGTTTCAGGCGTGCTTTCGATTTTAGTCTGGCGGAATTTGCCTAAACGCCGAGTCTATGTCGATTCCTAGTTTTGTTTTCACGTACCACCTTCTTACCGCAAAGTAAACAAGCCAGCCCACAAAAATCGCAAGCATAAGAAGTTCTGAAGGTAAGTAAGCCACGCCTAGTGCTGGGACTGTAAGGTAGTAGTAAAGCATCCAAGCTGAGAAAGCCGCGGAAATTGCACCAGCTATCGTGATAAGAGGCACACTTCCAAATCTAAAGCGCGATATTTCAGCCGAGTTGTATATCTCCTTCATTCTGAAAGGAAGAAGCGCTGCGGCTAAACTCGTCGCTATGTACATCACCGTTGCCACAGCGGTCACGGCGAGAGTGAGCGAAATCCACCCAGGCACAAAGTTGTAAATGTACGAGTAAATGATACCACCCAAAACAAAGAACAACAAGTGAGCGTTCACGGGTGTTCCAGTTCTTGAGCTTACGCGAGAAACCCATTCGGGTAAAATTCTGTCCATAGAGCTTGCAAGCGCCATTCTTGTTTGTCCTACATACACGTTGTACACAACCTGTAGCGCATTAAGGAACACGCCTACTGTGGCAAGAAAGATGAGTATGGGGCTACTCGTCATCACAACTACAAGGTTGCTAAACCAGGGTGGAATTGGCATACTAAGGTTTGCCGAAATAAAGCTTGCGTTTGCCGCAGCGGCAAGCCAGTCGTACCCAACCGTTCTTGTAAACGCAAAGGCCAAAAGCGCCATCATGATCGCCGAAGTAACCGCACCGCCCAGATTAATAAAGAGTTGTTTTTTGAGGCTACTAGCCTGTTGTATTTCACCAGCTTGGTACTGAGCGTATCCCACCCACCCTAGACTCGTGAGCGCAATCGGCAAAACGCCTAGTGTCGCAGCCCAGCTAAAGGAAGTGTTCGGATTAAATCCTTGCGACTTTTCGTAGTTTATCACGTAAGAATAGTAATCTGAAGGCGAGTTTGGCGCAATTTTGGAAACCGCGCTGTTAAACTCCGCTATAAACTTTGCGTGTGGTGTTGTGAGTAGCAAACCGATTATCACCGCGTACGAAAGCAAAAAGCCGTACCACATCACCCACTGAATTCTTACGAAAAGCCTGAAACCCTTAATGAGCGTAGCCGTGGCGAGCAACCCAAAGGCAATTGTGGTGATCCAAATACCAAGTGGTGTGGTGAACCACGCGCCTATGTTTAAAAGAGAGCTGCTGTTAAGAGAAAGCCCAAGACCTGTGAACATCGGCGCAAGTCCGAGAACCGCGGTGAGCCACCCCCTAAAGCGTCCCACTGTAGAAACCAAAAGAGAACCATCGTGGCGACGATCGGAAAGCCAATCCAAGGAGAAAGAACACGTGATTCAAAAACGTAGTCTCCACCTGTTCGTGGCATCACGCTTGCGATACCCGAATAAGCAAAAGCAAGAAAAGAAGCAAAAACGCCCGTGATAAGAATTCCTAGCGCTATGTTTGAGCCAGGAAAGGCTCCCGCGGATAGAAGGTAAACCCAAGGAAAGATCACACCTATATTCAAAATGTTGTACGCAAAAGCGGAATAGGGCGACATCACGCGCACCAAACCCGTTGCTTCTCTTACAAAAGTTTGAACCTGCTTTTGAGCAAATTTTGTGCTTTGCTCAGAAGTCATGCAATTTCTAACGCAAATATATTTAAAAAGTTTTCGATTTTTGTTAAATATATAACAATATTTAATTGTATTTCAAAAAATTACAAAAGGTTTCGAATTTAAAGTGTGTACAAGCGAAAAAGGGATGCAGAGTCGATGGCGTAAAATCAGTCTTCAGAATCGACAAACGATCAGGCGTCTTTGACACTTAAACCCTGTTATACGCTTTTCACGCCATTTTTACACACATTCACGCATAGCGAGCAATGTAGAGTGAACGACTTTTAATCCCGTTGAATGCGTTAAAGCTAAAAAGAGCGTGCACAACTCAAGTGAACATGTTTAAACTTCACAGAATTATGAAAGATTCAACGCGATAAACTCAAAAAGCTTTGGCACAAATTGCACTTTAATAACCTTTTTAACTTTTCATGTGTGTTTGAAGGTGTGATAAAACTCAAGAATAGAGGCGTGCACTTATACCCCGAATTAATTCGGTTTTAAGACAAGCGCTTCCTGCGCAAGGCTACAACTTGGTTTACAAAGGCGGAGTCACGTGTAAATCCGACTGGGAGCTCATCCAAGTGGTTTTTGGAAAAAATGACGAGGCAACCGACGCGCTTTCTCATGTTCTTTCATTCTCGGATTATTTGGACACGTTGACACAAAACTTTACAAACGTGGGTATCCCCACTTTCTTAGTTGAGGTCACGTCTGATGCACAGCTTCCGAGTTCTATTACCGATAGCGACATCCAAAACCTTCTTGAAAGCATGATATCCCAAGGCAAACTCAAAGACGTGAGAGGAAGTGGAATCTACTCTCTGTTCTTTCCGAGTGGAGTTTCAATTAGTCTCCAAGGAATGGGTTCGTGTTCGTATTTCTTAGGATACCACAACAACAAGGGAAACCTGTACTATATCGTGATACCGTACCCATGCGATGTGAACGTTATTTGTTCACCATCTGACAACACCGCTTTTTACAGCTACGTTTTCAGCCATGAGCTTGTGGAGTGCATCACCGACCCTGTGCCAGGCACGGGTTGGGTTGTGGACGAGGGCTTGGTCGAAGAGGAAATAGCAGATGTGTGTGAAGGGAATTGCTTCTACTCTTCACTCGATGTGCAAAAGAGGTACCCACTCAACCCTTTTTACACCGAAAGCGGGTGCTTACCGAAGCCGAGACGCAACGAAACCATCAGAACACCATCTAAATAAGCTTTTAAGCATGTGTGATTAACCTTTTCCGTGAAACCACTACCCGCAGTTAACAATGGTTTCTCTGGCGCGCTGATAGACGGAACTGAAATAGTGTGGCTTCCGCTTCCGAGGTACGACTCTTCCCCGGTGTTTGCGAAACTGCTAGATTACGACCAAGGAGGAACTCTTTCCGTCGACGCAAAGGTGTTGTCACAAAGATACATCGTTCCAAACGTGCTACTCACAAAAATCGAGCAAGGAGAAATTGTGGATCTAATGCCCCAAGGCGAGCACGCTTTAATAAGAAAAATCGTTTGTGAAAGGCTCAAGGTTTTTGTACAACCCACTTTTAACTATGCGCTTTACAAGGCGGTGCCCAAAGTTTTGGATGAGCGCGTGGTTCAGTTTCAAAATCCACAGAGTTCTGAGTCAATAGAGGTGATTTTCGACTTTCCAAGTGTGAGAAGGCTATCCAAAACAACCTGGGAGGTTCAAGGTAGCGGTTACATATACCTCACACATATACCTGATGAGCGCTTTAGCGTGGTCAAAAAGCTAAGCGCTGGACTAAAGCACGACATACAAAGCGGTTTTGAAAAGACGCTAAAATACTGGAAGAACAAGATGCGCTTTTCCCAGAACGGCGATGCCTATTCAACATCGGTGGGCGTGCTTTTAGGACTTCTGTTTCAGCCAACTGGTGCTGTTGTGGCTTCCCCCACAACATCTTTGCCAGAAGTTGAAGGCGGTGAAAGAAACTGGGACTATAGGTTTGCTTGGGTGAGAGACTCTTCCATAGTCGCGGAGGCGCTACTTTCTGCGGGTTATATCGTCGAAGCAAGAAAAATAATCGAGTTCTTTTTGGGCTTGGTGTCTTTTACCGACAAACCCTTTCGGTATCCTCTCTATAGGGTTGACGGCACCTATCCACCTCCTGAAAGGGAGATAGAGTGGCTTTCGGGTTACAGCAATTCGAAACCCGTAAGAGTTGGAAACGCCGCGGCTGGTCAAACGCAACTAGACATTGAAGGCTTTTTTATGAACGCGCTTTACAAGTACTACGAGCTTACGCGTGACAGCGTCTTTATAAAAGAAAATCTTGATGCGATTGAGCACATAGCCAACTGGGAAGCAAAAAACTGGATGCTCAAGGACGCAAGCATTTGGGAAGAAAGAGGAGTGGAAAGACACCACACACACTCAAAAGCGATGGTTTGGGTTTCGCTTGATAGAGCTGGTAAGCTGTTTTCAGCGATAGGAGAAGACGACCCATGGCAAGAAGAAAGGAGCAAACTCAGAGAGTGGATTTTCGAAAACTGCACCAAAGATGGAAGGTTTGTGAGGTACGCGGGTAGTTTTGAAAGCGATGCCGCGCTTCTTTCTCTTCCGCTTTACGAGTTTATAGACGCAAAAAGCGAGCCGTTTCTAAAAACTTTTGAGCACATAACCCAAACGCTTTGTGTGGATGGATTTGTGAAGAGGTACACAGCGGATTTTTTGGGAGAGGCGAAGCACCCGTTCACCCTTACAACGTTGTGGTACGCGCGCGTTTTGATAAGGCTTGGCAAAACAAAAGAAGCGATCGAAACGATCGAAAGAGTTCTCAAACCTTCAAAAGGGTTGTACCTTGTAGGAGAGCATGTGGATGTGCACACAGGCGAATACACGGGAAACTATCCCCAGGCTTTTTCGCAAGCAAACGTCGTTCTTGCGCTTGATGAATTAAGACGTTTAGCGCGCTAGGCTTGGTAAAAAGTTTAATTAAAAACCCATACACCCTAATTGGCTAGCCAAGATTGGGAGCCGATTCATTGCCAAGTACTAAGAAGAAGCGTAAACACAGTCCAACTTTTCACCCTTTTGAGGATGAATTTGAACGTCTTATACAGTTTTCAAAACCTCGCCGGGCGGGGATCCCAAAAGAATAAATACGGGCGCGGGGGAAAATTCGGCGTGCGTGTAAGCGCTTTCAGATTCAGAACTTCTCAAAGAATACGACGTGTTGAAAGTTAGAGGTTGCGTGTAAGCTTTACACCCAGAACGAGCACAAAACGCATGATGAGCAAAAACGAGACAGTTTTAGACCTAAGAACAAATAATTCCAAGCTCTACTCTCTCAAGTTACCCAACAGGTTGCTGAGTTTACTAAGCGCGGAATAGCTTTTTGAAAGACTTTCGAACAAAGAAGCTTCACAAGCTTTTGTGCTTGGTTTACCCATTGGAGGCTTTTTAGCACAAGTCGGTCTTGGGAAAAGCAAAAATTGCGCAACGAATAAACTTAGAAAACAGTTACACAAATTTCGTGGAGTTTGTAAGGAGTAAGGGAGCTTTTAAATCTCCGTGAGTCTTGCGAACCGCATTCCACAACAAATGGATTCATTAAAGCCCGAAGAGCTTATTCAGAGTTTCACTTGTCTCCGCTAAACACGAGTTGTGATAGAAAGCGTAGCACTGATGGAAACAAACCCCTTCGCTTGTTTTGTACGAGTCTCTGCGAGGTGCGATCCTTAACGCCTTTAATGAATCCTCATAGGAAAACTGCGCACAACTCACCAACGAATAGTCACTTTAACCCACTAGTGCGCTAAGTAATGAGAGAGAACGTGGTGATACTCCGCAGGTGTCATCAAGTTTGAGCACGCACGCTGAACAACTTCGCTCAGCGAAGGATGTATGTGCATGCTTTCGAGTAGTGGCAACGCGCTTTGCTCTCTTGTGTACATCAGGTTGATCACTTCTTGAATGAGAATCGAGGCGTAAGGTCCGACGATGTGCGCGCCAAGAATTTTTAGCTGGTTTGTGAGAATTACTTTTACAAAATAGTGTTTCGCGTTCATCGCTTCTCCTTTTGCGGTATCCTCGTATCTCTCAAAACCTATGAGCACGTTTTGTTCACCGTAGCGCTCTATCGCTTCCCCCTCTTTCAATCCCACAGAGGCCACTTCGGGATAAGTGAAAACCGCGTGCGGAACTGCGTGGTAGTCCACTTTTACGCGCCTTTTTAAAAACGCGTTCTGATAAACCACTTCGGCTTCGTAGTTCGCCACGTGCTTAAAGAGATATCCTCCGTCAGCGTCGCCAAACGCGTAAACGTTGGGTTGAGATGTTTCAAGGTACTCATTCGTTTTGATCCAGCCGTCTTGAGTGAGCTCAATCCCAGCTTTTTCTGGCTCAAGGATGTCGTTGTTAGGCGCCCTTCCTGCGGCAACAAGAATTTCGCTTGTGTCAACCACTAGCTGTTTTCCAGTTTTTATTTGCCTTGCGTAAACGCGCTTTAACCTTCCAGCCTTTTCAACCTTGTACACTTCGTAGCCTGTTAAAATGTTAACATGTTTACCTAGAACCTTTTTTACAACTTGTGAAACTTCTGGTTCTTCGTCAGGCAGAAACTGAGGATTTCTACCTATTATCGTGACTTTTGTGCCACAGGCAGAAAAGAAATGCCCAAACTCCGCGGCGATGTAGCCACCGCCAATTATAACCATGCTTTTTGGCGCTTTTTTGAGCGCCATTCTGATTATCGAATCACTGGTTTGATACCCCGCTTCTTCTAACCCGTGTATTTTTGGAATGTACGGTCTTGAACCGGTTGTAAGAAAGATCATTTTTGCTTTGATGAGCTCACCGTTCACAGAAAGAGTATAGGGTGCGACGAACTTCGCAACCGCTTGGTAGTAGTCTATGTTCTTTGAGCTTGAAAGACCCGCTTTAATCGCGTTGATTTCCTTGTCTATCAAATACCTCATCCTTTTCATGATTTTTTTGTAGCTCACCCTTTCAATTTTAAGCTCCACACCAAGCTCCTTTGCGTTTTCTACGCTTCTTACAAGCTCCGCAGGATAAACCATGATTTTTGACGGAATACACCCACGCGTAAGACATATTCCGCCTGGTTCGTCCTTGTCGATCACAGCGATTTTGATTTTTGGATTTTTCCTAATGACTTCGTCTACCATGTTCATCGCAGAACCTGTGCCTATTATCACAAGGTCGTACTCTTTCATAAACAAAGTAGTGGATGTGAGTTAAAATAGCTTACTCTGGTGGTATTTCTTTAAAGATTTGCGCGAAGTTCACACCTCTTTTTTGGTTCACAAACCTTGAAACAAAGTAAATCGCAAAAAGAACCGCTATTGGGACGAATATTAGCTCAAGTCCAAAAGCGCCCGCAAATCCGAATAGCGCGGGAACAGTCACGTACTCATAAAACACAACAAGCGAATACACAATGGTAAGTATCGCGGAAAGCCAGTAAAGCGCACCTCCCAAAGCGCTGTTTTTAAGCGGAGAAGCTTCAAACTCCTTGCTTTTTCTTATCCTGTAAACGATGAGCGTGATTCCAACCACCGTAATCGGGAACAAAAGAATGATCGCAACCGCAGCAGAAGACATAAGAAATGCAACCGCCGCAGTAGTAGGAAGAACAAAAACCAAACCGGCGATCAAACCAAGCACAAGGCACGTGACCATTCCCTTAATCGGAGCGCGAAAGCGCTCGTTTACATCACCCAAAAACGCTGGTAAAATCCTATCGAGCGAGTAGGAAAGTAGAAGTCTTGAGCCTATGAAGACCGCGTTGGTTTGATACCAAAATAGCTGAATCGTGGCCATTATTATGATGAACGAACCTATTAGCAAGTTGTTGCTAATTGCCGCAGTAAGAAAGTCAAGGTATGGCACCACTGGAAAGGGCGACTGAGAATAGAGAATCGACATCGTGTAAAGGTTTGACAAAAACTGGTAACCAAAAGTTTTGTAGCTCAAAGCGGTAGAACCGTAAAAGATCACAAACGTGATAAGAAGTGTTCCTATGATAGCTAGAGGCATGTTTCTTCTGATTTGTCTTACTTCACCGGCTATGTAAATTGCGGAGATTATGTACGAAAAGCCCACTACGTAAACCGCGTTCAGTGCAAGTATGTTCGAAAAGCTGTAAAGCGCAGGAGGTGGAGAGTTGTGAGATGCGCCGAAGCTTGAAATCGACTGAAGTAGTTGTGGATTTCCAGAAAAGCTAGTAAGCCTTGAAAGCGCAACTGAGGTGGGCGTTACCGCAAGAACAACAAACATCACCGCGACCGCAACAAGAATAAGAGGTAGGATAATGTTACTGAGCACTTTAAAGAGCTTATAACCAAAAATAGGTAACACTCCTGCGACGATCGTCAAAACTGCGCCGACCAAGAATTCGTACTGTGGAGTAAGAAGGGTTGATGCAAGCGAAGTCAAAGATGCGTTGCTTGTCGCAAGGCCCAAGTACGCAAAAAGCGCGGAAAGACCAAAAGATTCGAGTGTGACTATCGTGATTCCCATAAAGAGGGGAACTGTGGCCACAAAGTAACCTGCGTTTCCGACAAACCCGAAAGCGGGACTTAAGTACCTACTCACGAAAACGTAATCTGCCGCAGTCCTTGGTATAATAATCGAAACGATCGAAAAAGCGAGTGCCACAAAAAACATGAAAACAAGCGACATCAAACCGCCAAACAAAGGGTCTCCACCAGTAAGTGGTGCGGTGGACGCGATGAAAGTAAGAGAGAAAAATATTCCAACCAAACCCAAATTTATCCAAATTGCGTCCACGACACCAAACTCTCTTAATAAACCAGTTGCACTTCTAAGAAATGTTCCAGCCATCTCAACTCTCTTTTTGAAGTCGTATATAAAGCTTTTTAATTCATTTAAGATGTTCGGTTAATGTTTGCAGTGGACGTCACACTTTATGATTTGGAAACTCGCTACTTTAAGCTGGACTAAATAGTAGCGCTCTTAGTTTTCCTTGCACACTACAACCATGGTATTATAAGGTTTCCAAAACCTCGCCCAAGCGGGGACCTAAAAGGTGTAAACAGGGAACCGTTGAGGAAAACGAGTACCCATGGTGCGCGGGTAAGCGTGTGCACACCGAAGGCTAACCCTGTAGTGTGGATCAAGCGCGGTGGTTGAAGTAAGAAACTTCGCTAGGCGGGAGTAGCTCACAAAAACACTTACCTCAAAAGCTCTACACGAGTTGGTAAATTACCCAAAAAGTGGAAATCGTTCCAAACACCCACGAGACGTCAGGTTTGGCTTAACACGAAAACCCAAGTCTTGAATGACTACCTTATACTACTTTTACCGCAAAAATAATCTCGGTACTTCAGTTAACTTTCTATGAGCAACTTAAGCGCTTGGTCAAATCCTGAAATATCTTTGTCCATAATGCGATGATGTGTGGATAAGACACTTGCTCGAACTACGCACTAACGCGTCGTCCAAAATGCGAAGTCTTTTGTGTGAACTCGTCAACTCTATAATGAACAAGCGCGCGCCTTTTAACCGTGGTAACGTGTTCATAAACGTCTTTAAAATGAGATAGCGAGCGTACAATCCAAGCGCTAAAGCTATTTACACATACACTATTATCCTCATATTCGTAAACTTTATTAACGCAACCGTGTCTTCACTTCTGTGATAACAGAAGTTAAATCTATTGCAGTTGTGATTTCCGACGAAAAGAAGGCGATCGAGTTTTACACTAAAACATTAGGCTTCGAGTTAAGGGACAACGAGGGACACTGGATCACGGTTGCACCAAAGGGAAGCCAGACGCTTTTACACCTCTGTAAGACAAAGCCTCTTGAACCTGGTAACACAGGAATTTGGCTAAAAGTTGATGACGTGGACAAGACCTACGAAGAGCTGTCGAAAAAAGGTGTGAAGTTTCCAAAGCCTCCGCGTGACGATGGCTGGGGAAAATACGCCATAATGAGCGATCCAGACGGTAACGAGTTTTGGTTAATGGAATGAACACAATAGGAAGCCTTTTGAAACATCTTTTCAAGATGTGGAAAACGCACTAGCGCTCATTCGAAGTGTGGCAGTAGACTGGAACTCTTTTTGCTCGATATAACTTGGGAAGATGATGTCTGGATAACCGTTTCACACACTTGGCTGACACGCTCACAAAACTCTAATACGGACACCATTACTTAACACAAATAGCAAAAGATTGTAAAAAACCCTGCTATCCGAGCTACTGTGCTACACTAATAAAAAATCATAACACCGGGTGAGCGCTATACACCGCTTTATCGTTAAAAGCGTTTAACAAAAACTTGATGTGTTCTTTAAGGACAATTCTAACAGGCTGTTTTAAGACTCGGAAGCGGTTGCGATTTTTAAGGTAGGTGGTAATGCAATCAAAAGAACATGATTAAGCACTTTAACAAGCTTTGAACAGAGTTTAGGGACAAACAGTAATCTTACGTAGCACTGGAGTCGAGTATTGAAGTGGCAGGTTACAAAAAGAGGGGTAATAATTGAACACGTTAATCCTGGTATTCTTCAAATCCTAAATGTACGCAAAAGATGGTTGAAGTACCACACAGGTGTTTTAAGTTATGGCTACGAAAGCGATAGAGACATCATCGCGATCACCAATTTGAATGGAAAGGGTTCTCTGAACTCCTCGATTCTCAGATGAAATATGAAGTCCCGAATCGATGGAGGAACCTCCGCTTTGGCGAGAAGTCAGAACACAGGAACAAGATTAAATGCTAGAACTCCGAAATTTCCGTTTGGTTGAGATTCAACCTCGATCTAGCGTTTTGATGAGCCTTTTGGGTGTCAAACAAGCGATTTCTCGCTTTGCGTGCTCATCAATCGGTAAAGAAAGAAAATCCTTGATTTGTTCAATTCCCTTTACCCCTGGTGAACCGTAGTCACTACCATAAAGCGCTTTACTTGAAATCTCTTCTACTCTAGGAACATATTCGAGAAGCTTTTTTGGAGGAATGCCTGAAAGCTCTGCGTAAATGTTTGCCCTGATTCTCACAAGCTGAAACGCTGTCGAAACCCAGTTTGGCCTTCCCATGTGTGCGATTAGTATTTTGAGACGCGGAAAGTCCACCGCCACGTCGTCCACGAAAATTGGGTCGCCAAACTTGTTTCTTGCTTGAGGAAATGCGCTAGTTCCTGTGTGAATTGTGACGGGTAAAGAGTGGTCTTGCGCAAACTCGTAAATCGCTTCAAGTTGCTTTAACGAGCCTTCCTCCTCTCGGTAGGCGTTTGGCTTTACCCATGTGTGCGGTGGGTGAATTTTGAAACCGCTCACGCCGGCTTGGTACTGCCTTTCAAGCGCTTCTTTTGTTTCTTTCAAACTGAGCGCGCTTGGTTCAACTCCTCCAAAAACCGCAAACCTTGAAGGAGAAGCGCTACAGTGCTTTAAAACCTTTAAAGGGAAGTCCTCTTTAGTGCCCCATAGCCTTCTTGAAGGATAAGCCATGATCACAACAAAATCGATGTCAAGCGCGTCCATTTGCTGAATCACTTTTTCGAGTTTGAGCGCCTTTAGCTCTGGATTCGCGATCTGGCAAACCCTTTCCAGAGCTTCTTTATCAAGCGTTTCGGGAAACCAAAGGTGAGTGTGCGCGTCGACGTAACCCATGTGTATCACACATCGCGTAAAGCCTCAAAAAGTCACACCCGTGTGCTCCATAATCATCTTTATTCTTTTTGCCGGATGTGGGTGTGTCGCAAGGATGTCGCTTAGCGCGCTTGGCTTTTCGCGTAACCACTCTCTTAGCAACTCTTCTGGGTTTGCACTCTTTATCTTTTGCGGTGGAATGGTGACAACCATTCCGCGAAACGGGTCAAGCCTTACGTTTCTCATGTAAACTTGAATCTTTGCAAGCGCCGTAGCTAGGTTTACGCCTTCTTTTTTGAGTAGCTCAAGCGCGTGATAGTCAGCAAAAGACTCTCTTAGCCTGTTAAACCAAAGCACAAACACGCTCACAAAAAACGCGATCGCTGTGATCACCCAGCCAATTATAAGAAGCGTAAAAGCGAGTGCAAGGTCGAAATCTGTGACGATGAGTCCTAGCCAAGTTGAGCCCACTGCTATCATGCTTGAGCCTATCCAGTTTAAAAGGTTTGGTATGAGCCCAAAAGTCGTCCCAAGCTCGGCGTCGTGGTGTTTGAGGTGACCTAGCTCGTGTCCTGCAACAGCTTTTAGCTCTTCTAGCGTGAGGATTTGTAAAAGAGGTGTTGTGAACGCGACCCCTCTTTTAAAAGAGTTTCCGAAGGCAAAAGCGTTCGGAAAACGCTCCTCGCTAATGTAAATCTTTGGTTTTTTTATCCCCGCTTTGTCGCAAAGCTCTTCCACGACGCGGTGTAGCCAGCCGTAGCTTGAGTCGTTTGGAGAAACTTCTCTAACGTTTCTTGCGATCAAAAAAGGGCCAATCAGCCACTGAAAGAGCCAAAAAACGAAAAGAATCAAAAGAAAATCAAACAGCGGTAAACCCGTAGCAGAAACTATAAGAAAAACCACAAGCGCCTCGACAAAAATTATGAGAATAGCGGAGATCACCATGTTTGTTCTAAGACCCAAAAACCGTCACCTTTTTGTAGCCGTTCATTTTTTATTTAAGCTTTAATGATAGTAAGAGTTTCGAAAGAGTGTAGCGAGCTTGGGATCTTTATAGCGCACACAGAAGTTGTGAACTTGACAAACGGTAGCCTACACTTTGAAGAAGAGATGCAAAAGCTAGAAACGTCTTTTGATTTAGAATCGCTGAGCGTTGACCCAGTTGTTCGCGCTTACAGAGAGTTTTACTGGAGACTAGGAATTGACCCGACAAAGACTCGTCCAAGTGGTGAAGCGTTAAGAAGAAGGGTTGCGCGTGGCTCAAAGCTTCCGAGGATAAACGACATAGTGGACGCGGGTAACATCGTGAGCGTGAAAACTCTTGTTCCGATTGGGTTGTACGACCTTTCAAAACTCGTGGGCTCTCCAACACTTGTTTTGTCAAAAGGAGGGGAGCGCTTTAACCCAATAGGCTCAAAAAGCGAAACTCTAGAAAGTGGCATTCCGATTTTGCAGGACGAGCGTGGCTTGGTGATTCACGTATATCCACATAGAGACGCGCTTGAAAGCTCGGTTACAAACTCAACAACTTCAGTTCTCGTGATAGGAGCTGGTGTACCTCGCATCGAAAGAAAGCTTGTTATAAACGCGGTTGAAATGGTGTGCGACCTTCTAAAAAGAATAGGAGGAGTTAAAACGCACGAAATCGAAGTAAGCTAAAGCCTGAGATTTCTGCCACTAAGCGTTAAAGTGTGGTAATTTCATATTAATAATGTGATAAAAGTGAGCTATAACTAGCCGTAAAAATTCAAATTCACGCACTCATTCGTATAAGATTATATCGATGATTATAGAGCTAAGTTGCTCCATTTTGAAATGGGTTGTGTACGCCATCTAGGCATTTCATCGTACATCTCATGGGTTAAGGTCTATTATCTTGCATCGTTTTAGGTGTATCATTTTATTCTCCCTAACAATCTATACAGCTTTTCTTCTTCCCTTTCCATTGGATGTTCAAGATTCATTTTGTAGAGATTTTTATAGTGTATCAACCCGCTCTTTTGCTCAAGCGTCCACTCTTT
>NEXD01000045.1 GCA_003019595.1 Candidatus Marsarchaeota G1 archaeon BE_D
GTTTCTTAGTAGCTCTTCGCGAAAAATGAGCTACGAAATCTTTTTTGCGGAGTGAATCAAAAGAATTTCGTAATTTGCGCGTGTGTCGATTGACCACTTGATTATGCTACGAAAAGGGTGACGCCAATTCCGCCAGCTATAAGAACTATTTTAAGGACTCAGTGGGTTCGACCACAAACCTTCCTAGTGGCGCCCTGATTTCCACAAGCTGCCCTGCTTTGAGCGAATTAAGCGTGTTTTTAAAGGGCGAGTCTTCTGGCTCAACTGTCGTGGTTATACTGATTTCACCCGTTTCCGTGGGCGACAGAGATTGAAAACTGTCGCACCTCACCTCGAGGGTCTGATATTCCTGGAAGCCTTATCGTGAGATACTGCCCCACTTCGAAAACAAAATCCTCCTGTGTTTTAAAGCTTTTTGTGTTTTCACCCACAACTTCGGAGCGAGAAAAAGGAAGGTGGTAGAGCTTTGGTGGTCTCACGTTGACCACTAGTACGGGCAGCTTGTCCCCTGAAATGCTTCGCAAGGGTCGCTGTAGTAGTAAAGGTAAGGATTGATGGTGTTCACGTAAAAGTGTTCAAACAGGTTTGAATTTGCGTTAGAAAGCTGTGCGGGTGTTGCGGCGCCAGGCACCACCACCTGCGTTGTCGGCTCACCCAGCGCCTTCCAAATCGGGTTGTTAGAGTTTGCGGTTGGCACCGCTGAGTCGTGTGTTGTGAGCGCGTTTACGAGATTTTCAAAGTTGTTCAAGCAGTTTGCGGTTGGATTACTGAGATTTGAAGGAACGATTTGAGTGCATTCGCCAGTCACAGGGTTTGGAAGGATGTTTGGGTCAAAAACGAGAACCACAATCGTGTACCAAGGTATCACCTTAAGGCAACAGCTAATCAGGTGGTCGTGCGCGGGTGTTGGAAGAACGCCTTCAGGAAGGCCGAAAACGCCGTTTTTGATTCCCAAGTGCTCTTCGACAGCGGTGAAAGCTGGCGAGTAAAGGTACAACGGGTGGTCAGGACAGCCCGCCGGCGTTCCCGAAGCTCCGCAGTCGGTGAGTATCGTGATGTTTTGACCGTTGTACTCAAAAACTGGAAAGCCTTGAGGCGTTGCGCCTAACTGGGTCACACCGAAAATCGAAAGCCCGGCAAAAGCGGGAACAAGAACCCAAAGCGGAACCGCTCCCGCTTCCGCTTGGGCGTTGCCCATTCCAACTTCGCACTGTGTCCACTTTGTCACGACGCTTTCGTTCGGAAAGTATGTGAGTACACCCGGGGTGCAATTGTAGTTTCTTGTGTATACGAAGCTCACCACGCTAGAGTTGTAAAGACCCGGTGTGATCCACATCTTTGGAGTGGTCACAGTTGAGTAAATCGTGGTCGGAATTGTTGAGTAAACTGTGGTCGGAATCGTGGTTTGGACCGTTTTGGTCGACGACTTTGTCGCGTAAAGCGCGTAGCCTATCGCCGCGACCACCACAAGAAGTGCGACGATCGCCACGAAAACGCGTGTCGAAACTGCTTTTTTGCTCAATTTAGACACCTTTTAGTGTTTTAATTTTACGAAATATATAAAGCTTTCCTTGTAAAAGTTATTGTATGTCAACCAACCTTCTAAGCCCGACAAAAGCAAGAATCCTTCGAGCGCTCCTTAAGGGTAAAAAGAGCGCAAACGAGCTTTCCAAAATTCTTGAAATCAACACCAACGCAGTAAGAAAGCACCTTGAATCCTTGTCACAAAAAGGGCTTGTGAAGCACACTTTCCAAGTAAAGGGCGTGGGTAGACCACGCAAGTTTTACTCAATAACGCTCGAAGGTCGTGAGCTATTCGGAACGCAGTACCTCACATTACTAAGAATCTTTTTAGACTTTTTGCAAAACAAGCGTGATTTTGAAGAGTTGATGAACTATGTGAGCGAATCGGTGTTGAACAGCGTCGATCAAGCTCAAAACCTTCAAAGAGGGTCTGCGCACACTCTAGTTCAGGTTTTTAACAAGCTTGGTTTTGAAAGCGAAATTATGGAAAACGCCGAAGGGCGTTTTATCGTTAGCCGCAACTGTCCTGTGTTTCGTGTGGCAACAACTCATCAACGCGCGATTTGCGAGCATCTCCACACAACAATGGTAAAAAAGTGGTTGGGCGACAAAGCCGAGCTAAAAAAGTGTATGGTGAATGGCGATGAATACTGCGCTCACCTTATAAAGGCTTGATCACTCTGGGGGTATTTCTTTAAACGCAAGCGATAGATTCACGCCCTGTCTTCTTCTTATTAAGTAGGATGCGACAAAGATGAGCGCGCCTATTGAGTAAACCGAGTAGTAGAACACGTAATCTGGAAGCTTAAAGTTCATAAAGCCACCGATGAACAGGCTGTATGTTCCCACCGCAAGAGAAACAAGACACACAATGCCAAGCCACGTTATCACGGGCAGTCCAAGTATTTTCCTTTTTACCACAAAAACCGCTTCGTAAAGCTCCTTTCTTAAGAACGGAAATGAAATTCCGGCGAGCGCTGGAAGGATGTACCCAAAGGTGAATAGCGGCACAATCGCGCTCGGCGTTGCCGAAGGGTAAAAGGAGGCGATCACCGCACCAGGAATGTTCACAAGTAGTGCGATCACGGTCGCAAGCACTGGCGTCCTTAGTCTTTCGCTTACCGCAGAAATCCTTTCAGGAAGAACTCTGTCAAAGCTCCACGCGAACATGTATCGCGTTCCGCTGATTAGTAGGGGCGGGTTGGACATAAAGTTTGGAAGGAAGAACGCAAGTAGGAGGATTACGCTAAGAATTGCGCTTGGGTACATTATATAGGTAAAGAATGGAACAAAAAGGTTTACGTCAACGGGAAGCGAATAGTTGGAATTCGTGGTAAGCGCAGACCAAGAGGTTAAGAAAGGCTGGCCGAACGCTCTGTTCACTAACCACAGGAAGAGAATATAGTAAACCGCAATCCAAACCACCGCCCAAAGAATTGCGATCGGTATGTTCTTTCTTGCCTGCTTTATCTCGCCAGCCCAAGTGCTCGGAAGTGTGTACCAAGTATAGCTGTACCAGGCGAGTGCGTACGCCGAAAGAGACGCGCCTATCACGCTTTTTGGAGGAGACCAACCGCCAACCTGAATCGTTTGCTGGTAAGTAGTGAGGTTTGCAAAACCCAGAGAAGAAAGCGTCTGATTCTGTGTGGTCACAAAATTGTTGTAGCTTTGCGCGAAACTCGCTTGGTTGATCGTCGCCAAAACCACAAACATCACAAGCGTGCAAACCATGCTTACCACACCAATCCAAAATATCGCGCCCCAAGCGTACCTTGGTCTGACAACCGCTATACCAAAAGAAATAAGAAGAATTATGAGCGCGATCACAAAGAGGCTTGTTGGGCTTTCTAAAGAGGTTGCGAGGTTAATCAGCGAAGAGTTGTGGCCAAATATCCCAAGCGTGAAGAGCTCGTACACGAAGTAGTAAGCGAGAAAGGTTGAGTAAACACCTCCAGAAAGCAGGTAACCCGCGTAAAGAGAAAACGAGTTGACAAACCCGAGAAACGGGTGTAAACCTCTACTCACAAAAATGTAGTCGCCGCCAGAGCGAGGCATTGACAGGCTAAAGATCGTGTACATTCCGGCAAGCGCAAGTGTGGGAAGAAAGGAAAGAAGAAACGCGAGCTCGAAGTTTGCGCCCGGGTAAACGTAGTAGTACTGCAAAATGAGAATCGGCACACCGCCTGTGACAAGCATCCAGTTTGCAAGAAAAGAGCTCCACCCTCCTACCTCTTTTACTAAACCCGTCGCTTCCCTTGCGAATATTTTGGGTGCGGGTTTTCCCATTTGCCGTCTAAAAACAAAAACAAAAATATATACTTTTCGAAGTTAGGTCAAATCTTGTTCTTTCTTTCCCAATTCTTTAACAATTTGTAAAAGCATCGAAAGCCCACGTCTTACATCTTCGTCCTCTAGCGCTCTTAGCAAAGAAGACAAGCTTGCGTCTTTTACCTCTTTTGCTTGAGAGAGAGCGCGTAGCATCCTTGAAAGCGCTTGAACGTCCACTTGTGTGAACGCGTTTAGCAGTTCGAACAGCTTTGTGTACCCACCTTGTCGAGTAAGCCACTCAGAAAGCACGTCCAAAAGCTCTTCGTATCGTTCAAGCGCCGCTTTGAGCGCAGAAAGGATGCCTGTTTTGTGTAGTAGCTCGATCACATCGATTAGCTCGTTCAAAGCGTTCTGCTTTTGCGCAAAACTTCTCATGAGTTTATCAAGGTCTATCTCGCTTTCCTCCACCCTTCTTTCAATTCTTGTAGTGGGTTTTGCCAACTTCGATCACCCTTCAAGCGTGGCGTAGTCCTGTCTCTTCCACTTTTGTTCGACGTTTACGCCAATCTGGCGAACTCTGTTTTTGAGGTGGTTTCTGTAGTTTGAGGTTGGAAGCGGCGGCTTCCTCAAATATTCTCCTTCAAGCTTTTCCACACTTACAGGTAGCTCTTTGTACGCAGGCGTTTTTGATGTGGGGTCTCTTTCATCGCCTGTAAGCTGGTTCACCGCGTCATCGCCCTGCCCGTGTAACCCGATGTAAAGCCTGTTTCCAGAAACCCTTTCTGAAACCATCACAGTCGCAACCGCTTTGCCCACCCTAGACTTGATCAACACCTTGTCACCCGTTTTCAAGCCCTTTTTGCTTGCGGCTTCTTGAGAGATTTCCACGTACACCTCTGGCACAAGCTGTTTAATCCCTTCACTTCTCCAAGTGAGGTTGCCCCAGTGGAAGTGCTCCAAAACGCGCCCGTTGTCGAGGTAAAGGTCGTATTGGGCGCCGCTAGAAAGCGGCTCGATCCACTTTGGCACATAAAATCTCGCTTTGCCATCTGGAAACTCAAACCTTTGTTCGTAAAGTAGCGGCGTGTCTTTTCCGTCCTTCTTTACGGGCCACACAAGGCTCTTAAAGCCCTCTAGCCTTTCGTAGCTCACACCCGCAAAGTACTCAGCGACACCCGCAGCCTCGTCCATGATCTCCTTAGGGTGAGAGTAGCTCCAGCCTGCGCCCATCGCGTTTGCGACCATCTGAATTACCTCCCAGTCCGCTTTCGCCTCACCTGGTGGATCGAACGCCTTGTAAAGTCTCTGAATTCTTCTTTCGGTGTTCACAAACGTTCCGTCTTTTTCAATGCTTGCCGCAACAGGAAGCACCACGTCCGCGTACTGCGCGGTTCTTGTCAAAAACAGCTCCTGAACCACGAGAAACTCCACCTTTGAAAGCGCTTCTTTCACTTTTTCTTGGTTAGAGTCCGCAAGAACCTTGTCTTCGCCCATGATGTAAAGCGCTTTAAGCCTTCCATCGAGTATGGCGTCGACCATTTCGGTGCTCGTAAGCCCTGGTTTTGTCGGAAGCTTTACGCCCCACGCTTTTTCGTACTTCTCCCTAATATTCGGGTTGTCCACGCGTTCATAACCCGGTAAATAGCCTGGAAGGGCGCCAAAGTCGCTCACCCCTTGAACGTTCGCATGGCCGCGCGCGGGATAGGCTCCAGTTCCAGGACGCCCGTAGTTACCCGTAAGAAGAAGCAAATCGGATATCGCCGTTGTGGTTTCGCTACCGTTTTGGTGTTGCGTGATGCCCATCGCAAAGATCGCGCAAACGCTTTTTGCTTCGTGAATCATCTTCGCCGCCTTGACTATTAAATCCCTAGGAACGCCGGTTGTGCGCTCCGCGTACTCCAGCGTAAACGGCTCAAGCGCTTTGCGGTATTCTTCGAAGTTCACGGTTCTTTTTTCTATGAACTCGCGGTTCTCCCAGCCTTGGTCGATTATGTACTTTGCGATCGCGTTCACCAAAACAAGGTCTGTTCCTGGATGTGGTGAGATGAAAAGGTCTGCCCAGTCGGCCATTTCGTGCGGTTTTACGTCCACCACGATGAGCTTCTGTCCTCTGAGCTTTTTTGCCCTCTTTAGTTTACCCGCCCACACAGGGTGCGCTTCAGCGGTGTTCGACCCAAAGGTTATCACCAAGTCGGCGATTTCGGTGTCGGCCATCGTGCCCGAATCGCCGCCTATGCCAACCGTTCTGAATAGACCAGTGGTCGCTGGCGCTTGGCAGTAGCGCGCGCAGTTGTCCACGTTGTTTGTTCCGATCACCGCGCGAGCGAATTTCTGAGCGAGATAACCTTCTTCGTTTGAACTCGTGCACGATGCGATCACGCCTATTGCGTCTGCTCCATACTTCTGCTTTATCTCCGTGAGTCTTTTGGCGATGAGCGATATCGCCTCGTCCCAGCTTGCCTCGCGGAAGTGGTCACCTTCTTTAATTAGTGGTTTCGTGAGTCTGTCGGCGCTGTTCACAAAGTCCCAGCCAAACTTTCCCTTGATACACGTCGCAATGCCGTTTGCTGGGCTTTCGGGTTTTGGTTCAACCTTGAGTATCTTTCTTCCCTTGGTCCACACCTCAAAAGAGCAGCCAACACCGCAGAACGGGCACACCGTTTTGGTCTTTTTGATCTGCGCCGATCTGAGCGTCGCTTCTATGTCACTTGTTAGCATGTAAAAGCTTATGTCGGTTTCAGACTGCTTGAGCGCGTTCACAAGCTTTTCGCGCGTTGAACGCCTTATCTTTGTGAACAACCCAGCTTCTCCTAGCATGCTCTTTTCCATTAAAGCGTCAACAGGGCACACGGTGACACACGTTCCGCACGACACGCAAGAAGACTGGTTGATCGGCACGTTACCGTCCCACACAACGCGCGGAGGGTCGAGCGTCCAGTCAATCCTTATCACTTCGTTTACCACGTAGTCTTGACACGCTTCGACGCATCGACCACACAAAATGCACTGGTTCGGGTCGTACACGTAAAACGGGTTTGTGTCGTCTACGGGATAAGGCTTGTTTTTGAAATTCTGATTTCTCACTCCCATTAGCTCGACCGTGTTGTGAAGCTCGCAGTCGCCGTTGTTGTTGTCGCATATCGTGCAGTACAAGTTGTGGTTTGTGAGTATCTTGTGCATCGCAGCCTTTCTTATCGCTTGAACACGCGCGCTTTGAGTCTTTACATCCGCCCCCGAGTGTGCTTTTGTGGTACAAGAGCGAACAAGCTTTCCATCGACTTCGACATAACAAAGGTCACAAGTTTGTATCGCGCCCAAAGACGGGTGGTAGCAAACATGAGGTATGCGAAAACCAGCGCGTTCAAGCGCTACAAGCAAAGGCACGTCGTCAGACACAGTCAAAGTGCGACCGTCAAGTTTAACTTCTAAAAGTGTCATTGTTTAAAACAACACAAAGTCACTTATAAAGATTCTTAACAGCTAGAGTATGAAAAATTAAAAATTACATCAAAATCATTGTGCAATTCTTTCAAAGCCACTGTACACATTGAACTTGTCATCCCTTAAAAAGCCGATGAGCGTAAGGTTATACTCTTGCGCAAGCTCGACCGCAAGACTACTCGGTGCGCCAACAGCCACAAGAACCGGAATTCCCGCAAGAATTGCTTTTTGGACTAGTTCAAAGCTTGCGCGGCCGCTCACCATAACCAATTTGTTTGAAGCTGGAAGCTTTTTCTCAAGTAAAAGACTACCGATAAGCTTGTCCATTGCGTTGTGTCTTCCTACATCCTCCCTTATTAGTAGCAAAGAACCGTCTTGTTCAAAAAGCGCACTTGCGTGAACCCCACCAGTTCTTAAAAAGAAACGCTGTGAAAGTTTGAGCTTTTCAGATAGGCTTGCGATGAAGCTTGGATTGAGTGTGATTTCTCCCAATGGTTTTGTGGGGCACACGGTTTTAAGATTTTCAAGCGTGGCTTTTCCGCAAACGCCGCAAGCCGAGGAGGTGAACACGTTTCTACTTAGGTTCGAAGGATCAAATTTCACGCCTACTTTCAGCCTGACATTCACGATGTTAAAACGCTGTGGTTCATTCGGATCGGTGCAGTAGGACACACGTTCAACGTCGTCACGTGAACGAATGACGCCCTCAGAATAAAGGAAACCGAGCGCAAGTTCAAAATCGTTTCCAGGTGTTCTCATGCTCAGAGCGACTTTGCTAGTCACAGGTGCATCGTAAGAACCGTGAATAACCCTGATTTCAAGAGGTTCTTCGGTTGCCACGTAATCCATTTTTGTAAACAACGAGTGATCGCGGTATTCCAACACTCTTACTGTCGTAAGAGGTTCTGGAAAGGAGGTTTCTAGTAAACTCATTATTAATAATACGCAGAACAAAATAATAAAGTTATTTGAATCTTTAAAAAGAAAGATTTAAATTAAAAAATTTTAAATACTACTTGTGTGTTTTTGCTAGCATGTCTAGCCCACTACCACCCGTTGCGGTAGGTTTGTTTGGGCTTGGCACCGGTTACTTCGTTTGGGGAGGAACGGCGTTAGCGGGTTATCCTAAAACCAAGACGCCAGAGTTCGAAAAGACAATGGGCCAGTGGGGAATATGGATGCCAGGTTTTTGCCAGTTCTTTACTGGCGTTTACCTCTTTTTGGGGCTCACAATTTTCAGCGCTTTTCAAGCAACTCCAGTTCTTTATATGGCCGCGCTTGCGTTCACAGTTTACGGAATTCACTGGTTTGCGATGGGCTGGCGTAGGTACGTAGGCGCAGACCCAACGCCAGACGGGTTTATGGCGATCGCCTTTCTTTGGGTGAGCATCCTAGGCGCCTTTGTTTTCTTCGCTGCGCACGACATACCAGTTGCGATCGTTTTTGTTCTACTTTGTCTGATTTACGCATCAGAAATACCCGCAAGGCTGAGCAACCCCGCATACTCTAGGCTGGTTGCGATCTTTCAAGTGATAAACGGCGTGTGGCTGATGTATCTAACGTTCGCGTTTACCGCTGATTTTGCTTTAGGGTATCACCTACCGGTGTAAGCCCAATTAAGATTTATACACCCTTTTTTCTTTTAATAACTGTGTTAAGAGCCGACCAAAAGAGATACCTTAAGCTCGAACCTCTTAGTAAGGTGTTTGACGCGATAAGAAAAGAAGTAAAACCTCTTGGTACCGAACTTGTTCCTACAGAAGATGCGCTCGATAGGATTTGCGCTAAGAATTACAGGGCTAGGTGGGATGTTCCACCGTTTGACGTGAGCGCAATGGACGGTTACGCCTTTCGTTATAGCGACCTTTTTACTTCGAGAATCTTTTTGGTAAAGCGCAAAATATTTCCTAGCACCAAGGTGCGTCGCAAAATAAAAAAAGGTGAAGCGTGCTACGTTGCAACTGGTTCTCCACTTCCTCTTGGCGCTGACACTGTAGCAAGAGTGGAACAAACAAGAGTTTTAAAAGAATCAAAAATTGAGATCACACGAATCGAAAAGGCAAAGAACGTTTCACGCAAGGGAGAGGATATAAAAAAGGGTGAAATCATCCTTCAGAGTGGAAAAAGGATAAACCCAGCCTCTCTTTCGCTACTTGTTTACTACGGAATAAGGCGTGTCAGGGTTTACAAAAAGCCGAAAACTGGCGTTCTTTCAATAGGAGACGAGCTTTGTGAATTCAAGCAAAAACAAAAAGGAAAGCTGTACAACAACTACGCCTATCTCGTTTTAAACTACTTAAAGCGCCTGGGTTTTGACGTGATGAATTTTGGCGTGTGCCAAGACCAAAACCGAAAGATAGCAAAAATTGTCGCACAGGCTCTAAAGAGCGTCGATGTGCTCTTTACAATAGGTGGAACATCGGTTGGACTAAAAGATCAAACGCCAGATGCGCTGAGCTCTCTTTCTTCACGTTTTCTCTTCCACGGTGTGAGAGTGGTTCCAATTAAGCCTGCGGGTGTTGCAAAGTTAAACCAAAAATACGTGGTTTTACTTCCAGCACACCCCGTTTCCCTTGTTCTTTCCTTCCACGTGATAGCAATCCCTGTTCTTTCGCTGCTAAGTGGTTGTGAGTTCAACTCCTTTAAGTGCTCTGTGAGCGCGATTTTGGAGCAACCTATAAGAAACGAAAGAAACATCGATGCGCTTTACCTTGTTACGCTAACGCGTAAAGAGCGTGAACTGGTCGCAAAACCGCTTGAGTGGGGCTCAAACCTTATGAGCAACGTTATGAGAGCGCAAGGCTTTGTGCTTGTCAAAGCTCATGAGGAGTTAAAGCAAGCAGATAGAATTGAAGTTGAGCTACTGGGGGCTCAAGAGCTTATGGGTGTGTGCTATTGATCGCCGTTCACTTTTTGGGTTACAAGAATAGCGGAAAAACCACCACAATACAACAGCTCACTTCACACTTTGTTGCGCACGGAAAAAGGGTTGGGGTGCTCAAACACATTCACAAAGAAAAGCTTGAGCTTTCAGCTCGATTCAAAGACACGCAAAGGTTTTTGGATGCTGGCGCACAAACCGTTTGTGCCTTATCGCGTAATGAGCTTGTTTTTTACTTGAGAGAGCGAACGCTTGATGACGCGCTAGAGCTCCTAAAAAGTTTTCCGCTCGATTTTTTGTTTATTGAGGGATATAGCACAAACGAGCGCTTCTTTGGAATTAAGTGCGTTGTGTGCGCAAAAAGCGTTGATGAGGCGATATCGCTCATCGACATTCATCGCCAAAGAAAAATACTCGCGGTCACAGGCGCCTTAAGGAGCAAAACAAACGACATCAAAGGAATTCCAGTTCTCAAACTACCAAGGGATTTGGAAAGACTCGCACAGCTTGTGGCTAGCTGATCCTTTTGTAGTCCTCGGGTGTGTTTATGTTCAAAAAGCTTTCGAGCTTTGGGTCTACCGCTCTTAATTCTTCTATGTCCACGTAGCGCACGTTTTTCAAGTGTAAAACTACTTGTCGAGGCGAAAACTCACCTCTTTTCACAGCGTGTTTTATCGCGGATAGCGTTGCTTCTATTCGGTACACCGCAAGTAGCGGCTCAAGAGCACCGTCTTTCCAAAGCGGAACTGCGGCGTCGTAACCCTTTGCGCGCTCAAAAAGGTGAACCAAAAGCTGTTTCTTTAGTAGAGGCATGTCACACGCAACCACCGCGCAGTAGCCTTGTTTTAAAAGAGTAAAACCTGTGAAAATTCCAGAAAGCGGTGTTCCGAAATTTACGCTGTCGTTCACCACGAGTACACCATTTGGTAAAACTCTCAAAAAATCCTCCTTGTTCTTGTTTCCGATACACACCACTACCTTTTCAGCCACTTCAAGCGCGCTTCTTACAACAAGAAAAACGAACGGTTTTCCTCGATGCACAAGAAAAGCCTTGTCTCTTCCCATTCTTTCACTCTTTCCGCCCGCAAGCACGACACAGGAAAACAACCCATTTTTTTTAGCGCGCACAAACACTTTAGTTTTGCAACGCTTAAATTACCTAAAGAGTAAAAAAGCGTAATGAGCGTTAAGGTTTTGTTTGTTTTAGGCCCTGAGTTCGAAGACTTGGAAGCGCTTTACCCCTACTACAGACTCAAAGAAGAAGGTTTTGAGCCTGTGGTCGCTGCAAAAGAGAGAGGAAAGGTCACGGGAAAGCACGGGTACACACTCGATGCGCAGCTTTCCTTTTCTGAAGTAAACCCCAAGGATTACGTGGCTCTCGTGATACCAGGCGGAAGGTCTCCTGAACACATTAGGACGATACCCGAAGTGAAAACCATCGTGAAAGCGTTTTTTGAAGAAAACAAGCCAGTCGCCGCAATCTGCCATGGTCCTCAGGTGCTCATTTCCGCGGGGTTGGTGCGCGGAAAAACTCTTACTTCTTATTACAGCGTTGCGGACGACTTGATCGCAGCTGGCGCAAACTACAAAAACGAGCCACTTGTGGTAGACGGAAACCTCATTTCCTCAAGACAGCCGAGCGACCTTCCCTACTTCGTAAAGGGACTCCTTGAAGCGCTAAAGGCAAAAACGGTTTCTGTTAAGGTAAAACGTTAAAAACCCTTTTTCATTTTTTATTTGTGTTCGTCGAAGTTCCGAAAATTTCCGAAGAAAAAGAAGTGGTTTTGAATCCGAAGGAATCCGCGCTAATCATAGTGGACATGCAAAACGACTTTGTGAGAAAAGAGGGAAAGCTTTGCGTTCCTTCGGCGCAGGAAACGGTTCCAAGAATTCAGAGCGTTTTGCAAAAGGCAAGAAGTAGTGGAGCGCTTGTGGTTTACACCCAAGACTGGCACATGAAGAACGACCCAGAGTTTAGAATATGGGGGGAGCACGCGCTTGCGGGTAGCTGGGGTGCTGAAATCATTGACGAGCTCAAACCTAAGGAAGACGAGTTCGTGATAAGAAAGTACCGCTATGACGCGTTTTTTGAAAGCGCGCTCGACTACGTTTTAAGGGTGAAAAACATAAAAAACGTGGTTGTCACAGGAACCGTCGCGAACATTTGCGTTTTGCACACCGCAGGAAGCGCCGCGCTCAGGTGGTACAACGTGGTGCTTGTAAAGGATGGGATATCCGCGATGAATGAGTTTGACTACTATGCCACATTAAGGCAAACCGATTTCCTTTATAAGGGTAAAATCGTTTCGTCAGAAGGCGTGAACTTCTAATAGCGCTTTCTTGATCCTTTGCTCAAATTCCTCTGCAAACTGCTTTACCACACTATCGCCCACCGCGTTAAGAACTAGCGCTCCGGCAAAGCTTGTGGACTTTGCGCTCACGCTGTAATTTACTACACATCCACCATCCGCTTTTTGAACGGACACATTCGCCTCAAGCTCAAGCCCGTACGTGCTCGCCTTGAGTTTTACACCATGCTCTATTTCTCTTAAAGATAAAAGCACCTCTCTGTCAAAAGAGAGTGAACCAAAGCTCATTTTGAGTTTCACAAGCGCTTCTTTGTTTTGCTCGTCCATTTTCAAAACGCTTTGAACACCGGGCGCTAAAAACTCCACGCTTTTGATGTCTTTCAAAATAGCTAGCACCTTTTGCGCGTCCGCTTGTAGCGCAAAACTTCCTTGAAAGCTCTTATCCAAGCTTTTCACCTTTTAGGTCTTGCAGAATCTTTGTTGCGGCGTTGTAACCTGGTACTGCGGAAACGCCACCACCTGGATACGTTGAAGCGCCACAAAGGTACAAGCCTTTGACTGGCGTGGTGTACCCCCAGCCAGGAAGAGGCCTGTTACCAAAACCCTGAGAAAGAGTGACATCGATATGGTGAATATTTCCTCCTTTGATTCCTATCACTCTTTCCAAGTCGCGAGGCGTGTAGCTGTGCTTGTGCAAAACGTGTTTTTTGAAATCAGGCGCGTACTCGCTCACAGCATCCAAAACCCTTTCCACGTACTCTTCTTTTAACTTGTCCCATTGCGCGTTGTAAGGCGTGTACTGAACGAACATCGACGCTATGTGCTTGCCCTGCGGAGCAAGCGTTTTGTCGTAAACCGTCGGAAACTCTAGTGAAATAAACGGGTTGGTCGAAGGCTTTGCGTATTTTGCCTCGTCATACGCCTTTTCCAAGTACTCAAGCGTCGGCGCGATGTGAATGATCGAAGACACCGCAAGCTGCGTGTCTATTCCTTCGCGAAAGCGCGGAATTGAGTCAAGCGCAACGTGAACCTTCGTAGAAACGCCGATGTTTTTGAGCGCGCGTACTCTTCTTTTTACGCTTTTTTCCAAGTGCTCTTCGCCCAAAAGATCAAGCAGCGAGGTTTTTATATCCGCGTTTGAAGCTACCACTTTTGCTTCAACCCTTCTTCCGTCTTCAAGCTCAACGCCCCTTACCCTTCCCCCTTCAACCAAAATGCTCTTCACTTTTGTGTTCAAAAAGATCTTGACACCGAGCTCTTCTGCGCTGTTTTTGAGCGCACGAGAAACGGAACCCATTCCGCCCTCTACATAAGCCCAAGCGCCTCTTACCCCTGTGGACATCCCCATTGTGTGTAAAATCATGTTCACCATGTTACCAGGTGTGTAAGGACCTGCAAAAGAGCCGATTATCGCCTCTGGCGCAAGCGCAACCTTTACTTCATCAGATTCGAAGTGTTCGTCCAAAAAGTCGCCGATTGAGCCGTACAGCATATGAGGTATTAGGTGTTCCAAGCCGTTTTTTATCAGCTCTTCTTCTAGTTCGTAAACGCGTGGCGGATTTGGTGTAAGAAGGTGGCGATCGAAAATCTGAAAGAATCTCTCCCACTCTTCGTAGTACTCGACCGCGGTTTGCGCGTCCCTTTTTGAAAACTTTGCTATTTCGTCCAAAGTTTTCAGCGGATCACGCCACATTATAAGTTGTTTTCCGTTTGGAAACGGCTGAACCATCGAAGGTTCCATTAGAAGCATTTTAAGACCGTGCCTTTCTAGTTCATACTCGCGAATTATTTCGGGTGGCATTAGGCTTAACACGTAACTTGCTGAGGAAACTCTGTAGTTTGGCCAAAGCTCTTCTGTGCGCGCGGCACCACCAAGAACGTTTGAGCTTTCAAAAATCGCGACGCGCGCGCCAGCTGAAGCAAGTTTTCTTGCACAGCTTAAGCCGTTGTTTCCCGCGCCGATTACTATAGCGTCAAACTCCATAAGCAACAAAAAGATTTCTATGTTTTAAACTTTATTCGTAAAGTTTTTAGTTCCGGTGCGGAACTTAGTTCCGGTGCGGAACTTGCTATTCGACCCAAGACCCAAGTCGTCAAGAAAAGAGCTTTTTGACAGGGAAAAACAGCTTGAGGCGCTCGACCGCTCAATTGGCAAACC
>NEXD01000046.1 GCA_003019595.1 Candidatus Marsarchaeota G1 archaeon BE_D
CGGTTGTACTTGAGGCCGCACTTAGGACAGTGATATTCTCTTCCTTCAACGTGGGTAACATACCCACACTTGTGACTGGTGCTTTCAGGGAACGTCCCCAATCTTTTTAAATACTAAATTCGTATTTATACTTAACTCCACGCCCTTACGGACGGGGTCTCTGGTGTGAAAAGATGAAAAATGTTATAAAGGTGACACCAAGAACTACTGGTATTAGCGATAGCAGCCTTCTTGCGACATAGCTCACTAAACCCATTTCATCACCACTAGCTTGGCGTGCACACGTAGTACACAGAGTTAAACGGAACGCCGTTAAACGCGGTGTTGTACCACATGCCAGTGAGACAACGGTTCCATATCACTGGTCCAAATCCTCCTCCAGTGTCATAAAGGTCGACGTCTTGACCCAACCAGATCACCGCCGCGTTTTGCTTAACGTATAGCGTAATTTGGGAGATCTCTTCCGCTCTTAGCGTGGAGTTGAGTTGAGTGTTGCTTTCCAAAATAAGCTGGTTTATGGTTTGATTGTTCATAAAGAAGAAGGCGCCAAGCTGCTGATCCACGATAAACTCGTACGCGCTAAAGTCAGGGTAGTAGGTCCAAGAACCAAAGTCAAGGATTGGCGCGTTAGACGCATTGCCCGGAACTGTTGAAAGGCTTAACCAGGTGTCGAACGAAACCTGCTGAGGTTGTAAAGTGATCCCAATCTGCGCAAGATCCTGTACAAGAATTTGAGCAACAAGTGAAAGATAGGCGCTTTGCGGATATACGAAATTGATCGGTGGAAGGCCTTGACCATTCGGGTAGCCAGCCTGTTTTAGTAGCTGTTTTGCGAGCGTAACGTTGTACGCTGGAGGTTGTATGGAATCGTTGTACCCAAAGAATCCTCGGGGTTCTGGGCCAACGACAGGCACCGCGTAACCGTTGTAAACTTCTTGCTCAATTTGGGTGACGTTTATTGCGGCAATAATCGCTCTTCTCACAAGCAGGTTGTTCGTCGGTGGTTTTTCCGTGTCAATCGTGATAAATTCGAGCGAACCAGAAAGTCCTGTGTTAGGAATGTAAAGATTCTTGTCTGCGCCCAAAACGTTCTTAATGTCGTTAAAAGTGATAATCGCAGCTTGCGCTTTATTAGATTCTAAATCCAAAACTCTTGTGAGCTCATCTGTCTTATAGTAAATGATAACCTTTTCAATGTGTGGAGGCGCCGTAAAGAAGTTTGTGCTCTGATTTTGCGCCCAGTAGTTTGGATTTGCCACAAGAATTGCGTACTGGTTTGGAACGTACTGCGCACAGATGTAAGGTCCATCGCCCACGGTAGTTCCGTTCACAGACATCCAAGAGTTTGGCTGATTTGCCACAACACCTCCGTGCTCTTCGACGACATGAGGGTCAACAAAAACCCAAGGAGCTGTGCCTATCGTGTACAGAAAAGCCACAAAAGGATTGGTCAAGTGAAACTGCACTTCATAAGGGTTTATCACCGTCACGCTGTTATGGGGATTTTGCATAATCGAAAGAAGAGTTGAGTTTGTGGGCACGTTGTTAGAATTGTTAAACTCGTTCAAATCTCTCACACTGACGCCAGATGTGTTAAAATACGTGTAAAAGATAAAATCAGCTGGCTGATTTATGTACATATCCCTGTAAATGTTCCACCACACCACATAAGCGTTAAACGGGTCACCGTTATTATAGTAAACACCCTTTCTCAGTGTAAAGGTGTAAGTCAAACCGTCTGGAGATTCGCTCCAGTTTGTGGCTAGCACTGGCACAAACTGAGAATAGCTTGATTTGTTGAAGAATATAAGAGGAAGCTCGGTGTTTTGCGCAAGCTCTAAACCGTTGTTGTCAATCACAGCCCCTGGATCGTTGGTCGAAGGGCTTGAAGCTTCGTCGATCACAAGCGTGTTTGGTAATGTGGTGGAAGTTGAAGAAGATTGTGATGTCGTCGTAGTAGTGTAAAAGCTCGTTGCGGTGGTCGAAGTTTTCGAAGGAGTGCGCGTAAGAGCAATAGCAGCTCCAACAATTACGATGACCACCACAATTATTGCTGCTATTATCGCTCCACGACTAATACCTTTTGTTCGCATATCGTGGTGTTTGTACAATGATTTATAAAGTTTTTGAAATTTTTCTGTGTAAACGCAACTCCTATTCACCAAGATTTCGAAAGCGAAAATTTTTTGTGACTTTTTGCCATATCAGTCAAGCCCAGCAAAAAGCTTAATTTCTCCTTGACGTTTCGCAAACAGTGGCTAATGACTGATAAAGTAGATAATCAGTTTTTTGGGCTGTTTCGCAAGTTTTTCGAGAGTGGAGGAACGACGCTTCTTTTAAAAGGGGCGCCAGGAAGTGGAAAAACCACGTTGGCGTTCACCATTGCGCTCGTTCTCAAACCGAGCGTGGTGAGCTACATTTCAACGCGCGTTTCCGAAGAAAACATAGACAAACAGTTTCCTTGGCTCAAACAAAGCTTACCAGAAACCAGTATAAGAGACGTGAGGCTTGGCAAGCCTGAACTTTTGGTCGAAGAGTTTTTGCAGGCTTTAAAGCACGAAAACTCTCTAGTGATTGTAGACTCGTGGGACTCGTTCGCAAGAATTTTACCCCAAAACGAAGCGCTCAAAACCGAATCCGCGCTTGTTCACCTTGCCTCAACACCGGTTGCTGGCGCAAAGGTCGTGTTTGTATCTGAAAGGGTTGAGCTTTCTCCTTTGGAGTACGCATCAGACGGCGTGATTCAAACCGAGTTTGAAACGGTGAAAGGTAGAGCGCTAAGAAGACTAAAAATCCTAAAGCTTCGAGGCGTAAGAGTGGAAAACCCAGTGTTTCTTTTTACGCTAGAAGACGCAAAGCTTTCGGTCGCACCACTCAGCGACTTCTTCAAACTGCCTGAGCGATTTGAAGTGGTTCGTAAACCACAAAACTTGTGCACGCTCGGAATACGCGATTTCGATAGGGTGTTCGGTGTTTTAGAGTTTGGGTGTAGCGTGGGTTACGAGTTTTCGTCAAACGTAAGAAACGAGCTCAAACCGGTGTTTAGTGCGGCCGCTTTGTCAAACTTTGTCGCGCACGGTGGTGGGGCGCTCATCGTGTCCCATCTCGACAAATACATGGAGCGAATTTTGTTGAACGCCCAAAAAGTGTTTTCCGAGCAAGTGGTAAAAAGCAGGGTGAGGATTTTTACACCCTCTTTCACAAAAAATGAGCTTGCAAGCGCGATTCCCAATTCAGTCGACGAGTTTGTGAAAGAGCTAGAAAGCGCTAAAGAAGAGGTGAGAGCAAACGCGCCTTCTCGTAAAGTTATGCTCGCTTTTTCAACGTGTATTCTTCAACAAAGGTTTTCAAATGAGCGGCAAAAGCTTTCTTCCGCGCTTTACTCCGTTTTGTCAAGCGCAAGCGAGAATGGGGACGTGGTTGTGTTCAACGGCTCCTCTTCTTCACCATTCACCAAATCTGTTTACTACTTCGTTGACAAGCACATCCGCGTGACTTCGATTGACGGCGCAACCCTAGTTTACGGCGTAAAACCTCACACACCTTTTTACTTTTTGAGAATACAAGACCAAATCAGCCTGATCGAACTGGTTTAAATATCTCGGTGCACAAATTTCGAATGTGTCACTCTTTCCACTGCTTTCGCTTTACGCACACTTGGTTTTTGCGGTGATATTTGTCGGAGGTTCGCTCTTTATGTGGATTGCGCTTTTACCAGCGCTAAAAGACTCACCAGAAGACGTGAGAAACCAAGTTGTTGTGCGCGTCGCAAAAAGGTTTGGCAAAATCGTCGACATTTCCTTGGTCATTTTGGTTGTCACGGGTGTTTACAACGCGACGTGGTACTTGAAAGGTTTGGGTTTTGGAATTTTTGCAAAAATTCTGCTTTTAAAAAGCGTGCTAGTTTTGGTGATGATCTTTTCGATTTACTTTAACAACGTTTACCTTGGGCGAAGAATTTCAAGGCTTGTTCGCTTGATGCAAACCAACCAAAGCGAAAGAGAGCAACTCAGCCCAAAGCTTTCAAGTATTAGAAGAGTTTCGCGAGCGTTTTCGTATTTGAACATAGCGCTCATGCTTTGCGTGCTCTTACTTGCAGTGATGCTGCAAATACCTCCTTAGCGTGTTTCGAAAAACGCCTTTAACGCTTGAGCTTCTTTTAGCGTCTCGGAAAAGACATAAAGCCTGTCTCCTTGTTTGATTTGTGCGTTTTGCGACGGATTTGCAAGAATCTTTCCGTCTGAAAGCACCATTATCGTGCGGTTGTGCATTTTGTCGAGCTTTTGGCTTCTTTTTACGACAAACTCCAAAATCAACGGATATTCACGCGTTTCGTCGTTTTTCCGAAGGAAAACGCCGACCACATCTTGCGAAAGCGCCGCTTGAACGAGCACGTGTGAAGTGATGTCGAAAACCGGTAGTACCATGTCAAAATCGGATGATTGTAGAGAGTTTGCAAGCGCTTTGTCTTTGACGCTTATCAAAATTTTGATTTTAGGGTTTAGCTTTTTTGCGTTCATCGCGAGAAGAAGGTTGTCGCCGTCGTCGTCAAACGTGCAAACCAAAACGCTTGCGCGCTTGGCGTTTGCAAGCTCTAGCGCTCGCTGTGCGTCCACAGGCCTTCCGTAAATCGCAAGAGTGCCACCATGTATAAAAGTTTTTACGGAATCCTTTTCTGACGTCAAAATCACGTGCTCTACGTGTAGCTTCTTGAGTGAATTGCTCACATCGATAAGAAGCCTACCTTCACCCGCAACGATGATGTGACGCTCAAGCCTTCCGACCTTCTTTATCACAAGCTCCTCCTTTAAAACCTCACGACTTACGACGGTTGTGACGATGCTTTGCACAAGAGAAGCGGCCAAGCCCACGCTAACGATAAACATAAACACCATTATAACTTGCTCAACTGGTGGCATGCTAACGATGTTTGGCGCGTAGATTCCTATCGTGGTTATCGTGGAAACGGATGCGGTGAACGCGGCAAGAGGTGCTAAATCCTGAAAGTGCATGAACACGAAAGTGCCGAACGCAAACATGAGCGCAATCAGCGCAAGCTGAATTTTGATGTGTTTTAAAACCGCAAATGGACCGTAAAACAGAACGTCGAGCACGTCTCTTATTTTTCCAGTAAGCCTTTCGGAGGGTTTAATGCGCTTAACCATTGATCACACCAAGTTCCACAAGCCGTGTTTCAACTTCAACAAGGTTTGAGCTATCCACTAAAACGTATATCACGTCACCGGTTTTTACGATATAGTCGTCTTGTGGGTTTGCGAGTAACTCGCCGTTTTTGGTGAGCACCATAATCACAGAAACGCTTTTACAAAGCTCACCAAACCTGATAGACACTTCTCTGTTCACCTGAAACTCCGCTATGAACTTGTTCTTCATGCTTCCTTTCACGAAAACAGCGGAAACGCCCTTAGAAACGGTGGACATCGCAAGAATTTGGCCTGTGAGCTCAAAGGGCGCTACCACTACATCTGCGCCGCTAGAAAGCGCAGCTTCGTAAAGCTCCTCGTCGTTTACGATCGTGATCGCCCTGATTTTAGGGTTTAGCTTTTTTGCGTTCAAAATCGCAAGAAGGTTGTCGCCGTCGTCGTCAAACGTGCAAATTATCGCGGAAGCCCTTTCCACACCAGCCTTAAGTAGCGCTTGGTAAGATCTTGCGATAGGAGAGCCAATTGCTGGGATGCCTTCTTTGTGCAAAGAAGGAAGTTGGGACTCATCACGAACAAGAACCACAAAGTCAAGCGCCAACTGTTTTAAGCGCTCAACCACATACATCCCAAGATACTTGTAACCCATCACGATCACATGGTTTTGCATCTTAGAAATCATGTTTGCCACAAGCTCTTCAGACATACAAGAAAAAGATCACAAACAGATTTAAACTTTTGAGCGTTTTAACCGCAAGATAAAGAGCTTCCGCGCTTGAAAACTAGTTACACTCGCTAAACGCGTTATTCGCACGATGATAAAAAATAAAAGCTACACCAAAGAAGTGAACAAAATGGTCACTTACGACTTGGTGATAAAATCTGGAAAAGTTGTGAGTAGCCAAGGAGTGTTCGAAGCGCACATTTTTGTTCTTGACGGAAAAATCGCACGGATTTCTCGTGTACTGGACACGGAAAACGCCGAGCGAACGCTAGACGCATCCGGGCTTTTGGTGTTTCCAGGTTTTATCGACTCTCACGTTCACTTTAGAGACCCGGGGCTTACTCACAAAGAAGACTTTGAAAGTGGCACAAAGAGCGCCGCGGCTGGTGGCGTGACGTGCGTGTTCGACATGCCCACCACAAAACCCGTGGTCACAAACGCGAATCTTTTTTCGGAAAAGCTTTCTATAGTGAGCTCCAAGGCGTACGTGGACTTTGCGCTTTACGGCGCCGCAGGATCCGAAAACGTTCAAGAAGTCGAAGCGCTCGCACGCGCTGGCGCAATAGCCTTCAAAAGCTACACCGTTTCCCCACCAGCCGAAAGAATTTCCGAGTACGCAGGGGCGCTCGCAACGACGACGAGCGCAATTTACGAAGCGATGGAAGCGGTTTCAAAAACAGGGCTCGTTCACAGCTTTCACGCAGAGGATGACGGAATCGTCCAGCTTTTCACAAAACGACTTCAGTCGCAAGGAAGGCGCGACGCGCTCGCGCACGCTGAGTCTAGACCCGCTTTTGCGGAAGCGATAGCGGTTTCAAACGTGATCAGAATTGCAAAAGAGCTTCACGCAAAAATTCACATCGTTCACGTGAGCACAAAACAAGCGCTTGAGGTGATTCGCGCGGCAAAGTCGCAGGGTGTAAAGGTGAGCTGTGAAACCTGTCCGCAGTACCTTTTTTTCACAAAGCAAGCGTTGCAAAAGTTTGGACCTTACGCCAAATTCAACCCTCCAGCAAGAGATGAGCAAGACGTTTCCGCTTTGCTCGACGCTTTGCTCGACGACACCGTGGACATCGTGGTGAGCGACCACGCGCCTCACGCAAAGCACGAAAAGGACCAAGGGTACGAAGACATTTGGAAGGCGCCACCTGGCGTTGTGGGCGTTGAGCTACGCTTTCCTCTTCTTTTTACACTTTCTCAAAGGCTTGGTTTGTCGTATACAGCGCTCGCAAAAAAGCTGAGCACAAACGTCGCAAAAATCTTTGGTTTGCAACAAAAAAAGGGAGACATCATGGTAGGTCTTGACGCCGATTTTGCGATAGTCGACCCGAAAGAGGAGTGGGTGGTAAAGGGCGAAGAGTTACACACGAAAGCGAAAGAAAACGTGTTGTACCACGGAATGAAGCTTATAGGAAAAGTGAAGCACACTGTGGTAAGAGGTAAGCCAGTTTACGAAGAAGGTGTTGGCTTTGAGAAGAACGGTCGCTTCGTCAGGATTTGAAGTGCGTGCGACAAACTTGTAACACGAGCTCAATCGCCTTTTTTTCTTGCTCTAGCTCCATCGTGGGTGTGTTTTCAAACATTCCTGGAATTGGCGGTATGTGAACAAAACCCGCTATTCTTTTTGACCTTCTTGAGTAGTAAAGCGCTGAGTACATCACAGTGTTACAGCAGTGCGTTCCCGCAAAGTAAGAAGGAAAAGCGAAGATCCCCGAGTTTTTTAGCGTTTGCACGATTTGGTCGACGGGTAGCGTGGACTCCAACGCAAGAGGCGCGCGCTCAAAAATCCTTTGGTTGTGCGGCGTGTTTCCGTAGTTGTCCGGTTTGATTTCGCCCCAAAAGTCGCTGTCCATCACGTTTAGCGCAATCCTTTCCACCTTAATTCCTTTTGTGTAGTCCCAGCCAAGCCCCAAAAAAATCTCAGGCTGAACTTCGGCGATAAGGCGCTTTATCACGCTGGGTAGTTTTTGTGAAGTCTTCGGGTATTTCTCTTCCAACGACTTCAAGGTCGTTGATTTTTGCGCCGTCTAAAGATTTCGCGATGACACCCGCTGGATTGGTCTTACCAAGCCAGCCCTCAAAACCTGTGACCAGAGCCTTCACAAGTTTTGTTTCTCCCAAACATTTTTAAATCCTATCCAAAACGCGCAAAAGCGCTTCATTTGCTTGTTTTAAAACTTGCTCCTCGTCGATCGTGAGCACTCTTCTGTTTTGCATCAAAAGCTTGCCGTCGACGATCACAGTGTCCACGTCGCAACCGCTTGCAGAGTAAACGAGTGTCGCGGCGATGTCTGGCGATGGAGTTGTGTGTGGCTTTGACAAATCCACAAGAATCAAGTCCGCTTTCTTTCCCTTTTCCAAAGAGCCGACTTCGTGATCGATTCCAAGCGCCCTTGCGCCGTTGATCGTCGCCATTTCCAAAACGGTTTGCGCGCCCATAACAGTCGGGTCTAAAAGCCTTGCCCTTTGTAAAAAGGAGGTAAGGCGCATTTCTCGAAACAGGTCGTGGCTGTTGTTACAAGGTGCGCCGTCCGTTCCCAGCGCGACGTTCACGCGAGCGCGTGTCATTTCGTACGTTTTCGCAACTCCAGAACCGAGTTTGCAGTTTGAAGAAGGGCAGTGCGCAACGCTTGATGCGCTTTTTGAAAGCGCTTCGATTTCGTGGTTTTCAAGCCAAACCATGTGCGCAAAAACGCTTCTTGTTTGTAGCATTCCCGCGCTTTTCACGAACTCTAGTGGTGTTACACCGAACTGCTTTTTCGAGTACTCCACATCTTCTTTCACTTCTGCAAGGTGCATCGTCACACCGCTTGAAAGCTCTCTTGCCGCGCTACACGTTTGCTCGATCACGCTCTTAGTCACCGCACCAAGCGAGCGAAGAGCAAACCAAAACTTGATTCTACCTCCTTCACGTCCGTCCCACTTTTTGTGAAGCCGAAGCGCATCGGAAAAGCTTTGCTCACCGCTTTCAACAAGCCCAGGGTGAAGCGTCCCGCTTTGAGAGGCGTATCCTGAGCCCTCCATGATCATCCTTGAGAGAAACGCGCGCAACCCGGAGTGCACCGCAACTTGCGCGATTTCGTCGATTCCGTACCGAGGGTGCAAGCCAGATTCCAAGAAAGTGGTGGTGCCGCTTTTTATCATCTCTAGCATGCAGAGCTTTGCGCTAGCCACACCTTCTTCCTTTGTGTAGCTTCCTTGTAACGGCCAAATTTTTTTCGTGAGCCACTCGATCAAAGGAAGGTCTTCCGCAACACCCCTTAGAATCGCCTGCGCCAAGTGAACGTGGCAGTCGATAAGACCGGGAAGTGCCACCATACTCTTTGCGTGTATTTCAAGATCCGCTTTCTCCCTGACTTCGTCCTCTCTTCCAACATGTTGAATCCTTCCGTGCTCGATGAACACACAACCGTTTTTTATTATTCTTCTTTTTTCGTCCATCGTGACAACCGTCGCACCGCGAATCAAAATGGATGAAGGGTGCAAATCACTCCTCCCTCACTTCGATTATTGGGTCGACAAAGCTTTGACGGTCAACGTCGTAAACACCCTTGTTCGTGATCCTTGCGTGAGGTATCACAGAAAGAGAGAGCATCGAGATCAAAGGCATATAAGGGTGGTCTGGCGCTCCCAGTTCGAGAAACGCGCGTCTCAAACCTTTCATTTTTTTGGCGACAAGCTCAACGCTTTCTTCTGACATTAAACCCGCAATCGGAAGCTCAAGAAGCGCAAGTAGCTCCCCGCCCTTTGATGCGGCAAACCCACCTCCACAACGAATGAGCGCGTTTGCCGCGTTTACCATGTCTTTTTTGTTCTTTCCAACGACCACAAGGTTGTGAGAGTCGTGTGAAACGGTTGTTGCGAGCGCGCCTTCTTTCAATAGCTTGACAAAGCCGTAAGAGCTTCCTCCGCCTTTTCCGTGGCGCTCAAACACGAACGCGTAAGCAACGCTATCGTCCAAAATTATTTCGCCTTGCTTTACTCGCAAGCTGGCGCGTCCAAAGCTTGTTACGATCGTGTTCAAGTAACCCATTCCAGCGTCCGAGCCGCCACTTCCAAACTCGATAGTGCGAACCACAATTTGCCCGTCTTTTACTGGCGGCTTTACTTCGAAATCGTCTTCCTTTAGCTCTCTGAGCTTTACGCTTTTTTGCGCGCTTTTTTCGAACTGCTTTTTCGGAAGCTCACGCACAAAAGCGCGTTTGTGCACTACAAGCTCACCGTCCACGATAACGCTGTCCACCTCAAAGTGCTCAAGGCTTCTTAGTAACACGATGTCCGCAAGCCTTCCAGGAGAAATCGCTCCAATTTCGTGATTTCTCATGTGCTGCGCCGCTCTTAGCGTCACGCTACGCACCGCTTCTACAGGGTCTAGTCCGTGCTCCACGAAACTACGACAGATATAGTCGAGGTGGCCCTTTTCGTAAAGCGTGTCCGGCATCAAATCGTCTGTGCAAAACAAGATGTTCGGGGCGCTTTTTAGCGATTTGATCATAGAAACGAATCTTGGCACGTCAAGGATTTCAGGTCCACGAAGCTTCACAAACATTCCAAGCCTGAGCTTTTGTAGAGCGCTTTCAGTTGTGAAGTTTTCGTGGTCTGCTTCAGGACCCGCGGTCACATACGCGTTGAGCTCGTCCACAGAAAGAAGAGGAGAGTGGCCGTCCACAACAAGAGGCGTTTCGCGCGCAAGCTTTAAAATCTCTAGCATCTTTTGTTCCGTTGAAAGCACCGCTGGATAGTCCATCACTTCACCGAGTGCGCAAGCAAGCGATGAGTCGAGTAGCTCTTTTATGTCTTCTGGTTTGAGCTCCGCCCCTGCGGTCACCGCGTTTGACTCAGGAACACACGTCGGACAGTAGAAGTTGAATCTAAGCGGAAGAAAGCGCGCGTTTTCAGCCATCATCTTTACGCCTTCTTTTCCGAGTACGTTTGCGATTTCGTGGGGGTCTGCGTAAACCGAGGTTGTGCCGTGTGGTAAAACCGCTTGCGCAAACCTAAAGGGCGTAAGCATTGTGCTTTCGATGTGCATATGGGTGTCGATAAAGCCTGGTACTGCCACAAAAGAGCTAGCGTCCAGCGTGCGCTCAGCTTCTCTTTCTGCGCTACCCACGTAAACTATTCTGTCCTTGTACACGCCTATCGAAGCTTCGTAAAGCTCTCCTGTAAAAACGTTTAAGAGCGTCGCGCGTTTCAAAAAAAGTGTGAGTCTTTTTTTTCCAAGGCTTGCTTCGATGTACTGTTTTAAAACACTCGCCGACATTTTTTATTGAATCGCAAGGGTTTTTATTAAACATTTGCCAATTCAAAGTGTGCGATTGAAAATTAAACTAGCCTACGCTTTAAAGAGTAGCGAGTCTTAAGAGTAAATCCCTTAAGCTTGAGCTGTCAAGCACGCGAATGTTTTTGGGTTCCCTTTCTAGAGCAGAAAAATCAGGTACTACAAGCACTCTTTCGCAATTAAATCTTTCCAAAACCTCTTCAACTCTTCGAATTTCGTGTTTTCCAACAAAACTTTTCCATTTGACTTCGCCCACAAGCTTTGTGCTTCTAAACGACGAAAGCACGATGTCTATTTCATAATCTTTTTCAACAATTTTACCCGCTTTTTCGCCGTACAACTTTGAAAGCAGTGTTCTTATGAAATCTTCGACATAGCGCGGCGTTTTTTCGTCAACCACCTTTCTTATCTCGCTTTGTGGAACTTCCAACTCCGAAAAACCGTATTTTCCCTCAAGATAGAAGTAAAGGTCTAGCACAGGCGAAGAAACCTTAAACTGCTTGTACCTTCTATTGATCACGTGAACCTTCTCAATCAAACCCATTTGCTCAAGAATTTTTAAGTAGCTTTGTATTGTGCTCGGGTCGTCCCTCTTTATGAGCTTTCGTGAAAACAAATACGAAGATATTTCTGTAGATTTCACTTTTCCTGTGGAAACCGCTGTGAGCACAGCCATATAGCTTTCCTTAAGCAGTCTGTCTTCTTCTGAAAATATTTCTCCTATTAGGCTTGCGAAAGTGTTCTTTTGTTCCGAGATTATCCTGCTTATTTCATCGCGCATTTCACCGTTGACCATTGGAATTATCCAAGGTTCCCTCATATACACCGCTTTTTCGACCACTTCGCTTCCTTTTTCTCTTTCAAAAAGGAATCTGAGAACGTCTCTTTCGTCTATAAGCCCCATTCTAAACTCCTCGAATACTCCTAAAAGGGGAGAACCTCTACCTAAGAACTTGGACGAAAGCCAAAGCGTTGAGCTTATCAGCGTAACTTTTAGTGTTTCGTGATATGCGTGTAAAAAATCCAGAAAGTCCGAGGGCAGTCTTTGAAATTCGTCGATGACAAACCTTTTTCCTTCACTTCTTAGCATATACTCTTTAAGAAATTCGTAACTTATCTCTTGCATGCGTCGTGTATCGAGAATCCCTCCGTCTCTTTTAACAAAAAAGTATTCGTCCCAGCTCGTAAAATTTTTCACAAAAAAAGACTTTCCGGTTTTTCTCCTACCATAAACGAGCACACGGCTTCCAGTGTTTTTCCATCGGTTCAAGTCTTCCTGCCTAGTGACTATAACCATCATATGTATAATCGAAATTATAGTTTTCATATAAATTCTACTTGTCTTTAAAACCGAAAAGTTGCGAAACGCAAAAATTGGGCATCGAAACTTCTAAATTATGAAAGATTTGATAAAACTGGTAGATCACACACAGCTCAAGGCTTACGCCGCGCTTGAACACATAAAAAACCTCGTTAAAGAAGCTAGCGTTTTTGGTTGCTACGCAGTTTGCGTCAACCCGGTTTACCTTGATTTCGTTTTAAACACAATAAAGCAAGAGGGGTTGGCGCTCAAAGCGTGCGTGGTAGCGGACTTTCCTTTGGGCTGTTCCACGACAGAGTTAAGGCGCTTTAGCGTAGAAAACCTCGCAAAAAAGGGTGCGCACGAGATTGACGTGGTGGCGCCAATTGCGCTTGTGAAATCTCACGCTTTCAGAGAAGTCGAGGAAGACATTCGAGAGCTTGTTAAAGCCGCTCACTCAAACGGCGCTTTGATCAAGGTAATAGTGGAAGACGCGTACACCACTTTAGAAGAAAAGAGGGAGCTTTACAAGATTGTGATGCAAAGCGGTGCGGACTTCATAAAGACATCAACAGGGTTTGAAGATTCTCAGTTTGCGCAATCGCTTTCGAATGCCACTGGAGCTCAACCTTCTAACGTCGCACTCATCGCAGAACTTTCGCGCGTTTACAACCCGAAAATAGGAATCAAAGTGTCTGGTGGGATTAGAAGCGTGGAGCAGATCAAAACACTTCTTGATGCGTCAAAAAGAAGCGCTCACCCTATGAGCTTCAGGGTTGGCACAAGCTCCACAAAAAAGATTTGGGAAGAGCTACGCTCTACTTAATTTGAATCTTTCTTGCGTGAGAATCTCATTCGCCACTTGCTCTATGGTTAACTCATCGGTGTAAATCACGTGTTTTGCGTCAACTTGTTTGAGCTCCTCGTAAACTTGAAGAACACGCTCACCCATTTTGTTCTCTCTTTGTGAGTCTCTTTTAATGAGAGAGTCTTTTTTTGCCATTAAAACCGCGTACTTTATCTCTTGACCAAGCTCGCTTGACAAAACGGACGACAAGCTTCGCCCCTTCTAGGGGCGGGGTAAAATTTTTTAAGCCTAAACGTCTATTCATCTTTCAGATGCCTTCCTCTGGTCAACTTAATGGGCATGAGGAGCGGGAGCCGATTTCTCCCGCAATACCAGAGGAGGGCATCTACGAAGTCAAGTATAAGAACACGAGGACAAATGTAGTCAGACTTCTTCCAAACGGCTATCAAGAAAGAAAGTTAAGAAAATTAGCTAACATCTCTGCCAAGTTGTTCAACGAAGTTAATTATGAGAGAAGACAACAATTCTTTCAACAACACCAAGTAGACTTTCAAGGTACATGTAAGAAGTACTATGAGAAGTACAAGGACATACTAGGTGTTAATGCACAACAAGTAATCAACAAGAACAATGAGGCTTGGTCATCGTTCTTCTCACTCCTTAAGCTGAAGAAACAAGGGAAATTGCCACCTCATATGAATCACGTTTCACCACCCCGTTACTGGAAAGACAGAGAGACAAAAAAGAGGAAGCTACTCTTGGTTATTAGACAAGACCGTTATGTT
>NEXD01000047.1 GCA_003019595.1 Candidatus Marsarchaeota G1 archaeon BE_D
TCGAAAAGATGTGTGCGTATCCGAGCACTTCGGTGTACTTTATCGTGTAGGTGTTTGCGTCTACACCATAATCCGCGATTCCTATGGGCGCTGGAAGCGCGTGGTACAAAAGGTAAACGCTAAGCGGTTCTTCGCTGATCCACACGCTTACACGCGCGGTGTGCGCACCTTCGTTGTCCACGACAAAATAGTACGTGCCCGCTTGTAGCGGCCCAATGCTCGCTTTCACGTCTTTGCCAGTTTTACTAAACACAGAGGGTGCGGAGCCCGTTTGTGAAAAAGTGGAAAAAGCTTGGGAGGTGAAAACGTAAACGCTCACGCTCACGTTGGAAATCACAGAAAAGCTCAGGTTTTGCGCTTGAGACACGCTCACATCAAGGTACTCGTAATAGTTAGACGGTAAAGTGAAAGAAAGCGTCTGAGGTTGCGCTGTTGAGTGCGGAAAACAAAATAGAAGCAACAAAAACGCGTGAACGCGCATCACAGCTTGTGAAATTTTAAGCTTTTTAAGCGTTTTCAAAGATTTGCAACAACTTTTCGGTTTCCAAAAATTCACCAATTGGCGCTTTGCAAAAAGCGGCTCACTGCTTTAGCGAGTCTACAGTCAACCTTCTTTACATACGTCGTATACACATTCGCGTGTGTCGGGCGCGTGTTCGGGTAACCTTCCCTTACCGCTTGAACGAGCGCTTTGTGCGAAGGTTTCGGTCACCATATAAAACCGCGCTCAAAATGTTTTGTATGTGATAACACCACGCGCACAAAGCCAAGGCGTCGATTTCAGATGATCATTCAGTTTTTAAAAAATCTCGCGTCAACTCTTCAGCGATTTTTAATAGCTCTTTAGGGCCTAGGCTCAAGTCAGCGTAATCTTCTGGCCTTTCCTTAAGACTTATGAAACCCACTTTTTTGGCGACTTTGCTCATCCTCTTTAAAGACTCTAGCGCGTCACTCTTACCTATTTCCCCAATCTTGACTTCAAAAGCCCAAATCGGAATTTTCTTTCTCACTATGAGTATATCTATGTCTTCTTTGGGTGAGTAGTAAAGCTCTCCTTCAAAATACTTGGCTAGCATTTCGCCTATACTAAACTGCACTTCCTTACCTATTGGCAATTCTTTAACTTGAAAGTTGCTTTCGCTTATAACGTATTTGCTTTCCGCGTAAAGCACTAGTGAAAGAGGAGGGGACCTGACCTTGTAGTAAAGCTCCCTGCCCAAAGTTGGTATTTTCATCACCAAACCCATTTTTGCGAGTTTGTTCAGCATGGATGAAGTTGTTGCCTCTCCACCGCGCGGTTGCGCAATTCCTGTGATCTCAGAGCTCTTCCATATACCTTCGCCCAAAAGAAGAAGGATTTTGTAGTACAAATCCGTGAGCTGCCTTTCCTCTTCTTTAAACACTTCACCTATTAACCCCTTACTAATAAGCGCGAACTCCTTAATCCTTTGAACAAACTCGCTATAGCTGTCAACCAGAGGTATCAACCAAGGATCTCTGAAGAGTATTGAAATAAGTGGTTCCCTTAATTGCGCAAGCACGTCTTCGTAGGAGATTATGTCGATCTCAAGCGGTGTAAAAAAACCCAAAAGGGGGCTATTTCTTTCAAAAACTTTGTTTACGATGCCATAACTAGACGCTATAGCTACAAGTATACCAGACGGTGCCCAAGTGGATATCAGGCTCCAGTATATTTCTGGTAACCTTTGAAACTCGTCAATCACCGCGATGCCACCTCTACTCAACACCTGTTTTACTTCCATTAGTGCTTCCTCAAGTTTTAGTATCTTCCCATCGTGTGTAACCGCGTTGTTGATGTCTCCGACGGTGACGTAGTAATCGTGATCTAAGTAGTTGTTTACGAGCGTGGTTTTACCCGTTTTTCTCCTTCCGTAAATCAGAGTCCAGTTCTTAATTTTGGAAACGTTCAAGATTTCGCGTCTCTTAAGATCTAGTCTCACAGGACTAGTCTTATAGGACTAGTTTATAAAGCATTCGATGGTGTTAATGTGCGAAGGTTTCGGTCACCATATAAAACCGCGCTCAAAATGTTTTGTATGTGATAACACCAAGCGCACAAAAAACTGCGCTTTTTGTAGCAACTTTCGCAAAACGCCCTCGTTTCGTTGGGAGTTTTTGACTCTTTGGCAAAAGTTCACGCTTTTTGCGATTGTATGACAAAAAAAGTGGTCAATTTTTTGGTTTTTGGTTGAAGCGCATGGCAAAAATTTTTGTCAAAAAAGTTATACGCTCGTTTTACGAAACTTTTTTGTGGCACACTTGGACGCGCTTTACAAGGCTTTGGCCGACACCACAAGGCGTAGAATTCTTGAACTGCTTTCGCAAAGAGGCGCGATGAGCTACACAGAGAACATGAATGAAGTGGGCATTAAAAACACGGGAAAGCTCAACTACCACTTAAAGACGCTCGGAAACCTGGTTCAAAAAGACGAACAGGTTAGGTACACGCTTTCTGAAGCGGGAAAACACGCGGTGAGCCTTCTTAAGAAGTTTTCCCAACCGCTAGAACCTTCTAAAAGCGTGGTAAGCGTCGTAGGAGGAATCCTTCTTGTGATTGTGGGTGCGTTTCTCGTCGTGCTCGCGCTTTCGAGTTTTGTCGCACTTCCCACCTCGGTTTCTTCTGAAATGGGCTCTCAAGCTTTCACAACTCTTACGCTAAGCCCGCACGCAACAAAGCTTGGACCAGTAATACCCGCACGCTCAAACGCTTTTGTGAGTTGGAGCGCGAACGCAAGCGTTACGGTTTATTTGTTGGCGCGTCCGCAAGCTTATAACTCAAATTCCGTTTGTCGAAAAGCGCTCTGGGACTGAGGGCACGCTCAGCGTTTCTCCCACAAACGAAACGCTTTGTGTTGCTGTTTCCTCGAACACAAGCGCGTTTGTGAGTGTGATCACGGCTTACAAAATACAAAAAACCCAGCAAAGCGTAAAGTCCGTGCTTTCTCTGCTTTTTCCGGTTTTGTTTGGCGCGCCCGGTGTTGTGCTAGGCGTAAGGCTTCTTAGGCGCTAGCGCCTAACCCTGTTAGATTTTCCTTCAAACCTCGGTAGGCTGTTCGGTTTGACGAACTCTACACGCGGTCTTGCAAAACTCACTCCGCTTATTTCTTCAATCAGCTTTTGCCTGAGCTCCTCTGAAGGATTTGCGGTTTCCACGATGACGGTAAAGCTCGGGTTGAGCGCCGAGTTGTCGATCACCACTTGGTATTCGAGCACTTCGGGGTGTGCCATAACCACTTGATTTATCGCTGAAGGATAAATCTTTGCGCCTTTGTAAAAGATCACGTCGTCGAGTCTTCCTGTTATTGTCGCAATTTTTGGATGAGGTATTTCGTCGTCGGATTCGGTGATCACGGTGATGTCCCTCGTTCTATAGCGTAAAAGAGGCATCGCACTCTTCGTGAGCGTGGTGAGCACGAGCTCGCCCTTTTCTCCTTCGGAAACGCGTTCACCGCTTTCTGGGTCCACAACTTCTGCAACAAAGTGATCCGCCCATATGTGCATCCACTCGTGCGAGTCCTCTGGACACTCCTGTGCAACGCCTGGTCCTAGCGCTTCGGTTAGCCCGTATATCTCCCTTGCACCGCCACCTCTTTCGGTGAGAGCAAGCTCGCTCTCTATCCTTTGTAGCATAAACTTGCTCGTCGCCTCCGCACCTGGTATTGCAAGCCTGAGTTTCAGGTCACGCTTTGCGTCTATACCGAGTTTTTTTGCTGTTTCGGCGATAAAAAGCTCGTACGACGGTGTGCCCGTTATCACTGTAGCGCCAAACTCCTTTAATCTTGTGACGAGCGTTTCGGTTCTACCCGTACCCCAAGGTATCACCTTTGCACAAACCCTTTGAATTCCTTGGTGTAGCCCTATTCCGCCCGTGAACAAACCATAACCGTACACGTTGGCCACAATGTCTTTTGAGGTCACACCAGCGCATATCAAGCACCTTGCGACCAAATCGGTCCAAACCATGATATCGCCTTGTGTGTACGCGTTCACCACAGGCGTGCCAGTGGTTCCGGAGGTCATGTGCCACCCTACGAGCTGTTCAAAAGGCGTCGCCAAAAAATCGCCACCAGCCGGGTATCCGTGTTTGCGTAGCTCTTCTTTTGTCGTGAACGGTAGCTTTGAGAGCTCTTCAACGCTTTTTATGTCGTCTGGCAAAATTCTAATGCTTTCGAACACTCTGTGGTAGTAAGCAGAGTTTTGGTAGGCGCGTTTTAAAACCGCTCTCAGCCTTTTTTGTTGCACCTCTTTTAGCTCCGCTTTTTTGAGAGCGACAGGATTTGTTTCGTCGTACTGTTTTTGCGACACACCGAACCACAATCAAAAGGTATATAAACACACCGAGGTTTACACCCGCTTTTTTGCAAGAAACAGCGCTAAAGCCATCAAAACCACGACGAGAACGGCGAAAAGCGAGCTAGCCAAACTTTTTGCACTCTGAGCGCTTTCGTCGATCACAAAGCTCCTTATTAAGAAGCCGTACTGCGAAAGCGCGATTGGATGGTCCCCGAGGTCATTTGGAGAAATGGGTGAATACAGCTCAATCATGAGTTGCCCGCCCGTTATTCCTTTGATCTTTACGTGGTTTTTACCTGGTTCAAGAACGACCGTTTGAACCACAGTTTTACCAGTTGTGGACGCCACAAGCGTCAAGCTCATCGAAAAAGGCAGGCGGTTTTCGATCGTCAAATCCACGTGATTATGGTTTATTTCGTACTTTGTGAGCGTTATTTCGTTGAACATCTGCGTCACCTCGTTCACTATCGCGTTTGTGTAAACCATCGCCTGCGCCTCGAACCAGGCTGGACCGTTTGCGGGAGGACCTGTTTGCCAAGTCCAGTCGCTACCTTCGGCGATATAAAGGTAGTTCCAAAGAGTTTGCAACACGTTGGTCGAGTTTGGAGCGGACGCCGGGGGAGTCCACACAATAGGTGAGACTTCACCCCTAGCGGCCACCGTGAACGCAATCAAGTACTCTCTTGCTTGAGCCACAGAATGCCAGATTGCAGTTTTTTCGAGATAACCGTTGTTCCAGTAGTTCAGATTTAGGTTCCAAGAACTTTCAGGAAGGTTTGTTATCACGCTCGCGCTGTGCGTCGCTATCGCTTCGCTAGCGGTTTGAGTAACAAACCACGCTCCTTGGTAGCTCGAAAGCGCTTTATATATCGCGTTTAAGTCTTGTGGTCCTGTCAGCGGGTTAAAGATGAGCGGATTTTCGCCATCTAGCGCTATCACGACAACGCCACCTGGTTCGCGCATGTAAATTTGCGCAAGTTGCTGGATAAGCTCTTCTTGAGTGAGCTCTGGTGACTGGCTAAAGAACTGAAAACTGAATTCGTTAGAAAGCGTTGTGTTTCTGAACAAAACCGTAAGCCTTTCACCCACTGAATCTTGAACCACAAACGGTTGGTCTGGGTTGAGCGAACCAGAAACCAGCGTGACGTAAGGCAAAAACGCCTGCTCGTCAAGGATTGTGTACGAGATGTTCGACTCGTTGTACAAGTGAACGAGCGCCATGTTGAACGCTTCTTCAGGAGTCCACACACCACTAGCCCAAACGCCGAATACGAGGTGCGTCATGTTTTCTCCCATCAAGAGCTGAGAAAGCAAGTCGCTTCCCCACCCATTGTCGTATTCAATTGGCATGAGAGGGTGGTAGAAAGACACGGTGAGCACCTCCACCCTTCCTTGTTCGACAAGCTGTTTGTAAAGCTGCAAAGTGTATTTTATCGCGATTAAATCGTGCGTAATGTTGCCGTTGTAGTGGCCGATATAGCTAAAGCTTTTGTTGAGAAGAGTTTCCCACTGGTATAAAAGAACGGGCGTAAAGTCGATCGTCACGCTCACGTTGTACTGCTTGAGTAGCAGCGCTTGTAGCTCGTACGAACCTACGAGTTGCCCATTCCAAACAAAATCCTCTCCTGTGTGTAGCACTACCCAAGGCTGTGCCCAAGAACCGTTCGGCTCTAGGTAAAGTGGTTGGTGCATGTTCCACACGATCACCACACTGAGCGGTTTTTTGTCTTGGGTGTTGAGCACATAAAGCGGTGGAAGCGTGGCAAAAAGCAAAGCGCTACTTCCCTGTTTTATTGAAAGCCGCGGCTGGTATACGCCCTGCGAAAGGTTTGCGCTAAAGGTAAACGGAATATAGTTCAAACCGGGTGTGAGTGTTTGTTGCTCCACGAAGTTTTTGCCGTCAACTTGAACCGAAATGTTCACTTTTTGCGCCGTCGAATAGCCGCTCTTAATCCAAAGGTTGAGCGTGATCGATTGCGATGTGATGAACACAAAGCGGGTGTAGTTGCTACTTACAAGGGTGAGTGGCGAGTAAACATCTTGAATCGCAAAGTTGTAGTAGGTGTCGTTGTGGTAATACTGGTTGGTGTAAAGGTCGTGGTAAACCCACTGCACCCACTGTCCAGGGGTGAAAGGACCAATTAAAGCGTAGTATTCACCCTCTAGAGGATTAAAGCCCATTAGCAAGTCGGAAACTTGGGACCAAGGCAGTCCTGTTCTAAAGCCCGTTGTAAGACCGTAGTGCAAATCCAGCGGGTCGGGCGCTCTTCCTATTGTGGTTATAAGAATGGAGCCGTTACTCAAAACCTGCGCGTTTGTGTTGCCAAGCTCTGATGGTAGCGGGTTAACAAGAAGATTCCAGTTCCAGAAAGGATGGTTGTCGAAGTTGATCCAAGCGCCTGTAGTAAGGTCATGGAAAACCCAGGCTACCCATGTTCCGTTTTGAAATGGTCCAATGGTTGTCACATACGCGCTTCCGTTCCACGTCATGTTTTTGTCAAAAACCGTGTTCCACGAACCTTGTGGCTGAGCCTCAACACCGTAGTGCAGGTCTACGATGTGCCCTTCGGGTATGCCCGAGATTGAAACCGTAACGTTACCGAACGAACTGACGTTGAAGTTCACGGTGTATTGCGACTGCGCGCTCGTTTGCGCACAAAACGCACACAAAAGAGAAGCGGAAACAAGAAGTGACACAAAAAAAGCGCATTTGCGCATAAAACCAAAAAATGCTAGAGAGTAATAAATTTTGTCATTATTGGGTAAAGTTCTTTAATCTTTAAGAGATTTCTTTGTAATACGTTTAACAATATACAACAAAATCGCAAAAGTGATGATGATCCCTAGCCAAATGAATTGCGGTTTTTCCTGCTTGGGTAATCCGAGCGACGCGATCACGAACATCGCCGAAGACCATGTAAGAGGAGAGGTTGTGGGAAGGGGCGCACCCGAATTTGGGTCTACCGCTTCTGGTAGCAAACCCTGCTCAGAGTGTTGCGCACACCACCTAAGCAAGGCGAGCGCTTCGGAGTAGTTTCCAAGCTTTTCTTCGAAAATCGCCTGAAAAAGGGTGGTGATCACCCAAGGAGGGTCTTCAGAAGTGCTGTCGTAAAGGTACTGGGTATAGTGGTAATCATCGCCCGGGAACCTCGCAAGCCCGCCGTCCACTTTTAGCTCTTTTGTTACGTGTTTTGCGTTGAGTTTGGCCATTTGCGAAGAAGGTTGGATGTATCCAAACGCAACAGGTAGTAGTGTGGAAGAGTCGAGCGCAGGGGGAAGCACTTCGAGCGTCGCGGTTGAAGTGCCGTTAGAGAAAACGACACTCTGCGTCAGCGCGGACGCAAAAAAGCCATTGTTCCAGAAGTGTTCGAGAATGCTGAGGTTGAGCGAATTCTCTGAGCTTTGCAAACTGATTGTGTTGATGCCAAGAAGTTTGTAAAGCGCGATTGCGTCCTTAAGTCCCAAGTCGTTGAACGCTTCAGTCCAAAAGTGGTATGCGAACCTGTCTTCCCAAACGCTCAAATCCTCAGGAAGTAAGGCGTAAGCGGAACCTTCAATTTGTTTAAGCTGGTAGCTCACGCACTCGTTGAGCGAAACGAGCATTGAGTCAAGAAAACGCTTGTCGTGCGTCACTTCGTAGTACTGGTAAACGCCTATTTCAAAGAGTGCGGTGCTATCTAGCTCGGGAAGAGCGTAGGAGTAGTCTGGCTTTGCGTTGTAGAAGTCGTATCGCGTGTACCAATAGCCTTGTAAACGGGGAGCGTTGGCAAGCCACGTCCAGAACTTGAGCGCTTCGCGGGTGTGTCCAGAAAGCTCTAGCGCCAAAGCGGAGAACTCGGAGTCTCTGACCCACGCATAAAGGTAAACAGGTGAGGGAGATGCGGCAAAAAAGCCGTAGTAAGGATTTTGGTCGTCAACGAGGAGCAAAAGCGAAAGGTAGTACTCTTTTAACAAACTTTTAGGAATGGCAGGTTTGAGCGACTCGGAAAGCCAGCGCGAAACTTGGTGCTCATCGTAGTTCAACAGCTCCTCCACACTCATTTGCGAAGAGTGGTCTAAGCACACCTCAAGATAGTGAACACCAAACCCGAGTGAAAAGCTCACGTTCGTGGGTGTGTAAACATAGCTTGAGTTTGAAAAAAGGTAAACCGAAGGAAGGGCTTGCGTGAACTCTTTTCGGTTCACGCTCACCAAGTGTTTTCCGAACAAAACCTCGGCGAATATAGGGCTTGTGAGCTTTGACAAAACAATAAAGCACGTCGTGTTGGGCGGATAGTAAACAGAAATCGCGCCTATATCGGAAACGAGAGAAACGCTGTTGTTCATGCCCAAAAAAGCCTTGATGGTTTGAAATTTCTTGAAAACAACGCTCATGTTGAGCAAGCCCAGCTTGCCGTCGAACACGTTTCTTATCGATGGTGGATAGCTGGGTATTCCGTTTAGCGTGCTGTTTGGAACCGGAATTCCCGTGGAAATCCAAACCGATTGGTTTACCCAGTTGTTCAATAACAAAAAAGAAGGGTAGTACGCGCTTTGTTGCGCATGGGTTTGCTGTGCGTGGGAGAGCAGGAGAAGCAAAACAAAAAACTCAACGCACGCGTAGCAGGTTGAGCTTGCTTTCTGCGTCAAAAAGCACCACGCTTTCTACTGAAAAACTCACAATGTCGCCCCTTTCAAAGTTGGACTTGGGATCTGTTATTATTCGAAGCTCAAGGTCGCTTGTTTCGATGTGAAGAATTGAATACAGCCCAATTCTTTCCACCATGCGCACCTTGGCGGATATTCCCTGTTCGTTCAGCCTTGCGCTTTCAGGTCTAAAACCCACAACCACGCGTTTTAAGGATTTTGCTACTTGCGAATAAGACTCAGGAATGCTAATCCTGATTTCTCGGTGAACCAACCATCCGTCTTCGACTTCGGCCTCAAACAAGTTCATCGGTGGATTTCCTATGAAAGAGGCCACCCATGCATTTCCAGGTGAATTATAGACCTCAAGCGGTTCACCGTAATCTTGTATCGCTCCATCGTAAAGTAGCGCCACCTTTGACGCAAGACTCATCGCTTCCGTTTGGTCGTGCGTCACATAAATTATCGTGGTCTGAAGCTTTTTGTGAAGCTGTTTGAGCTCCTCTCTAGCAAAAACTCTCACCTGTGCGTCAAGGTTCGCGAGTGGTTCGTCCATTAGAATTATGTCTGCGCCTTTCGCCAAAGCGCGTGCTATCGCAACCCTTTGAAGCTGACCTCCGCTCAACTGGTTGGGTTTTCTATCGAGTAGTTCTTCTATTCTTAACATTCTAGCGATTTCGCTCACCTTCTCCGTGATCTTTGACTTTGGCTCATGCGCAATTTTCAACGGAAAAGCGATGTTGTCGAAAACGCTCATAAACGGATAAACCGCGTAGTTTTGAAAGACCATCGCAACGTTTCTGTCCTTAGGAGGAAGCTCGTTCACAAGCTTTCCGCGTAAGTAAACGTGACCTTTGTCCTGTTTGAGCAAGCCTGAGATTATGCGAAGTAGCGTGGTTTTTCCGCCACCAGAAGGTCCCAAAATCACGACTAATTCGCCCTTTTCGATGCTGAGGTTAAGCCCCTTTAGAACCTGAACCCTTCCTTTCTTTGACGCGTACTCCTTCCAAACGTTTTCAAGCCTCACGTACTCCATTCACTTCACTCCCGCAAGGCTACTGTACGCCTTGGTCATCATTCTTTGCGACACGAGAAAAAGCGCCATAAGAGGTATGCCCATAAGAACTGCGCCAGCCGCAAAGATGTTGTACGCGGGCGCGCTCGCTGGGTTGAGCAAACCCGCAAGGTAGTAAAGTCCGATTGTGGCCGTCCATAGTTTTACGTTTGGCAAAATAAAGGCGTAAGCGAGCGCGAAATCAAGGTAAGCGCCGAGAAATCCAAGCAAAGCGGTGAGAGCGACCACGGGAAGCGCAAGTCTCATCACGATTCTAAGAAACGCCTGAAATCTGCTCACTCCGTCGATCATCGCGGCCTCTTCATAGGAAGTGGGAATTGAGTCGATGCTCAGCTTCGCAAGAAAAGCCGCAAAGGTAGAAGTTCCTGGGGTGTAAGCAAGTATTAACCCCGCGTAGTTCAATAGATGAAGCTTTGCGAATAGAAGATAAAGAGGCACGGCGGTTACGGTGTACGGGAAGAACGTGAGCACATATATGAATGTCGCAAGTGTCTTCTTTGCGGGTATGTTAAGCCTAGAAAGAGCGTAACCTGTGGTCATCGCGAGTGCGACCGAAAGAAGCGCGGTCAAAGCCGCAAGAAAAACGCTGTTTCTTATCCAAACTGGAAAAGATGTGCGCTCCAAAAAACCACTTGAAAAAAGATACTTGTACGCGCTAAAGTGCAAGTGAGAAGGAATGAGGTCTGGGATGTCCAGCGAAATAAGGCTGGGCGCATTGCTGAACGATGTCACAAACACGTAGTAAAGCGGAAAAACCGAAAATGCGCACGTCACGATGAGCACCAAATAAGAAACGAGCAAGCTAATCACTCTTTTTAGCAAGCCGAACACCTCAAGTTATCGATTCCAGAATCTTGGTGAACCTGAGCACGAAAACTGCCATCACAACCACGATAATGGTTGACACGATGGACAACGCAGAAGAAAAAGCGTAGTTGCTATAGCTAAACGCCTGCTGATACGCGTAAACTGTAAAGGTCTCAGTTGAAATTCCAGGCCCCCCTCCTGTAAGAAGGTAAATCGGATAGAAGTTGTTCCAAGTGAACACAAAGCTCGTTATAAACACGAACGCAATAGTCCCCTTGAGAGAAGGAAGGGTTATTCTTATAAATTTTGTGAAAGCTCCTGCGCCGTCCGTGTCCGCAAGCTCGTAAAGCTCATTCGGAATGCTCTGCAAACTTGAGTAAAAAACTGTCATAAAGTACGGAAAGGAAAGCCAGACGTTTGTGGTGATAAGCTCGATCCAAGCGCCTCTTACCGAGGTGAGCGAGTTTATTGGAGGAAGGTGAAGAAGTGGTAAAACAAGCCTGTTCATCATGCCGTAAGGGTCGACCCAAAGTCCCTGCCAAACGAGAAGCGAAATAAAGCCTGGAAAAGCCCAGGGAAGAATGAGAATCGCGTAAAAAACAGATTTTCCCTTTAAATCTCTTTGATTCAAAATAAGAGAGAGCGCAAGACCTAGTGCCATCATCGGTAAAAGGCTTCCTACCGTCCAAAGTGCGGTGTTGCCGAGAAGCGTCCAGAAGTAGCCGTATTTAAAAAGGCTCACGTAGTTTCTTAAACCCACAAAGGAGTAGTGGAAAAAGTGGAATGTGTTCATGTTGGTGAACGAAATGTACAGCGCGTATGCCAAGGGGTATAGGAAAAGGAATAGAATCACCGCTACTATCGGCAGGATGTAAAAAAGGTTGGAGAGGGAGGGATTAGTCTTCATAGTTTGGTTCAATTGGTGCGAGCGCGAAAGCTGGTAGCAAGCTAAAGCCTGCTTGTTCAAGCGCTTGCACAAACGCCTTCTCCATTCCTTGCGCCGCCTGCTCCGCCGTGATCTTTCCCGCAAAGAACTCTGTTGCATATTGATGGAAGGAGTTCCAGTAGTAAGCCATTTGAGGTATGTTCGGGAATTTTTGGCCAAACTGTGCTTGTTCGAGTATGCCTTTCATTACAGGGTTGAGATATGAAGGCGTAAGGTTACCCGCGTTGATTTGAGCGATCGCGCTGTTATACGCCTGTTGGTTTGCGGGTAAATCGTGCGCGGTGTTCCACAGGCTGAAATCAGACTGGTAGTCCGTCATGAAAAGCGCGAACAGCAACCCCGCTTTTATTTGAAGCTGTGTTGCACCGCTTGCCTGAGGTGTCGCGACAACCCAGCCAGTAGAACCGACAAAAGGAGCGGCGTGGAGGCCTGTTGAACTCACGATGGGTAGAGGAGCCGCGCCCAAGTTTGGCCCTAGCGCCTGCAAGTAAGCGTTGAGGTCCCAAGGTCCGTCAAAAATTATCGCGGTTTTGTTCGAAACAAAAAGCTGTCCCTCTGCCCCTCCTGCGCCAGTTGATGGCGCAAGGTAGTTCACTTTTAGGTAGTACGTGAGGTTGTACCAGAAGTTGAGCGCGTTAACCATCGCACTAGTGTTTAGCGCTGGCATCACTACACCGTTTTTCGTTGTGAATATTTGACCGCCAAAACCGGCAAACCACGCGGCAAACCTGTAGCCATACTCGTCACCAGCTCCGTATGATATTCCCCAGATGTGGTAGGTTGAGTTCACGCTTTCAGCGATTTGCACAAGCTGTTCGGTTGTGTTAGGAGGAGTTGGCACGAAGTGCTTGTTGTAGAACATCACGATATAGTTCACGTTGTCTGGAAGTCCGTAAACCGAGTTGTTCAGCGTCCAGTCTTTTATCGCAATTGGCAGGTACTGAGAGAAAACCGAAGAGGGTAAGTAGCTTGAAAGGTTGAGTATCAATCCCGCGGCAAAAAGTGCTCCGCCAGAGTCGCTTGAATCCCTGTACACTATCGGCGCCTGTCCGGCTTTTGCAGCAGTTTCGAACTGAGACGTGCCGACGCCCACACCATAAGTGACGCTTGGCTGAATCCACGGGAAAGTCTGTTCGAACTGCGCGATCGTTTTGTTAAAGAACACGTTTTCCGAAGTGCTGTAACTATTCCAAACGGTTATTTTCACGGGTGTGGACGGTGGCGAGCTTAAGCCTACTAGGCTCATCAACGTTTGCGCCAAACTTGTCGTCGTAGTTGTCGAAGTTGTCGTCGTAGTCGTTGTACTCGTCGTTGTCGTCGTAGTTGTCGAAGATGATGTGGTTGGAGTTGTGGGCGCTGGATGACGCGTAGCGATTATCACGCCAGCCACAACCGCGATTATTATCACTACAACGATCGCTATAGAGGTAGTCCTTGAAATTCCCTTTTTTGAGCGGTTCACAGTCCTCATTTCAATCCTTGTGAATTTTTGCACGATATTTATAAATGTTTCTAGAACTAGAAAACAATTAGAATATAGCTATACAGCGTTTAATTTTTAACGAATATGAATATAATATTTTATTTTCTATAGCTTGAAAGGTGGATTAAAGTTATCAAATTTGCCTTATATTTTAATTTTTTGTGACCTCGTCTGGTAACGGTTTTACCATGTTTTGATTAGCTACACTTTTGAATATTAAATCCAAGCATATTCGAAATGAGCTTCTATTAATATACCTTCAATTTCCGCTTGTAAAGATTGATGTGCTCGTTTAAGGTGTAA
>NEXD01000048.1 GCA_003019595.1 Candidatus Marsarchaeota G1 archaeon BE_D
GAAAGCGTAAGAGCGCTTTTGTGGTACACAATTACCAAAAAACCGAGTAATGCTTGAACGCAGAACACGAAAAGGTTGAACACAAAAACGTGTGAAAGGATTAAGGGGTAAAGTGTGCCAATAAAAAACGCTTTAAATGGCAAACTCTCAAAGGCTGGTAAAACCACCTCTTCTGGAAAGAGCTTGGTGAACATCAATGGCTGTAGCTGAAGCGTTGCGTCTAACAGCCACAAAATTCCCAAACAGGTTTTTAGAAAATTATAAGCTTGATTAGTAACCATTAATTTCGTTGTATATTCCAAATAGTTAAGCGTGGGCTTAAAACGGTTTTAAGGAAAACTTTAAACCAAAATTAGCTGGTACTCTTTTGCCAAATCCGTAAAAGCGTAGTGGTTGTTCTCATCTCCTATGATTTTTACATTTGAAAGCTTCGAAACGATGTTAAGATGCGCCGGCGAGGCGCAGTAACCGCAAACACCAAGAAGAATTCCGTCTGACAACACTCTTTGATAGGCGGGTTTTAACCCCTTATACGGACTTTCAGCGAACGGAATCTTTGTGCCAAGCCCATCCAAGTATACCAAAACGTCGTGCCCTACCTTCTTAAGTTCGGTGGCGTAGTGAAAAGCGTGAGCTGCTTTAATCGATTCTGACAAGTTAGAAGGGTCGCACAGCACGACAAACAATAATTTTGCCATAACTTTGGTTTGCGTGAAAATAATATAAGTCCTGACTTCCCAGCTAAACGGTAGAATCCAAAATTCATGAATGGGTTACACTCAGCGCTATTCGCTATTTTGGGTCTACCGTAAAAGGCGAGGTTTTTGAAAAGTTATAACAAAGCTACTTTTGATAGTAGCTCAACCTCTTTTTCGATCTACTCTCATTAAGATTAAATTCTCTTTCGGCCAAAACATGGGTATCAGATAGTTGTTTGACAAAGCATGCTAATAAGTCGGCCTTTATCGAAACCGTAGTTCTGATCGCTTTAACTACGCCATCAAAAGAAAAATATGGTATTAAATCGTCATCCAGTCCCGAAAGAGCTAAGCTTTCGTTATTTTGTAAACTATACTCAAGTTTTCTTTGTTCGATAGTGACGCGCCTAAGTTCCTAGAAAAATGAATATATCTTTGATGTGCGGCATCGTGCTAATCACTTAGAAGGGGTAAAGACGAATGTGGACGAGTAAACCTCAAACAGCGATGGTAAAAAACAGCGCATGTCTAGAAGCCTCGTAGGCTGATTATTTTGGTGCTACGATCGTGAAGACAGCCACTATCCACAAAATTGTGGATAAATCGCCAATGAGCTATAAAGCAGATGGTTGACATCCGTCTAACAGATGACACACACAAGTGTATGGAAGAGCTTAAATAGTTGTTAGGGCTACCCTAATATAGGTCAGAAATGAACCTGAGTTTCATTTTAAACCCTCCCACAGGTCTCACGCTTACCGAAATAATCGTGATATCCTTTTTGCTTGGCATGATGCACGGCGCAACACCAGACGAGCACACTTGGCCAATAACGTTTAGTTATGCAATAGGAAAGTATTCGACAAAATCGGGAATGAAAGCGGGTCTTCTCTTTTCGCTTGGCTTCACGGCGCAAAGGGCGTTTCTAACTACGCTTGGATTTCTTGGGCTTGCGGCGTTTTATCAAAAATACAACTTGGATGGACCTGTGTATATGCTCGTAGGTTTTGTTATGGCGATTGCCGGTTCTTATGTGTTAAAAGGTAGATATTTACACTTGCCAATTGACAGCTTACTCGGTGGCAAAACCCATCATTCAAGCCAATCGGAAAGGCTTCCTCTACACGAAAGCGAACAGAGAGAAGTTCCACTAAAAATGACCGTTGTGCACGGGCTCATTGCTGGCTTTGGATTTGGCGCTTACGCCACAATCATAACTTTCATACTTGCGCCTCAGGTAAACTCGATTTACTTTGCGCCCTTACCTGGTGTGTTTTTTGGTATAGGAACGATGGTGATGCAAGCGATTTTTGGTGCGCTTTTTGCAAACTTAGCAAAAATAAAGAAACTAAGCGAAGATGAAATAAAGTACATAGGAACAACCACGGCTGGTAGAACACTCTACTATGGTGGGATTGCGTTCTTGCTTGTCGGTTTACTCGTAGCGCTTCTTCCAACACTTGATTCGCTAGCTATACCCACAGGAAACCCAATCCCAAACCTTGACGCAATAAACGTGGGATTCTTTCTTGTAGTAGGCACTGTGGGCGGAATAGGAATCACAAGCATGGTCAAGTCTTTCAAAGAAATTGCAAAAATAAAACAAAGAAACTAGACCTCAACTCAAAACCGCTTTTGCACGCTATCTACCCGCCTTTTGATTAACATGATTATTACGAGTCTTTTCTCCGGCTTTCAAAACGTAATTCCCAAGCTTTAGTTGTACTATTTCAAGAAGCGTTCGCGTAAACTGACCACCTCATGCGCTTTAAAAAACGAAACAAAAGTGAAACCAAAAAGAGCAATGGAGCGTGGTGTTCCAAAGTTGTTGATTTTACCGCAAAGGACCTTTTTAGGTCTCATGTTGCATTGTGTCAAATCCTTAAAAAGTTCGCCCACTCACATAATTAGCACTCCTTTAAAATCACCACGGTTCACATGTTCTCTTTATATAGCGATTTTTACGAGAAAGGGTTTTTCTAAAACCCCAATTTCCTGAGTGACACTGCAACAAGTGTGTAAGCCTTTACACCCACATTGAGGATTTGCTCAGTTTTGCGTTGCGCTTTTAACCAAGGCAATGCTTTAAATAAGAAGGGGTTAAGGGGCGTAAATTGCCCAAGCGGGATGAATAGCCCGCTTATCTTAGTGGTGATTCTAATGACTAGCTCGATTGAGCGCTCAATGGCACTGTGGAGGGGCATTTAGAATCTGTAGTTGGATGATAGTTCCCTCCTCTTTGAGTGTGGGGCTTTCTGAGCCACCCGACCAAGAGAGATGTAACCCCGAATCGATGTATGATGAGCGCTCTGGAAGGAAACCCTTGAGAGGCGGGGAGAAAGTCAGAACTGTTACACTCTACCTAAGTGTATCTACGAAATTTTAAGCCAAGCCTTTTTGCTCCTCGTCTAAAGCTAAAAATTCAAACTTTTTAAAGATGTTCTAATGGTAACCTGTGTGGCTTATTTAAGAAATTTTTACGAAACATCTGTGTTGTTGTGCAGGTTGGCGTTTTTAGCAGTCCAAAATTTTAAAGTGTGAATACTTTACAATTTTATCTCTTTATATGAGATTTGGGATAGTTTTACGAACTTGCAGAACGGTAAGGCGATGTAAATACGACATGTACAAACGAATATTATATTTATGTCTAATTCTATACTGTTTTTTACGATTTTAATTTTCATAGAATTTATAAATTTCTTTGACTTTCAAAAAGTATGATTCAAAAAACGTATCCAACTACAGTCGACCCAGAAGGTTTAGCGCAAAAACTCGTTCAAACATTTCAGGCGCAAGGTTATGAAGTACAAAAGTTAAATAGTGGCGGTGATATTTACGTTCAAATCAGGAAAGCTGGAATTCTACGCACCGTCACGGGTTTAAGCCAAGCTCTTACGGTGCACATTCAGAAAACAAATGAAGGAACGGTGGTTTCATTAGGGCAGGGGAGGTGGGCTGACAAAGCGATAGTCGAAGCGGCCGGCTTTTTCTTCTTTACTCCTCTTATGATTCCAGCAAGCTGGGGGCTGTACGAGCAACACAAGTTACCAGGAAAAATACTTAAGGTGATAGACGAATACGCGGCAAGCGTTGGCGCAAGCCATATAGATCAAAAAATCGTTGAAGTTATACACTGCCCTCACTGCGGTGTGACAAACGTAGCTGGCGCAAAGTTCTGCTCGGCATGTGGTTCACCTCTTTAGACCACAAATTTTTTATCTTAAAAGCAAAAATAGTGTTGTGCTCCGCATCGCGGGAGTTGTCACTGGAGTCACACTTGTGATTGTGCTAATTCTGGTCGGCGAGCTCACACCTCTTTTGGTGATCCTTAACCCACAAAACGGAGTAGAGAGAAATGCCCAAAATTTGGTGATTTCTAATCAAAGCTACTCACTACCGGGTTTATTACACAAAGTGACGGTGATACAGGATGTAAACGGTGTGTACCACATTTACGCTTCTGATGATCACGACCTCTTTTTGGCGCTCGGCTTTATCCAGGCAAAAAACAGACTGTTTCAAATGGAGCTTTTTGCTCTAACTGGGTTGGGTAACCTTTCTCAAATGCTAGGAAGTTCGTACAATGGCTATGACAAATTTTGGTCGATGGTAGGCGCACCACTAACCGCCCACACAGATTGGCAACGCGTGCTCGCAAACGCAACCAAAAACCCATTGGACAACCTCACGGTTGTCGCACTCGAAGCTTATTCACAAGGCGTGAACGACTATATAGCATACGCAAAAAGACAACACGTGCTACCATTTGAGTTCAAACTTCTTGGATTTAAACCGTTTAACTGGACTCCTGTAGACTCCTTTGCGATTCAAGAGCTAGAAACCACGCTGGAATTCGGTGACGATGCGCTCAAGTTTGCCCTGCTTTATCATGTTTTGGGTAACGAAACGTACGCGCTTATTCCCACTTTTTCTCCGATTCAGTCGTATTACTACGCAGGATTTCAAGGAGCGCCAAATGCTTATGTTTTACGCATGTCCGAGCACACCTATCCGGTAAACTCCACACTCGCTTCTCTTGCGCACCAAGTGTTAAAGGAGTGGGACCCTCCGCCTTTCCTGCCCTTTGCTTACCCAGACACTCACAGTAACGAGTGGGTGGTTAGTGGTAACAGAACAAACACAGGTAAACCCATACTCGTTGGCGGACCCGTTCTTTCCTTTAGTTTACCTGCGATATGGTTCCAAGTTCAACTAGTGGATCCTAACTATGATGTGTACGGTGTTGTTTTACCGGGTGCGCCAGTTGTTGTGATTGGCTTCAATCGGTATATAAGCTGGACGCTCACCGACACCCAGGCGATATCCAGTGGTACCTTCTTCTGGGACCAGGCTGTGAAAGACGGCAAATACTACTGGAACGGAAGCTGGCAACCAGTCACGCTTCACGTGATTAATGGGTTTAAGGTTAACTGGACAAACCTTGGTCCAATTCTTGCGCAAAACGGAACAAACGCGCTTGTAATGAGCTGGATGGGAAACCTCTATTCAAACGACATCGGTTGTCTTCTTGAAATAATGAAGGCTCACAACTGGGAAGAGTTTAGAAGTGCGCTCAGAGCTTGGTTCGCACCTTTTCAAAATTTCGCTTTTGCCGATAATAGCACAATCGCAGACATTTCCCCAGCTTTTTACCCAATTTTTAACAGCACAAGCGGGCTACCTTATAACCCAGGTAGTATAATGCCAGGCGATGGACAAGAATATATAAGCGGAAAAATACCTTTCGACATGGTTCCGCAAGTTGTAAACCCCAAAGCGGGATTCATCGTGAGCTCAAACCAAAGACAAGTAGGCCCCGCCTATCCTTACTGGTTCGGAAACACCATGACATTTTCGCCTGGCTTTCGCGCAATGCTTGAAGTGAACTACCTTGAGACTCACCCCTTAGTAAACGTTTACGATATGATGACGCTACAAAGCAAAAACTACACAGATTACGAAGCCGCTTTGACACTTCCTTATATCCTAAAAGACCTTTCAAATAGTAGCGATCCTTTGGTTTTGCAAGCGCTAAAACAGCTAAGAGGTTGGAACTACGAAATGTACGCAAACTCCACTGCGGCGTCAATCTGGTTTTTCACGTATATGTACCTTTTCAACGAAACCTTCATCACTTTCTTTTATAAGACGGGGATTCTTCCCACCTACATAGATGTTTTCAACGTTTCGGGAATGGGTGGAAGTTTTCCAAAAACAAGCGGTTTGAGCTCACTAGACGTGGATCTTGCGCACATCATAATCACTGGTGATGCAAAACCTTTTTCGAATTTGAGCCTTTCAACGCTTTTGTCACGCGCAGTTACCGAAGCAATGGTACACTTGAAATCTTATCCCAACTTCACATGGGGTCACTTCTACGGTTTCTACTTTCCAAGCATACTTGGCGTTTCTTCTTTGAGCGTCGGACCACTTTCACGAGGTGGCGATTACAACACGCCAAACGACGCGTCGGGCGGTGGTCCACAAAGCAACTGGCCGGCTGGCGGGCAAAGCTGGGTGATGGTTGTTTCAATGGAAAACGTTTCCAACTCTTACGGCGTTTATCCAGGCGGTCAAAGCGAAAACCCAGCGAGCAACCTGTACTCAAACTACGTTTCTATATGGATATCAGGAAACTACCTACCGCTTTACTTTATACCATCGGCAAATCAGTTTCCAAGCTCTCTTATAATGGACACTATTGAACTTTGGTGAAAGGCGTGAACTCCAAGAATTTTTTGGGTTCGCTCGTTTTGGGAAGCGTGCTCGGCTACTTTGCGTTGCTTACTGGCTTTTGGTACGCGCTTGTGATAACAGGTTTCGTTTCTGGTCTTTTACAAAAAAAGCTCGTTCACGCGTTCGTCGCGCTGTTTCTTGCGGGCGTGCTTTCTACATTGCTTGTGCTTTTACCGCTTTTTAAAGACGGTTTGATCAGACTAATGGAGGTAGTGGGTGCTGTGATTGGCATCAACGGTGTTGCGCTTTTGCTTCTAACTTTGTTGATAAGCGGGTTAATGAGTGGCGCAGGTGCGCTCATCGCGGCGTCTTTAAGAAGTTTTAAAAGCCTTTAGTTTTTTAAAGTGTTGGTGCGCTTTGAAAGAGTTTGACATAGTGATAGTGGGCGCTGGTCACAACGGTTTGGTTTGCGGGTGCTACTTGGCAAAGGCTGGGCTTAAGGTTTGCATTCTTGAAAGAAGGAGCGTAGTTGGAGGCGCCGCGGTCACTGAAGAGCTGTGGCCTGGCTTTAAAATTTCACGCGCAAGCTACGTTCCAAGCATGAACCCAAAAATCATCGAAGATTTGAGGCTTTCTCACTACGGTCTTCAGCTTGGAGAAATTGATCCGCAACTTTTTGTTCCCTTTCCAAGTGGTAAAAATCTAGTGTTTTACGAATCAATTCAAAAAACGGTTGAACAAATTTCAAAGTTTTCGAAAAGAGATGCTCACGTCTATCCCAAATTCATGGATTTTATGCGTGGCTTTGCGGAAACAGTTGAACCACTTTACCTTTCTCCTCCACCTTCACTTGGGGATTTGCTCAAGCTAATGGGCGAAACGCACATCGAAGAAGTGGTGCGCCAGATCGTGCTTACAAGCTCAAAAGATTTGCTCGATGAGTGTTTTGAAAGCGAAGAAGTAAAGGCTGCGCTTTGCCTACACGGTGTGCTCAACACAAGCATGGGTGCTGACACAATCGGAACGTCTTACATCCTAGCCACTTCTGTGGGAAAACCGAAGTACAGCTATGCGATAGGCGGAACTGGCGCTGTTTCATCGGCGCTTTTGAAATGTTTTCTGTCTTATGGAGGTAGCGTTATCACGTCGTGTGAAGCGAAAAGAATCCTTGTCGTCGACGGCGAAGCAAAAGGTGTAGAACTTTCAACTGGAGAAAAAATGTTTTCAAAGGTGGTTGTTTCAAACGTTGACCCGAAGCGCACCTTTTTGAAGCTTTTGGACGACGTTGATCAACAATTCAGAAGAAAAATACAAAAGCTCAACGCGAAAGGCACTTCCTTTAAAATCAATTTGGCTTTAAGCGAGCCCCTTCGGTTTAAAGCGGCTTCGACGTTTACCGAGAATGGAGCTTTTGTTTACATCAGTCCGAGCGTGGAATACGTTCAAAAGGCTTACGACGAATGTAAGTGGGGAAGAATACCGAGTGAACCACCGCTTGACGTTTTCTCTCAGACCGCTTGGGATTCGAGCGTCGCACCGCAAGGAAAGCACACGCTTAGCATTATCGCAAAGTACAACCCCTACCACCTTTACCAAGGAAACTGGGATGAACTAAAGCAAGTAGCACTAGAAAGGGCGCTCGACGCGCTCGAGTTTTACGCGCCAAACCTAAAAAGAGCCTTAATCCACGTAGAAGCGCTTTCTCCGCTTGACCTAGAGCGCGTGTTTGGCCTTACAGAAGGCAACGTGACGCACATAGACCAGACGCTAAACCAAATGCTGTCATTTAGACCTACACCCGAGTGTTCAAAGTATACCACGCCTATTAAGAATCTCTATCTGTGTGGCGCAGGAACACATCCAGGTGGGGGTGTCACAGGAGCACCAGGCCACAACGCAGCACACGTGATTCTCGAGCACTGGAAAGCGAGATAAAGCCAATTTGAGCCATTTTACATCTTTCGAGGTGCTAAAACGTTGTTGGCTACCCATGATTTTACCTTTTGAATTTCGGAAAAACGTCAGCTGATTCACAAACCTTGAGATTCCCAAGTTTTTGGGTTTCGGTCGCTACGCACCACTCTTTGGCTGTGCGCACCGTGTGAGCCACTCTCCACCCAAGGTAGAGGCTTAGCGCTTTCGTGGGCATACTTCTGAGGGTTACGCTATCCGCAGAGTCATCGCGCTAATTAAGCTTCGTGTTTCAACTAAAAAGGCTCATTTTCGCTAGCGTATCTTTTTTGTGCTCTCCATAGCTTCACACGCGCTGAATTATTAGTATTTTAAAACACACGAAGTTTTGAAAAACTAGTTCTGTTTACCGCTACTATCCTCTTCTTTCTTTTGCTTTGTCACTTCCTTTATCGCTTCGTAAAGCTCTTTGACCATACCCATTGTCTCACGAAACTCCACAGAGATTTCGTCCAGCTTGTTTTGTAGCGCCTTCACTTCCTTTGAGCTTGGCACAACTTGCACCATTAGATCAATCATGTCCACTAGCTTGTTTATAGATTGGGCAAGGCTATTGAGAACAGTCAGGATTGACCAAAAAAGCGGTGAAAGCATTTTCACAAGCTGAGAAGCCAATTCTTGATCCATGGCTGCAGCGGCAAGAAGCGCTCTGGCTTCTGAATCCTTAGCTTGGCTTGCTAGCTCTTTAAGCCTGTTTGCCTCGTTGTGCGCGTGTTTTGCGAAATCTTCAAGCGTTTTTAATAGTTCACCAGCGCCAAGCAAATCTTCAAGCTCTTCTATTTTGTCCTTGTCACTCATTCTTCACAACTCCTTTAAGAAGCATTTGATTTTTTCCACCAACTCTTACACGTTTTACCTTTATATGCATCACGCTCATCTTAAAAGGATTTTTCAGTAAAGGCATTAACTTACGTGCTACCAAGTAATAATCGTAAACAGCCGTTTGAATAAAATGATTGCGCGTTTCCTAAACAAGTGGATCAAAAGCAAGGCTCGATTTGCTCCCAAGCGCCTTCAAGAAGTGTCAAATAGTGCTTTTTGTCGATTTTGTGATAACCGTGTTGCGCTGGATAGAACCCTTCTTCTCCTTTAATAACCCACACACACGCGTCAACGCTACGCCCGAGTGCTCTTTTTGCACCTTTTACGCAAAACGCGAAAAGCCAGGGTTCTAAGCCTTCCGATTCAATAAGCTCACGCGTTTTGTCAAAAACGCTTTTTGCCTCTTTTAAAGCCATAAAAAATTCGCAGGGTGTGCGCGCGCGTTTTAGCACTTCCAGCGCCTCACGCTGGGTTGTTCCTATCAAGTTTGGCGCGCTTCTTTTCACGCATTCAAGTCCTTTAACCTTTAGTTCGCCCGTTACAACGCGTCCGTAGTAGCGTTGCGGTGAACAAAGAAAGGAGTGCCTGTTTTTTGAAAAAACCACCCAATCGTACAAAGCTTCAAGCTTTAATTCAAGCCCGGTTTTGCGCGCAACGCTTTCTATAAGCTCTTCAAGCTCTTTTTGCTCCATGTTTTCTTTTTGCAAGAAGATGCTGTCCACCATAACGTGTAACACGCGAAAACCCATTTGTTTTGCTACATCAAGCGCGCGATTCATCACATGCCTTGCAAGCGCGGTTACACACTCGTAAGCGTCTATCTTTCCAAACTTGGCGTTTCTGAAACCAAGATAACCAAAAGAAGCGACAAGCAGCCACTTTATCGCCCGCTGCCTAAGCTCTAGCGTCTTATCTTTGCGCTCCTTTGACAACGCTCTTAGCCTTTCGCGCCTTTCGATGAGCCACTCAAGCGCCTCAGGAACAACACCCCTTCTTTCAAACTCAATCAAGTGTTTTGTTCCTGGCACGTTGTAGACAGAAAGTGGAGAGTTTACGGTTTCTGGCGATATGTTCCATTTTGCGATGAGAGAAGGGTACATCGAGCGAAAATCTAGTTGCGCCACGTTAAAGTAAACGCCAGCTTTTGGCCTGAAAAGCAACCCGCCCTTATCATGTGTGACAAGCTCGTCCAAGCTTTTCCAACTTTCGAGTCGCACTTGGGTTTCTGGTATAAGGTATCTTCTTTTGTGAGCCAAGCGCGCCTCGTTTGCGGTAAGGGGCTTTCCGATAGAGGAAGATGCGAGCGATCTAAGAGGTGTGTAGCTAATCTTGCTCCACTCGACAAGCCTTACAAGCGCCTCTTCCACACCCTCGCTTGTAGGTGAATTCCTGTGCAAAACGAGAGGTGAAGAGAGGTTCGCACCAGCTTCTTTGAGCAAGAAGTGGTAACGCGTAGCATAGCACAAAACGTCGACGTTCTCAAACTCTGTTATGTAACAACCAAGTTTTGTTATCTCTTCCTTCGTTATTTCAAAGCGCTCTCCTCCTTTTTTCACAAAAAGGCTAAATTTTGTGGGTTTTGCGTGTGTTAACGGAAAAAACGTTTCAGCGCAGTCGTAAAACCTGATCTCCGCGCACGAATAATCAGGCTGTGCGTAATCCTCGGTTTGCGGGTTTTCCAGTACTTCAGCGCGCGAATTGATGAGCGTATTTGGCGGAAAACCGAGCTTCCAAAATAGCTGTGTAACTCTATCTGGGAATCTGCCATAAACTTCGGCAATGGCTTGTTCGAGCATTGCTTTTTGTATTTGTTCAACGCTTTTTAAAGAAGTGAAAACAAAACGCATCACCTTTGTCGTGGTGGTGTACCAAGGTGGTTCGAACCACTCTTCCACAAAGTGCTGTTTCACGTCTGGATGCTCAAGAAGCTGTGTCGCAATTTCTTGCTTTTTGGGCTTAAACAAGAGGTCAAAGCACGCGTTTTCAAGCGCAACTTCGATTCTTTGTGTTCCATCAGAAAGCGTAAGAGCGACACCCTTTTCCAACGGTTTTGCGTCAAGAACCCATCCTTTGAACAATTCACACTTCATTTCTTTTGTGTATATATAACCAAATGAACTTTTGTTTGAAATGGGACGCACAGTTCCTTCGTTTAGAAGCGCTCTTGACGAATATGTTGAAAGGCTTAAGCGTGTAGCGATGCGCGTTCAAAATGAGCACACCAAAAAAGCGCTCGAAGAGCTACTCTCCCACGCGCATGACCTTGAAAACGAGTTTGTGGCGATAGGGGGCACGCCAGAAGAAGAGGTGTTTCTTTCGCTTGTGCTCTTTGTTTACTCACGCAAACGCTCCGCTTAATCGTTTAACTTTACGGGGGTTAAGGGGGCGGAAGTCCCCTCCCGTGACAGTAGTTCAAAGATTCGTAGCAGGGGCACAGTCGACGCCAAGCGCGAATTTTGATCTACTGGTGAGGGCGGGGTAGTTCACATCAACCAGCTTGCCTTTTTTTCTGGCTTTACCTTTATAAAAGGCGCTTCTTTTTCTTTCCAAGGGTCTCTTCTCACCCATTCAAACTTTTCGTAAAATCTTTGGTAAATTTCACGAAACTCATTTCCTTCTTCCACAACTTCTGCGAAGCCTTCAACCATTATTCCTCTTGACGGCCTGTATTCGAAGACCGTGAGCGCCACCCTTTTGTTGTTTTTGATGTTTTTGTACTTTTTTGTGTCGTAGTCTATCGCGATCCAAAAAAAGCGGTCTAAAAAGATATAGCAAACCGGTGTGACGTGAGGCACGTTGTTCACACAGGTTGCAAAAGCGCACACTTCGTGTCGCTTGAGAAAGTCTAACTCTTTTTGTGTGAACATGTTTTGATAAACGATAAAGTGGGTATTAAATTTTCGAAAATTGAGTCGGCGGTGTACGAATTGTTTGAATCAAACCTTCCAAGTGATGATCGGGTGTATCAGCACACGTAGATCTCGATCGCGTGTAGAATTACAAAACAGCCTCGCGAGTGTTCCGATGTTTAAATTGCAAAGGCCTCCCATATCACGCCGCACCACATATCGAAACATTGGCAAGCAAAAACTGCGCATATTAACTAAAACTCATCAGCGCATCCGATAGTCAATCACACGATGTTTCAAAAAGGCTTTTTATTCGCTTTTTCACAACGAAATGCGTGAACGCAGGACGAAGATGTTTCCATATCAACGCTCTATTACTAGTTTGCAATAACATTTTTCACAAATTCAAAGAGACATTAGACTACAAGGGTAAGCTTGTCGAGTTCTAAAACTTCACGGTTCAAAGTGATGCGAGCTTTATTAAAACCGTTCACTAGGCTTTTTGCTGTTTTATGACTCTTCACCATACAGACCCAGCTAGACGAACAAATTTTTGTTACTCCTTTGGAACTTCACTCTAAGGTATTGGAAAATGAATGATTCACGACAACTCGAATTTCCTGCTATTCGTGTGTAAATTTTGCAAACTGCACGTGCTTTTAGCGTTAAACACTATGGGTTAGCGACAATTGTTGAACCATTACTTTTTGTATTATAAAAACTTTTAAGTGTTTACTAATATTAAAACAAAATGTTTATATTTAAGATTTTATACAGAAAGATGATTTGGGTGTTCGCCCAGCCCCTAAATCCAACAGGCAATGTGGTGTTAACGATTATCGCATCTTTGATACCGCTCATTGCGCTTTTCATAATGCTTGCGGTTTTAAGGTTTAGCGCCTGGCTTGCGTCGCTAATAGGTTCAATCATCACGATCATCGTTGCGGTTTCGCTGTGGGGCGCGCCTCCTTCAGGCACGGTCAAGGCTTGGCTTATCGGAGCTCTTGTGGGTAGCTGGAACATCTCTTGGATAGTTTTTGGGGACTTTCCACCTATAACATTCTCGTAAAAACCGGTAAGTTTGAAGCTTTCAAAAACTGGCTGGTCAGAACTCAAGCGTAGACATAAGAATTCAGGCTGTGATCATGGCTT
>NEXD01000049.1 GCA_003019595.1 Candidatus Marsarchaeota G1 archaeon BE_D
GTTCGCAAGGCCGTCGAGGAACCTCTCCCGTGCCTGGTAGAACCTCTCTGCAACCTGCTGGGTAACTTGGGAGTGTAACACTTGGAACTCCGTGTTCCGCTTTCTCAAATCCAAAGCGAGCTGTCTCAACTCGGTTTTATTCATCGTGTGCTTGTTTCTTTCATACTCTTCTTTTTGCTCGGCGTGTAAGTGTTGTAAAGCTTACACGCAGCTTCAAGCTGGGTTTTCAACTCGCAGTTGTTTTTGATGAGTACGCTCTGAATCGGTAGGCTCTTACACGCATTACCAGGTGTTTTCCAGACTCGTATTTATACTTTTAGAATCCCCGTCTTAAAAGGCGAGGTTTTGGAAAGTTTATAAGAAGCACGTAAAACAAACCTGTGAACAAACTCACTACCACTTGAAAAACTGAAGGAGTTACGCTGTAGATCGCGTAAACCCCTAAAAGCGCAAGAAAACACGAAAAGACGTTTGTTAAACTTTTCACGAAAAAAGAAAATAAAGGCACCCGAAAAAGAGACGTGTAGAGCATGACTGAAGTGAGCGCCGCACCATCCACGCCAACTGTGAAAACCAGAATTTCGTAAAAGATTGCGGCTATACAACCCAAAAACTAGGCTTATCTTTTTTGAGGTTCACAAATGGGGCGATCGCCAAACTTGCCACATGCGGCCTAAAAAGCACCAACAAAACCCGTCGCACTTGAATAAAAGATTTGATGTCCACGCCCGCGGTGCTCCAAAGATGCTACTCTTTTACATTAAAAAATTGTTTTGGTGTAATATCTTTTACGTCGCTCGTTCAGCACTTAAAACTCTTCGTAAACGTCGATAAATCTCTTGTACCATTCTTCGTACTCTTTTCGTGTGACCACATGAATCTCGAAAGGCTCCCAAACGCCAAGCGCTTTGTGGAGCTTTGTTGAGATAATTGCCCTGTCAAACGCGTTTTTAACACAATCAGTGATAATAAGAACGTCAACATCGCTATCACACCTCCAGCCTCCTTTTGCAATTGAGCCAAAAAGTATTACTTTGCACTTGGGGTCAATTTTTTCGCATTCTCGCTTGATTTTCACAACAAAAGCTCTTGCGTTTTTGAGCGCTTCTGTTCTTTTTTTCCAAAGCTGTGCGTTATACAAGTCCCAGTTCATGAAGTATTTCCCTCACCACGTCGTATGACTTTTGTGCGGCCTTTTCGTCATACGAAATTGGAAAATATCTTGAAGCTATATAAGCCTGTTTCAAGAGGTTTAACGTGGTGATTTCGCTATCAATTATTGCTATCAACCTTGAGTTATTTATCAAGCTTGACACTCTGTTTAGAAGTTCGACTACGTCATGGGTTTTTGGAAAAGAACCGGTGTGTTGGTAAATCATGTATTTCAGAGCCAGTTGAAGTGATTGCTCTAAATGGAACATCGCAAGGTTGTTTTTCTTTTCTTCTAAGTTTCTTTCCGCTTCTTTTAAAAAATCTAATGCGTTGTTCTTAAGAAATTCGGCCATAACCGAGATATTCGTATTCGCTTAAAAACTTGGTCAAGACGCATTTATGCTTGTCATAATAACCGCGTATTTACATTAAACAACTTTGCAATTCGCGCCTTTCAGATGCTTCTTGGATGATGAAAATGATGCTTCACTTTTTCGTGATTGAAGTTGCAAACAACGGCAACACAAAACAAGTAGCGAGTGTTGGAATATGCAAAAGAATTGAAATTTTATATCCACAGTTTTTGTTTTGAGACAGCGCTTTTCATTCTTCGAACGACTGGATTGCGAACCAGTAAATCCTGAGTTTACTTCTCACAATTTTCTGGTTGTACTTCGCGTTCAAAATCGTGTTAAAACGCTCGTTGTGAGAAGGGACCTTAAGGTGCAAAAGCTCGTGGTAAACCACGTATTCAATAAGCTCGTCTGGCAAATACTTCAAAAAAGCGTTAAAGTTCACCGAGCGGCTTTTTGCGTTGCAAGAGCCCCACCTACTTTTCATTCTTTTTATTTTCACCTTAAGCGGCGTGACGCCCAGCTCTTTTGAAGCCTTTGCTATAAAGCGCGCAAGCGTTTGCGAAAGCTCTTTTTCGCTACGTGTGTAAAGATTGAGCTTTTTTGCTTCTTCCTCGTAAAACTTCTGCCTTAAGTAGTTTCTGTAAATCCACTCTTTGTTGTTTTCTATAAAGCGCTCAACGTCTGCGCCATTTGGTGCTATCACATAAAGCTTTGAGCCTCTGAATTCAAGCCTCATTCTTCGGCGTTGAGTTTTCACGAAAACGCACGGAACCTTAAGCCCCTTTATGCTAAGCTCTGAAAACATCCATATCAAGATAGTTCCGCACACTTACAAACTTTTTGTTGGAATCGAGTGAATTGCGACTTATGGGGTTACCGTCTCTTGTACCAACGAGCTTTAAACAAAGCGAATGCCCAAAATTTTGGGTTAAAGCTCAACTTTGCGCTCATCCTTTCTGAAAAAGAGGTTGTAAAAAACGATGTTGAAAAGGTTAATTGGTACACTTATAAGAAAGGGCAACTCAAAGGACTCTGAGAAAAGATAACCCGCGATGAACGTTCCAACTGATGAGGGTAAAAGTCTTGACGCTTGGTTGATTGATGTGGCAACCCCTCTCTCATTTTCGGTGACCATCCCCATCATAAGCGACTGTTGCGCGGGTAGTGAAAGCATTCTTAGAGCCGTAAAACAAAAGTAGTCGGCCGAAGCGAACACTATCCCAGGCATAAAGGGGAACACGCCTAGTAGAACCGCTGCGATGCCGCGAGTGAGCGATATCAGCTTTACGAAGCCTAGCTTCTTAGTGAGGTACGGTGTGAAGTAAAGACTAAACGCCGTGATGAGCGTGGCCGCTCCCATTATATCGCCTATTAAGCCGTTAGAGATGTGGTAATTCGACTTAAAGAGCACCGAGAAATAAGGGGTCACCAAGCCCTGCCCAAGGCCGTTAAGCGCCCCCGTGACAGAAAACTTGGCTATGTTTGAACCAGACCTAAACTTGAACACTTCGCGCGCTGGCTTTCGACTCTGACTTTCCGAGATAAAGAGCACTATTATAGTGGCCAAAGCTGAAAGAACAAGCCCGATAAAGAAAAGTGTTCTATAATCCGGTATGTTTGTGAGAAACGCACCTATTGAGGAGGACAAGCCTCCTGCAAGCGAAGCCAGACTGAAATACTTTGTGCGCTCACCCGCTGGAGCCTTCTCAGCAAGAAGCGCGTTCTGCATAGGGGCGACGTAACCCCCAACACCGCCTCCCACGGTACCACCCGCAAGCCCAAAGCTACCAAGCATAGACGCAAGAACAATAAGGTAGTAGCTCGATGACAAAAGAAGTATCAAAGTTGAAAACACAAGAAGAGAGTTGCCAATAACGAGCATCTTCTTCCTACCGTAAACATCGGAAGCAAAACCGAAAATCAAGTTGAGAAAAGGCGCCGCAAGCGACGCCGCGCCAAAAACGCTACCTATAAGCGGGAACGAGTAGTGAAGCTGTGTGTACATATAAAGGCCAACGGCCACGTTTAAAAAACCAGCCGCAAAATTCCTGAACACCCTTGAAAGCACTATAAACCACACGTCTCTTCGCAGACCAACCATAAAAAACCGAGTGCTTCATAGTGGATAATTTTTAAAAGTCTAACGTTGGGTCTAAACGTCCTAAACAAATTGGAGATGTGTAAAAGAGGCGTGTATTATGACAAGAAGGCTCTCACACCAACGCTTTCGGGTGGTTTTTCACCATTCAGAAAGCGCGCAATCGCCACAAGTCCGTCGACAAGCCTTGGTCCAGGCCTGCTAAAGTACCAAGAGCCGTTCATAGCGTAAAAGTTGCCAAGCTTTACGGCTTGCAAATCACGCCAATCTCTTTTTAGCGCTTTTAGCTCCTTAAGCGTTCTTTCGACATCATATCCGCAAATCGTAAGAAAGATGTGTTCAGGGTTGGCTTCTAAAAGCTCCTTCCACTCGATTCTGTGTGACGGTTGCGCCTTCTTCCCAAGTAGCTCTCGACCTCCAGCTAGCTCAACGAGCTCTGGTATCCAGTGACCAGCATTGTAAAGCGGATCGAGCCACTCCAAGCACACAACACTAGGCGCTCTTTTGGGCTTGTTCACGAGCTCGATTCTTGTTTTCAAAGAGCGAACAAGCGCTTGCGCCTTTTCCAGCGTGTTTGTCGCCTTTCCCACTTTTAAAATGTCATCCAACACATCCGAAAAAGTGTGCGGATTGAGAGTCAAAACTTCTGGTTTGTGATTTAGCTTTTGCAACGCTTCAAGAACAACCTGTGAAGATGTGGCGCAAACGTCGCACACGTCCTGCGTTATCACCAAATCCGGATTAAGGCGTGATAGCAACTCTTCGTCAACGATGTACAGGGATTTACGCGTTCTCGAATACTCCCTTACAAACTGGTCGATTTGCGCTTGGGTCATTTTTTGCGGGTCGAAAACGCTTCTCACAACAACGGGCTTTGAGCGCACAAGCGGTGGATAGTCGCACTCGTGCGTAACACCCACAAGTTCTCGCTCCAAACCGAGTGCGCACACAATTTCGGTAGCGCTAGGAAGAGTGCTTACGATTCTCATCGCACATTAAACGCTTCAAGGCTTATTAAGGCTTATATGTATGGATAATCCAACCAATTTAAATGAACAGAACAATTTTGGCTGTTGTTTTACTCGTCGTGGTTTTGGTTATCGGATTAGCCGTGACAGTTATTCAAACAAGAAGGGGTGTTAGCGGTAGCACCCCTACAAGCTATTACCCGATAACGCTTAAGGACGCAAGTGGTCAAAACGTCACGATACACTCCGAACCGCAAAGAATCGTAAGCCTTGCGCCTAGCGACACGCAGTTTCTCATCGCTTTGGGACTTGGGAAGCAAATCGTTGGCGTTGACTACTATTCGTACTTGTTACTCAAATACCTCAACGCGACATCCGACCTTCCTCAGAACGTTACAATTGTGAACACGTATCCTTCGCCAAACATTTCTGGTTTGGTTGCGCTACACCCTAGCGTGGTAATCGACGAAATCGGTTTGATAGGAAATTACGCGAGCGACCTTTCTCAAGCCGGTCTTACAACGTTTTACACAAACGCGGACTACGCACAAAATTACACGGCGGTTGAAAGCTACATACTAACGCTTGGAAAGCTGTTTGACAGAAACAAAGAGGCTCAGCAAGTGGTAAACTGGATGAACCAAAAGATTCAAAGCTTTGAGACGAGTGGTGACACAAGCGTCGCTTATTTACTCTGGATAAACCCAGACCACACGTTTTACACCGCGGGTTCGGGTAACTTTATAAACGCGATAATACAGCTAGCTGGAGGAAGCAACGTGTTTTCAAACACAAGCGGTTACCCCGTGCTTTCTCCGAGTAGGCTGATACTCGCAAACCCACAAGTGATCATCGCGCAGGAGCTCACAAACTTCTCTTACACGAATTACATGATAAACACTATGCCTGGCATTACGAGTGTGAGCGCGTATCAGCAAAACAGGGTTTACATAATGTCCGAGAACCTTCCCACTTTTTTGCTTGATGAACCAGGTCCGCTTTCTGTTTACGCGATTCAGATGATAAAACTCATGATAGAGGGAAAAGCGCCTCACTACGTTTCAAGCGAGTGGGTGGAGAGCACGCTCAACGTAACACTTCCAGTGTTTTAACATGAACAAGCTTTTGCCTTTTTTTGCGCTCCTTATTCTTTCTTTTTTTGTCGCGCTCATTTACGGAGAGGTTTACATTCCTCCAATGGCTCTGTTACACCCAAAAGGCGCGTACGCGATAATACTTGAAAGGATTAGGCTTCCAACGGTTTTTGCGGCGGCGATGATAGGCTCCTCTCTTGCGGTTTGTGGCGCGGTGATGCAGATGCTTCTACGCAACCCTCTTATGGACCCTTATGTGAGCGGAACCGCGTCTGGCGGCGCGTTCGGCGCGGTTCTTTCGTATTTTCTCCTTGTGTTCAACCTTCCTCTCTCTTACCTCATTTACGTATCTCCTCTTATTGCGTTTGTTTTTGCGCTTCTTTCAACGCTTATCACGATCGCAATCGGAAGAAGAACTGGTGTGTACGGCCTTGTTGTGGGTGGTGTAGTGGTGTCGTTTATCTTTTCTTCCGCTGTGACGATAATGATCACTCTTATTTCTGACAGGTTTCCATTCGTGCCTTCTGTTTCTTTTTGGTTACAGGGTGAGATAGTTGCGGTTGGTTGGAGAGGCGACGTGTTGCTTTTTGTTCTTACGGTTTTTCTCATTGTTCTTGGCATGAAACACGCAAGAAGGATAGACCTTGTGGCGATTAGCGACGAAATGTCGTACGCAAGAGGGGTCAACCCAAATAGCTACAGGTACACTTGGGTGGTCGTGGTAAGCCTTGTGAGTGGGTACATCGTTTCTCTTGTTGGTATTGTGGGTTTTGTGGGAATAATAGTGCCTCACATCGTAAGAAGAGTGTTGGGAGGCTCTACCACGATTTTAGTTCCTTATTCCGCGCTTTTGGGCTGTCCTTTGCTTTTGCTTGCGAATGTCGTTTCTAGCGGGTTACTCGGAACGATCATTCCTGTGACCGCGATAACTTCGCTAATCGCCGCGCCAATCATAGTTTACGTCATGGTGAAGGGAATTGCTCATCAAAGCGCTTAGCGTAAAGCTCAACGGAAAGCTCATTCTAAAAGAGGTAAGACTAGAGCTCGTAAAGGGTTTAAACGTGATTCTTGGGCCTAATGGCTCAGGAAAAACCACGCTACTTAGGAGCATAATAGGAATGCTAAAACCTGAAGAGGGTGAAATTCAGGTAGAAGGGGAGAGGTCGTATGCGCCTGCTGAGTTCTTTGGGGCGGACATGAGCGTGCTTGATGTGCTACTTTCTGGTGGTGCAAAAAAGCACTACCAAGAATACTTGGAGATTTTGGGGCTTAGCGAGTTCTTAAACAGAAACTTTTCGACGCTAAGCACCGGCGAAAAAAGGCTGATACTTATAGCCAAGGCGCTTGCAGAGGGCGACGTGGTGCTAATGGACGAACCGACGTCTGGTTTGGACTTGAAAAACCAAGCAAAGCTCAAGCGCGTTTTGCTCGGTTTAAAGAGCAAGACGATTGTGGTTTGCACGCACGACATAAATCTTGCGCTTTTGGCGGACCGTGTGGCACTACTTAAGAACGGCAGGATAATCGCACAGGGTGAGCCGAAAGAAGTGCTCACAGAAGCGCTCCTTTCGGAGCTTTACGATGTGCAAGTAAAGAAGGTGTGGCTCGACGGTCACTCGTTCTTCTTTGTTTGACAAAGCAGGCGCGCAAGCTCAAGCTCTTTTTTTGTGTTCACGTTTAGAACGTCGAGCTTTTGCACAATATGTCGGTGCTCGTCAAAAGCACGGCTACCACGAGGGATTACGTTCACACCGACCGCGACAAGTGGTGTTCGCGCTTTTACGCCAAGCGTTTCAAGATATTCACGCGTTGTGTAAAGCGCAGCCGAACGCTTTTTGCTTTCTTCCCATGCTCTCAAAAACTCGTTCACGGTAGGGGAAGAAAGAAAGGGCAAGTCAGAGCAAACCACAAGCGCACACTCAAATCCGAGCTTTTCGAGCGCTTCCTGTACGTCCTCGACAAAGCCCTTTGCGCTTGTTTGAACCACACTCCAACCTCTTTTTTTGCAAAACTCGCTTGTGTGCGGCGTGTTGGCGGTGACCACAACGTAAAACTCTTGCACACAGGCGCTCATCGCGTGCACAACCCTTTCTAACATGCTTTTTTCGCAAACTTTGAGCAGAGCCTTTTCCAAGCCTCCCATTCTTCTTGCCTTACCACCAGCCATGATGAGCGCACTCAACAACGCTAACTCACCAAAATTAGCAAAAGAGCGATCGTTCCAACAAGCTCGTTCGATGCGCCAAACACGTCGCCGTTAGCGCCACCAAAAAGTTTGTTCGAAGTAACAGATAAAAAGTACGTGAAAATGATACACGCGAAAAAAAGTATTAGCGCGCGCTCCGCTCCTATTAAGAAAAAGAGAAGCACCACGCTGAGAGAGCTTGCAAAAAGCAGTTTGAGCGCACCTTGTCTTCCTTTAAGCGCGTTTGAGAAAGGAAAAGAGGAGCTACCGCTCAATGGTCTTGAAAAACGCGCAAGAAAAACCATCGAAAGCTTTCCCAGAATTTCGAAGCTAAGCGCCGCTTTCACCAAAAGGCTTTGCGACAAAAGCGAAAGAGCGCCAACCTGAATCAAAAGCAAAACAACGCCCCCGAACACTCCTCCTACACCAAGAGCGCTGTCCTTCATTGCGGAGAGTTTTGCGCTTGCGTCACCAGGACACATCAGACCATCACAAAAATCCATAAATCCATCCACCTCATGTGCGCCGGTTAACACCCCAAGACAAAGAACACCCAAGACCGAAGAAATCAGATCACCGAAAACGCCTCTTGTCACAAACAGTGAAAGCGCGAAAACACCGCCAGTGAGCAAACCCAAAAGCGGAAGAAGATGAGAAAATAGCGAGGTTTCTTCAAGCGTGTAGAAACGCTTTACGGGTATGATCGTGAAAAAGCACAAAAGCGAAACGAAGCCACGAAGCTGATTTTTTAACAACTTCAACTTTCGTACACCCTCACCATCGTCGCACCAACAAGCGCACACAGCGCATCGTCTAGAAACATGGGTAGTGTGCGCAAAACACGGGGTTTCAGCATGTCATAGTACCTGAAGTTGTTCACGCCCTTTGTCCCCGCTATGTAGCTTGCGATCGCTTCACCAATTTGTTCGTCCGCAAGCATTTTCGGCGAGTCTTTGAAGTACTCGCTTTTTTTGAGATTTGGAACAAGCCCTTCGCTAGCTTCGTCATCAAGGCGCATCGCCGCGCAAATCAGCGCGCAAACGTTTGGGTCGCTCAAAGCGTTTTTAAGCTCGCGCATAAAACGCTTTTTTAACCCTTTTGGGCGTTTTCCGACAACTCCTTCCTTTGCGGCTTCGAAAAGCGCGTCGAGCGTCACGCCTCTTTCACAAAGCCTTGTTACGACAGAGGCTTCTCGCGCTACGCCGCTTTTCACACACTCGAAAACGCTCTTTCCGATCGCGCTTCCGACTTTTGTTGCACTTCCCGCGTAGCGTAACGCTTTTCCGCGACCAAGCGTCACAACAGCCAACGCGTCTGTGGAAGTTCCAACCGCGGGTTTTGAGCTTGTGACGCTACGCACATCAAGGAGAAACATCGCAAGCGCTTTGGCTTCAACGGCGGTTGCAAGCGCGTTCACGAGCGCTTCTTCGTTTAGAGTTTGTTCTACAACAACAAACGTGTTGATCGTCGAAGAGTTTTCAGAGCTTTCGCCAACACCGCGCGCATTAGAAAGTCCGACCGTGCAAAGCGCCAAAACTTCTTTCCCGTTGACTCGAACGCTTTTTTGAGAGTAGTTTTTGACGCTAGCCGCCGTAAGAAAACCAACGGTGTCAGAAGGCAGTGCGAGCTCTTCAATTGCGCTTTGTAGCTCGGTTTCGGGTTTTTTTCGAAAGCTTTTTGGCACCTGGTGATTGAGAAGGCACGAGGTCTCTCTTAGCCCACCGTTGTAAGGCGCGTAGCTCAAACACTTAACCCTTGAAGAAAAACGAATCACTAGGTTGTCCTCAATTAGTTCAACTCTTACGCCGTCCACACGAACCACCAGTTGAAAAGCGTTACAGGAAACACCACAAGCAAAACGAACAAAAACGCGACGAGTCTTGCGAGCGTGATCGACCTTTTTATGTCATTAAAAGAAGGCAAACGGTCTTCCACGCCTATCGTGTACGAGTTGAGCTTTTCAAGTTTTACACGTAATGCGCCAGAAAAAGCTGAGAACGGATAACCAGCGTTCACACTCTGAGTGTTTCTCGCTTCTTTTACGACACGCATAAAAGCGCTCTTATAGTCCATTCGAAGCAAGATTGCGGAAAAAACTGTGAGTAGCGCGACAAGCCTTGCGACCAAGTAGTTCGCGTACGTGTCAGCTTTAGCAGAAAAGAAGCCAAGCTCTCTGTACTCTTCGGTTTTGTATCCCACCATGGAATCCATGGTGTTTATCGCCCTGTACACGAGCGCGCCCACCAAACCCAAGATCGAGTAAAAAAAGAGAGGAGAGCAAAAGCCATCAACGAGCGATTCCGATATGCTTTCTATCACCGCGGAGCAAACATGACCCTCTCCGAGGTTTGCGGTTTCTCTTCTTACGATTCGCTGAGTCAAAGTGCGCGCGCGCACAAGATCACCAGATTTTAGCGCGTGAAAAATTGGGGCGACAAACCTTTCCATTGTCAAAAGCGCGTAGCTCGTTTTGAGCAAAAAAGCAAGAATCACAAAGTACAAAAGCGTGGGAAGGGCCTTCAAAAAGTGTAGGAGTGCGTAACTTGTAAGCGCAACAACTCCTATAACAAAAAGCCAGAGAGTAAAACCCCAGAATTTCGAAACAAGCTTTTTTCGCCTGAGTAGCGCTTCGAGTTTAAGCTCAAGCCTTCCAATTAGCGCTGTAGGGTGAACGCGTTCTGGTGGTTCGCCCACTAATTCAAAAGGAAAAGAGAGGCTCAAAACGATTATCGCTTGCGTGTTCATTTTAAAAACCCTCCGAGAGTGCGAACCAAAAAATCGTTTTCTCTTCTTTTTTTGACGCAAACCCTAACCCAAGAAGCGTCCAATCCCCTAAAGCTTGAGCAGTCCCTTATCGCAAGCCTTTTTTGTAGTAGCTTTTTACACAAATCTTTCGAATTCAAACCAAACACGTGTGTGTTCAAAAGATAAAAATTGGTTTCGCTTTTGTGCGCGCTAATTCCGATCTTTTTAAGCTCGCTTACAACCCTTTCTCTTTCTTTTTGAACGTAAATTCTGCTACGCTCGACAAACTTTGGATTTTTGATCAGGAATTCAAGAGAGGGTTTGACAAGTGAATTCACAGGCCAAGGAGACTGCGCAAGTTCTAGTTTTGACATAATTTTTGGATTCGAAACAACGTAACCCGCACGAAGGCCAGGTAAACCTAGTAGCTTTGTGAGCGAGCGAATCACCACCAAGCGACTTTGCGAGTCGACGTTTTTGATCGACTCAAACTTTCGATCGCTAAACCACACGTAGCTTTCGTCGACTACAAGGTTACATCGCTTTCTTTCAAGCTCTTGCGAAAGCTCAACAATTTGTTTAGCATAAAAAGCGCTTCCAGTTGGGTTGTTTGGATTACACAAAAACAGCGTATCGCCTTCTTTGAGATGCTCAGTAACGCCGTCAAAAAGCGGGTCGATTCCTTCTTGCGGAAGAACCGCAAAAGTGCGCGCACCAAGTCTCAGCGCCGCTCTCTCGTATTCGCAAAACGTTGGGGATGCGACATAAAACGCGCAACCCGGTTTGTAAAAAGCGAGCGCTACATCGTAGATGAGCTGCGTTGCGCCAGAGCCCACCAAAAAACAGCTCGGTCGTAAATCGTGTAGCTCTGCCAAAAGCTCGCCAAGCTCCTTGTAGCTTGGATAACGCGTAAGATTACAAACCGCGTGTTTCAGTAATTGGACAAGAGAGAGGGGAGGAGCGAGAGGATTTGTGTTCACGCTGAAATCGACAACGTGTTTTGAGTAGCCACCGCCGTGAACTGCAGCTTCGAGCCGCTCAAGCCTTTTAATAATCAATCCCAACTCTCGCCCACTCACCTTTGTCAAACGGGTGTTTTACGTTTTTCATTTCGGTGACAAGGTCAGCCTTTTGTATTATACGTTCATCCGCGCCTCTACCAGTTAGCACAAGGTTCACCTCTTTGGGTTTTGTGTCTATAAGACTCAAAACTTCTTCCACGGGTATCAACCCAAAGCGCGTGGCGTTGTTTATTTCGTCGAGGATCACGAGCCGATACACGTTTGATGAAACCACATTTTTCGCTTCTTCCCAAGCGCGCTTTGCGGCTTCCAAGTGTTCTTCGTACGGTCTTTTCGGATTCCAAGTGACAAAACCTATACCCAGCTTTTTGAACAAAACTCGCTCAGAAAGATGCGCAAAAGCTTTTTCTTCTCCCGTAGGCCAGCTTCCTTTTACAAACTGCAAAATCGCGACTTTCCAGCCATGTCCCACCGCACGGATGGCCATTCCAAAAGCGGCGGTGCTCTTACCCTTGCCATCGCCAGTGTAAACGATCACCCAACCCCTTTTTTCCCTTTCTATCACGCATAAAAGCGATGAAAGATTAATATAAGACCTTTGGTTGGATTGTCCATCCATGGAGTCCACAAAAAGAGTGCCTGTAAGTATAAGGGTAGCAAGAATTTCGCTTTTCACAGCGCTTGCGGTCGCTGGCTCGTTTGTGAGCTTACCTAGTCCTGTTTCAAGCGTTGCGCTGGATTCGGCAGCGGGCTATTTTTGCTCTATGAACTACGGAGGATACGAAGGAGCGCTTGTGTTTTTCTTGGGTCACTTATCTACAGCCACTGTGCACGGCTTTCCACTAGGAGTCTTGCACTTGCCCATTGCAGCAGGACTTGCGCTTGACGGTTATGTGATGAGTGTTGTTGCGAAGTTCACAAAGTTAGGAGCAACGATCGTCGGTGTTTTGATAAACACATTACTCGTTTTTGTCGCGCTTCCAGTGCTTGGCTGGGGAGGCTCTCTTACTCTTATCCCTTACCTTGCGGTGGCGTCATCGGTTAATGCGGCGTTGGCTTACATCGCGACAAAAGCGCTTGAAAAAAGGGGTGTGATAAAAAAACGAAACGGTTAAAGCTCACCTTGTGAATCACGATTTAGGCCGGGGTGGCCGAGTGGTCGAAGGCGGCGGCCTGCAGTGGTCAAGTGGTGAGCCGCTAATACCGTGGGTTCGAATCCCACCCCCGGCTAATTAATTAAAGGTTAAAAGCCCGAGCCTTTTTAACTATAATAAATATGGACATTTATAACTATGAAAACAAATTTCAATCCATCTATGAGAGGATAGATGATCCAGACATAAAGAAGTTCATTGATACCTTGAAATTAAGCAATTACTCAACCTTGAGGATGCTAAAGTACACCTATGCGCTTAGAAAGTTCAAAAATAATAGGTAAGCCGTTAAGGGATGCAACGAAGCAGGACATAGAGAAGATCGTTGCAGAAGCCATCAAGTTGAAGCCTCAGACTAGGGATACAGAACTG
>NEXD01000050.1 GCA_003019595.1 Candidatus Marsarchaeota G1 archaeon BE_D
CTTAAAAACGTTTAAATTCCTGAAGAATTCGAATATGTCCGTGGTGGACTCCACGGTGGCTCACCGATTCCGAACCGTGGTGCCCACCACGTTTAAGCCTTATCCGTACACCATCAATTTACCAACAATAGTTTTAAAATGTCTTCTGGAAAGTGTTCACTTGTTTTATTCTAGTCCAATCTCTTTACGCCTTTCAAAGAATTTTATGAAGTTCTTTTCGGCGCTTATTGGGTCCACCTTTGACCTTACAAGTTTAAAGAGGTAAGGGTTCACTTCTTCGAGCGCGCCTCCAATTCCACGGTCTAGCGCAACCTTTGCGGCTCTTATCGCGTCTAGTAGAGGTCCTGCGGCGTTTGCGCCGTCTTGAGTCCTCAGTGTGAGCTCTATTTCTAGAGGTGCACCAAGTGTGTAGCTTCCCACGATTTCAAAGTGGCTTTCTCTTGAGTTTCCCATAAAGTCCACGTATTCGGTCGTTCCAGTTGCGATGTTAGCTTGGTAAGGCAAAACGCTAGAAACCGTCGAGCTTTTGATCGTTCGTTTTGTGAGTTTTAGCTCGTCATCTTCAACTGTAAGCAGGTTTTCAAGCCCTCCGCCCACGTCAAGCTGATAGGTTTGCTTGACCCACACGCCTCTGCTATTCAAAAACCACAAAAGAAACGTGTGAAGAATTGTGCCGCCTATTTGGCTTAAAAGGTCGTCTCCTAAAAGCGGTAGCTTGTTTCTTGAAAAAAGCGCTTCAAGCTCTAGTGATGTCGCAATGGGCGTTGGTGTGGCGTTGACAAACGCAACCCCCGCTTTGAGCGCGCATCTTGCGTAAGCCTCTGAAGACGCGTACATTCCTCCGTTTATCACGTTTAAAAGAATTTGCGCGCCACTTCTTTCAATCTCCTGTGTCACAGTTTGCTCGTCACTAGTTTCCACTTCAAGCCTTCCTTGTAGTCTTTCGTCTTTTAACACCCCAGGAAGAACCTTTGTGTCAAACTCAACTTCTGTGTATTTCGGAAGCGCCGACTGCTCTACAAAAAGCGCTTGCTTGAGAGTTTTTCCCACTTTTCTTTTGTCTACGTCAAAAACCGCAACGATTTCCACGTCGCTAGGTGAATACTCGCCCAAAACAGGGTGTAGCAGTCCTCTTCCGTCACCCTTCTTGTAAAGCGAAATCGCTTGAACCATTCCGCTTAACGCAGAACCCGCGCCCGCAACCGCAACCCTTATTTCGTGAGAACGCAAATTCGCTCTCTTCTTCTTTGAAAGAACCCAAAAATAAATTGCGCGGAGTGTGTGCAATTTTCACACCCAACGATCGCTTACCCAGAATACATCTCCTTCAAAATCGTTTGAGCTATTCAAAAACAATTTATCATAGCTCCGCAAAATAAATATTAGGACGTGTGAGCCGGTTGTGAGCTCCCAAGCACTGGTCAAGCTGGAACAACTAGACAAAAAGCTCTGGGGTAAGGGCATCGCGCAGCTCGATTCAGAGCTTTTACAAGAGATGGGTCTATCGGCGGGTAACATCGTGGTCTCTGTGGGTTACAGAAGGGCGGCGTTCATCGTTCAACCCTCTGATAGAAGGGACGCTGGACGTCGTGTGATGCGCGTAGACGAAGAAGGGTTGGGAAACCTTGGCGTTTCTTACGGCGACAAAGTTGTCGTAAGAAAGGCGGAGCCAAAACCGGCAGAAAAAATCGTTTTGCTTTATTCCGATGAATCAAAGGGGGAGCCCGACCCGCGAGAAATTCTTCTTGCGCTACGAGGTAGAGCGGTTTGCAGGGGAAACACCATACTACTCAAAAGCTGGGGTCGCTCGCTCAACGTCGTGATAAACGCTTATCTACCAGCTGAAGAAGTTGTGCTCGTTTCAGCGAACACAAAGCTTGAACTTATCAGGGAACCCACAAAGATACAGCCGAAAGGCGTTCCTTTGGTCACCTTTGAAGACATCGGTGGCTTGTCAAAGCAGATCCAAAAGCTTAGAGAGCTGATAGAGCTTCCTTTGTTAAGGCCAGAAATCTTTCGCGCTTTTTCGATTAGACCTCCGAAAGGCATCCTGCTTTACGGCCCACCTGGCACGGGAAAGACTCTCATCGCACGCGCTGTTGCAAACACCGCACGCGCAAACTTTTACTTGATTAGCGGTCCAGAAATCGGTAGCAAGTACTACGGTGAAAGCGAAAAGAAACTAAGAGACATCTTCAAAGAAGCGGAGAAGACCGCTCCTTCTATAATTTTTATCGACGAAATCGATAGCCTTGCACCAAGCCGCGACAACACATCAACCGAAGTTGAAAGAAGGATTGTGTCGCAACTTCTCACACTCATGGACGGACTGTCGCCAAGCGACAAAGTGGTGGTGCTCGCCGCAACAAACAGACCAAACGCGGTCGACCCCGCTCTTCGTAGACCTGGTAGGTTCGACCGAGAAATCGAGATTCCCGCGCCAGACGCCGCGGCTCGGCTTGAAATACTAAAAGTTCACACGCGTAGGGTTCCTCTTGCTCAAGACGTAGACTTAAAGGAAATAGCTGAGCTCACAAGCGGTTACGTTGGCGCCGACCTTGCGGCGCTTGTGCGAGAAGCGATGATGAACGCACTAAGAAGAAAGACTTCTGACTTGCTACAAGGTGTTGACCTTTCGGATTTGGGAATTGTGGTCACAAAGAACGACTTTCTTTCCGCAATGGGAGAAATTGAGCCCTCTGCTCTCAGAGAGTTTAGGATAGAGGTTCCACTCACAAAATGGGAGGACATTGTCGGTTTAGACGAAGTGAAAAGAGAGCTCATGGAGTCTATCGAGTGGCCTCTACGCTATCCCGAAGTTTACTCAAAGTTCAACGCGGATTTGCCAAAGGGTGTTTTGCTTTACGGCCCACCTGGCACGGGAAAGACCATGCTTGCGCGCGCCGTTGCCTCAGAAAGCAGGGTGAACTTCATCACGGTTGTGAGCTCAGACCTGCTTTCAAAATGGGTTGGCGAAAGCGAAAAGGCTTTGCGAGAAGTTTTTAGAAGGGCAAAGCAAGCCGCACCCTGCATCATCTTCTTTGACGAAATCGAAGCGCTTGCGCCAGCAAGGATAAGCGACGACACGCACGTCACAGAAAGGCTTGTGAGCCAGCTACTCACCGAGCTAGACGGTCTTGTAAGGCTTAAGGGAGTGATGGTGATGGCCGCAACCAACAGGCCAGACTTGATAGACCCGGCTTTGCTAAGGCCTGGCAGATTCGACAAGATACTCTACGTTCCGCTTCCAGACTTTAAAGCGCGCGCTCAAATGTTCAGGCTTTACGCGTCAAAGCACCCGATTGAGCCAGCAATCGACTTTGAAAAGCTTGCTGGTATGACTGAAGGCTATAGCGGCGCTGACATAAAAGGGGTTGTGGACAAAGCGGTTCAAATCGCAATCCGAGAATACTTGGAAAAAGCGGGAATGAACGGCGCCGAAGCCAAACTCAGGTGGGAACACTTAATCGAAGCGTTAAGGTACGTGAGACCAACACAAGGAAAACAAGTCGACATGATTCGCGCAACCACACAGGGACAGCAACAAAGGTTTGGCGTGAACTAAAAGTGCCAAAAAAGGTGACCGTTGAAGCGCACGCAAGACTACACATAACACTACTAGACATGAACGGCTCTTTGGGGCGTGTCGACGGAGGAGTTGGTGCGATAATCTCTAATCCTGTGGTAAGAGTGAGTGCGGAACAAAGCGACACGGAAAAAATCGACGAAGAAGCGCGGGTTTTTGCCGAGCGCTTTTTTTCGGTTTTCGGAAGAACAAAAGTGAAGATCGAGGTTGTTGAGCGCTACGAGCCACACGTAGGACTTGGCTCTACTACACAGCTTGCGCTTTCCGTTGCAAAGGCTCTTAGCGAATTGTACTCACTAAAAGTGAGCGTGCACGAGCTTGCGCGCATCATGAAAAGAGGTGGTACGTCTGGCATCGGCGTTGCCGGATTTGAAGGTGGTGGTTCGTTCATTGTTGACGGAGGACACAAGTTTGGGAAAGACGGAAAAACCACTTTTTCTTCATCCGACTACTCGCAGGTTGAACCGGCGCGGGCAATCTTAAAGGCGAGTTTTCCACCTGACTTGAGGTTTGTCGTCGCAAAACCTTTACACGCAAAAAAGATACACTCTGAGCTTGAGCTTGAGCTTTTCCAAAGGTTTTGCCCAATACCAGAGTGGGAAGTGGAAAAGCTTTGTAGAATTGTTCTTGTAAAGATGATACCAAGCGTGATAGAAGGGGATATCGAAGGCTTTGGAGAAGCGGTGAACATGGTGCAGGATATAGCGTTCAAAAAGCGCGAAATTGAGTCGCAGGGAGAAGCCGTAAAGAGTTTGATGCAGCTTGGCTTAAAGCTTGGCGCAAGCGGTGCGGGAATGAGCTCTTTTGGCCCCTCAGTTTACTTTGTGCTTTCTAGTGAAAAGAAAGCTACAAGGTTTAAAGAGGATTTGCTCGCTTACACGCAAAGCGTTTTTGTGGCAAAACCTTGGGAAAAGGGTGCGCAGATCAAAAAACAGACCTAAGCAAACCTCCGTCCACAGGAATCATCGCGCCCGTGACGTAAGGCGACATGTCGCTACCCAAAAACACGATGGTTTTCGCAAGCTCGTCGGGTGTTGCGATGTACCCGAGTGGGACTTCTCTTTCAAGCTCTTTGTAAGCTTCTTCGTAGCTAATCCCCTTTCTCCTTGCCAAGTCTTTCGCAAGATGCTCCACCCTTTGCGTTTTTATGTAACCTGGTAAAACTCCGTTCACTCTTATACCCTTTGGTGCTAGCTCGCGCGCAAGCGTCCTTACCAAACCCGCTATCGCAATTCTGCAAACGTTTGAAAGAGCAATCGTTGGTATTGGTTCTTTAATCGACACCGAAGCAAGAAAAACCATTCTACCACCCTTTCCCTGTTTTATCATCACTTCAGCGACCCTTCTTGCCAAATACGCAGGGCTAATCGTAAGTAGTCTTGTGGCGTCCTCCCAATCTTCGTAGGACTTTTCCAAAAAGGTTCCTGGGCTTGGCGAGCCTGCGACGTAAACCAGTGTGTCGATACCGCCGAGCTTGTTCACCGCTTCGTCCACGATTTTGTCGAGGTGTTCTTTCACTCTAAGGTCTCCGACCACGCCGTACACTTCGCCGAGCGCGCTTAGCTCATTGAGCGCGCGCTCTAGATTTTTGCTATTAGAAGAGTTGATCAAAACTCTCGCACCTTCTTCAAGAAACGCTTTCGCTGCGCCAAAGCCGATACCTCTGCTAGCCGCGGTTACCACGACTCTTAAGCCAGAAAGGCACACGCTGGCCATGAAATTGTAACGACAAGAAATTAATAAAGCTCTACTCAAAATTTCCAAACAATTAATTAAAGATGCCAAAACGCGCAAGGATTTTGAAACACTAAGGTGTCACAAAAAGAGCAGGTGTAAAGCTTGGTTAGCGTAAAGCGATCGAGTCTCTGAAAGAATAGTTGTAGTGTACAACAAGTTGTTAAATCACAGCAAAGGAAAGGTATTTGTGTTGTTTCTTTTTCTTGGGTTTGTTCGCAAGTCCTTCAAAGAACCTTTTTCGCGCTTGGTAAAACCTCTCAGCTACTTGTTGGGTAACCTGCGAATGTAGAGCTTGAAACTGAGGGGTTCTTCTTCCTCAGGTCTAAGGTGAGCTTTCGAAGCTCGTTTTTATTCATACTGCGCTTGTTTCTTTCATACTCTTCTTGTTCGGCGTGTAAGTGTTATAGAGTTTACATGCTATTTCGAGCTGGGTTTTCAACTCGCGGTTGTTTTTGATGAGTACGCTCTGAATCGGTAGGCTCTTACACGCATTACCAGGTGTTTTCCAGACTCGTATTTATACTTTTAGAATCCCCGTCTTAAAAGGCGAGGTTTTGGAAACTGTATAAACGTTTGACAATTAGCGCTTAAAACGCTATAACAAAAGCTTAGCACTAATCAACACGCGACACTTCGTATTTCTTTCTGATCTCTGAAACAAGCGCGTTCTTTTTTTGTAGAATTTTTTCAAAAGCCTCTTCCACTTTTTTGTTGAGCTCTTCAAAGTTGTTTGGCGCATCTTCGCCCACAAGCTTCTTGAGCTTTGTGTAAGCAGACTCGCGGAATTTCGGTGTGAGCGTTTCGAGTGCACCCTTCCTTTTTACAAAGCAACCAGAGCCTTGTTGAACTTCTCCAACAACTTTTGCGCGAACGGGTAGCGCGTTCAAAACTTCTTCCACATATTTTTCTGGTACAAACATGAGCAAAGAATCAAGCGACACCCCAAGAGGATCGATACCTAGTTCATCGAGCATTCGCCTTACTCTTGGGTTTATCACTGAAAACACCTCTTCTTCATCGATAAGCATCTTGACACCGTTCTCTTTTGCCAAAATTTCCAAATCGCCTCTTACACCTCCGTTTGTGACATCGGTGATATGGCTTATCTTTTTAAGCGCACCAGAGTTTCTTAGCGATTCAATCGCAAAGAAAAAATCCAAGTTGAGCGTTTCGCTTACCACGTCTTGATGACCAGAGTAAAGCGCGGTGGTGGTGATCGTTCCACCGCCACTACCTTCCGTCATGATGATCTTACTTCCAGCTTGTATTTCGCTTTTTAAATGGGAAGGATCGTCGAGCACACCGATTGCGCAAACGCAACCGACAAGCCTATCACCCAACACCATGTCTCCGCCCACTCGTAAAGTGCTACCGCTAATCAGTGGAACGCGCGCTAGCTCGCACACAGCGCACACTCCTGCGACGAACTCAAAAATCTTTGAAACGTCACCATCGTCCGCTAAGTGAACATCGTCCATGAGCGCCACAGGAATGGCGCCTTTTACGCAAACGTCGCGCAAAGCCGCTCGCGCATCGTGAAAGCCCATCAAAAACGGAAAGGCGCTAAGCCTTGAGTGCGCCCCGTCAACCGCGCCCACTACAACTTTAAACTCTCCCACATCAACCGCTCCCACATCGTCGCGATTTATCGGCTCAAGAATCACTCTTTGTGCGCTTTTTTCGTTCGCGCTTCTTGCTATTTTTGCGATAAGAGTGTGAACTATGTAATCCCCTTTTCCGCGAGAGCCCACACCAAACTCTCCAGCCTTGACGCCGCTTTCAAGCGTGCTTAGAACATAGCGCAAAAACTCGTCACTAGGAGCTTTTTGAGAAAGCTCAACTTCTTCGAGCACCGCTTGAGCGTATTGCCTTGCTCTATCTACACTAAAACGCTTTGTGAAAACATACTCATCGATTATCCTTTTTAACGCTTCTTCCTTTTTGGCAGACCTTGCGATAAACTCTAAGTCAACCATTTTGTTACAAAAAGTTTTATCTCTTATTAAGATTTGCACGCTTGTAGCACATGTTTTAAAGGCGCGTCGGTTCTAACACCAGTTGGCGAAAAGTGCGTCCTCGTCGCCTTAAAACCGTTTGATTTCAGCTGTTCAAGCACTTTTTCGATTTTTGGAGTGCCCAAACCCAAGCCTTTCACAAGAGCGTGCAAATCCACAAAGCTTTGGGTGATCGAGCACTCTTCGCTAAGTAGGAGTAGTAGCTTTTTGGTTTGCTTTTGAACGAAATCGAGTTTCGTGATTTCAGACAAAACTTGCGTGACAAACTCTTTGTCACAAAGCTCACCAGTCCACAACGGTCCTGAAACCGCGCGCGCCCCGCACACTTCGCACACTGGCTCGCTAGAGTAGTGAGCGTGTTCACAGGAAAGCGTATAACCTATTTTTCGTGTGAGCGCTTCTGCTTCCTTTTGCGACCTTTTTACGAGAAAGTGGCAGCGAAAGTAGTCCGCAAACACGTAGCACAAAACCGGTTTTGCGGCAAAGCCCAACACCGCCGCGCTTCTTATCACAAAACCCATGAGTATTCGTAGCGCGCTTTCCTTTTTGCCCAGTTTGTTTTTGTTGAACGCGAAATACAGCCTGTGGAGCGCGTGAGGCCTGTTTCCGCACAAATTTGCGCCATCGGTTGAACACACACCAAGAATCCCACAATCGCGCGTTGCGAGTAGCGCGTTGTGTGTAAAAGGAGCAACCGAGCCAAAGGGGTCAACGTCCACGAATTCGTACCCTTTTTTAAAATCTTCAAGCGCGCAAAGCGCGTTACACCCTTGTGACTGTAGCTCGACTTTATCTAGAATTCCGTTCTCCTTTGCGTTTAGGTAAGCGAGCGCGATCGCTTCTGGATTGACGTCGTTTAGAACCACTCTTTTTACGTCGGCTTCGACACACGCTCTTATTCCTCTTACACCCACACCACACATCGCATCAAGAAAGTTCACGTTTTTACCGAGCGTGCGCGCAATTCCCACGCTCACATCTCTTGTGAGAGCTCCTCTAGGGTTGTAAAACGCGGGATAGCGCTCAAGCTTACGCAAAAGAGAGCGCTCGGGAACGAAAATCTGCGCTTTTCCTTCCTTCCACTTTTTGAGCGACATTCACGCCCCTCCGAATAGGTAAAGATTAAATCTTGTTTGCGTGATAAGTCTTTGGGTGAGCGGTCGCTGGACGAGCTTGTCGGCGGAATCGACGAGGCTGGAAGAGGCTCGCTTATCGGGCCTCTTGTGATAGCGGGCGTTGCCGTTCTGAGAAGCGAGCTTGACACGCTAAAAAAGCTGGGCGTAAAAGACTCAAAGAAGCTCACACCAAGCGCAAGAAAAAGGCTGTTTGAGCAAATTGTTAGAATTTCAAAAAAGCTAGAAGTGATAGAGGTTTCGCCGCAGGAAATCGATTTACGCGAAAAAAGAGGGTTGAATCTGAACGAGCTAGAGCTCGCAAAAATGGCGCAGATTTCCAAAGCGCTTGGTTGTAGCACGATCTACGTTGACGCCGTGGACACAGATGAAGTGAGATTTGGCGTTGAGCTTTCAAAAAGAGTGCCCGGCGTGAATTTCGTTTCAGAGCACAAAGCGGATTCAAAGTATGTGGTGACAAGCGCCGCGTCGATTGTGGCAAAAGTTGTGAGAGACGAAAGAATCGAAGAAATAAAGAGCAAATACGGTGATGTGGGAAGCGGGTATCCGAGCGACCAAAGAACGCTAAAGTTTGTGACGCAGTATTTTGTCGAACACGGCACACTACCCGAGTTTGTGAGAAAAAGCTGGAAGACGCTTTTGAAAGTGCGCTAGTATTTCGCAACGATTAGCTCATGGTCTTTCTCAAACGGAGAAAGCTCTATTTCTTTCACAACTTTTAGGCCTTCTTTTTCAAGAATTGCTCTTTGCTGCGCGTAAACCTTTTGCGGGTCTGCGGCGACGTCAACGCTTCTTGCTTTTATCGCAAGCAAAACCCAGCCGTCTTTTTTGAGATAAAACCTTGCGTTGTCCACAGTGATTTTCGCTTGATCGGGTTGAGCCACGTCCACGTAAACCACGTCCACCGCGTCCACATAACGCCTGTAAGAAGAAGGGAAACGCGCATCCGCGAGTATCGGAATCACGTTACTCCTGTTTTCGCAGGACGCAATCAGCTCTCTTAAAGCGCGAGCGGAAAACTCAACGGCGTAAACCACCCCTTCTTTTTCCACGATGTCTGAAACGTGGCTCACGGTGGTACCAGCCGCTGCTCCAAGATAAAGAACTTTTTTTGCGCGCTTAATCGGAAGTTCGTCCAGTCCCTTCTTTATCGCCGCGGCAAGCTTGCTTCTGTAAGGGTCCCAAATTCTAAGCTCAAAGCCGTCCGCTTTGACAATCCTTTCGCCGTAAACTCTGTGACCTGGCACAAGATTCTTTGTGGCTAGTTGCTCTCCCATCCCTTCTAGTTCCACCAAGTAAACGCCTTCAAAGATTTGCTTCAACAACTTTACCAACCCTCAAAGCGCAAAACCGACCTCTTTTGCCACTTCGCGCGCGACTATAAGCCTTTGTATGTCGTTCGTTCCTTCGTAAGTTTTGATCACCTGAGAGTCGCGTAGCAATCTCTCAACACCTGTTTCTTGAGAAACACCATAAGCGCCCATGATGAGCATCGCCGCGTGTGCGTTTCTTTCAGCGGCTTCGGTTGCCACGATTTTTGCGATCGACGCCGCTTTGACAAACGGCTTTGCTTGGTCCGCAAGAGAAGCCGCCCAGTACGTGAGAATCCTTGCTGCGTGAACCGAAGAAACCATTTCGGCTATTTTGAACTGAACCTGTTGATAGCTCAAAAGCTTGTTTCCGAAGGTTTCTCTTTGCGTTGAGTACTTTAGCGCGGCTTCTAGCGCAGCCTGAGCGATTCCAACACCTTGCGCCGCAACACCAATCCTTCCTCGGTCGTACGTAGAAAGCGCTATTCTCACGCCTCTTCCGATTTCTCCGAGCACGTTTTCCTCAGGCACGAACACGTCCTCAAAAATCAGCTCGACTGGTTGGTCACCACGCAGTCCTATCACGTTCAAGCGCTGTCCAATTTTCAAACCCTGAGCGCCCCTTTCCACGATAAAAGCGGTCACACCCAAGTGGCGCTTTCTTGGGTCTGGAGGGCTAGTTCTCGCAAAAACCAAGTAGATGTGAGCGCGATCGCCGTTTGTGATAAAAAGCTTTCTTCCAGTGATCCTATATCCTCCGTCCACCTTTTGCGCTTGCGTGGTTATCGCGGAAACATCGGAACCAGCGCCCGCTTCTGTCATTGCGTGCGCTCCGATCTTTTGACCCTTTGCAAGAGGGGCCAAGTACTTTCTTTTTTGCTCTTCGTTACCAAACAGGTAAATCGGTGTAGAAACCAAGTAGTTCGCGACAACAAGCGTTGCAAGCGCGGTGCAAACACGCGATAGCTCTTCAACCGCAATCGCAAGCGTTAAGTTGTCAGCCCCAGCACCGCCGTATTCTTCGGGAAAGGTGATCCCCATAATTCCTGTTTCACAAAGCCTTGTGACCAGCTCGTCTTCAAGAGCGTTTTCACTTTCTATTTTCTGCACTTTTGGCAAAACAAGCTTTTGCGAGAAATCCCTGATGACCTTTCTGTATTCCTCGTGTTCTTCCTTTACGTGTATCGTGTAATCTAGGGAAGAAGGCGAAAGTTCGCTCATGCGTAAAACAGCTGTTTCAAAAAGATAAACTTGTCGAGCTAAACGCTTTTGACGTCTTGCGCTTTTTGACTTGTAAAAGCGTTCTTGAATTCAAGGAAAGTAGTAACACAAAAAACGAACGCTACAACGAGAAAGAGTAGCGTTCTTCCGTAAATTTTACCGAATAAGCATGAAACTGGCGTAACTGCCACACCAAAGGTTGTAAGAAAAGGACGAAATCGAGCGTGAAAATGACGAAACTTCTATCACAAGCGTCGTAAAAAGAGCGCTGGTAATTTCACACGAAAAACTTGAACAAGTAGCACACTAATCACAAAGTGAGCTACTTCGCCTAGCGAAGTTCGACAGGCTACCGCGGTGACACCCAGCCTTTTAAAAGAAAAACGCGTTCAGACCCTGTCAAGAATAAACCCGCAGTAAGGATAGCGAAAGATTCGGTGTTTGGTTGATTTTTTCCGCACACTTGCGAGAGCTAGAGTGCGAGAACAGCTTTACCAAGTTTCACAAACATTCTAGGATTTTTTCTTGGTTTTGAGAGTGAGGAGTCGTAAAGCCTGAGTCTTGTTTTCGTCTTTTTAGATCAAGCGCTACAAATTTCTTCTAAAACCGAAAGATCACACACCCGTGGAAGAAGAACATCAAGTTTGAAAAACACACTTATTTGTTTGTGCTTTCTCGCTAGTCTTTTTAAACCTTTAGAAATTGATAGTGTTCTTTGTAGCGTTCTAATTCTTCTAAAGCGCGCTCAAGAGTTTTTGGGTTTTCTATGTGGCGACTGTCGGAGAGAGACAAGCGTTATTAGATTCGACCTAAAAGGTAGGCTTAACACAGACTTGTACTCGGTTTTCTGGAAACTTTGGTAAAAAACCAATTTTACTCAGCTATAGCTAAGCTTCGTGTTTTTCGTCCAACCTACCTTATATACGAAAGCTTCCAACCAGATTGTGAGTACACTAAGGAAGCTTGTGAGCTTCTTTGTTCGAAAGTCCTTCAAAGAAATGCTTGGTAAACTCCGACTTAGGAGTGCTTAGAATTTTACGCTGTTTTTCAGATGGTGTCTGGATAAGGATTCATTCTTGGCACCTCCACTCAATGTACCAGTGCGTGTTCGAGGAAGTCTACGATTGGCCCAAAGAGTGTTTTCTTCGGATTGACGTTGTTGTAGAAAACCCGTGTTGTGTGCTTGAGGTATCTGAAGACTCCACGGAGCTCCCAAAGGTTTGGTGCACGTGGTTTTGAACCCGGTCGAATCACGGCTTCACGGTAGCACGCGCCTCTATCCGTGAACAGGGCCTCCGAGACACCTTGTTCTTAGTCTGCGCAGGAATCTGAGCGCGTTCTCCATAGTCCGGGTTAATGAGACGCCGAACCAAACGCGCTGGTGTACGCGTCCACTGCTACACACAGATTGCTCTGCCACCACGCTTCACCACTCATCAACCGCGATCGCTCGGTGCTCACTCGGCTACACATCGAAGCTTCAACTTTTTTTGCCCACTCCTGAACACTCGACTTCGAGATGCACTCAGAAAGAAGCCAGAAGAGGCGAGAGGTTTTTCTGAGTACCCGAAGGCGTAGAGTAGCACGGCGATCACCTTGAGTTCTAACCTCTTCTTGTTCCTCTTAAAAACAATCCCTGAAGAATTCGTGGTGGACGCCACGGTCGCTCACCAATTCCGAACCGTGGTGCCCATTATGTTTAAGCCTTATCCGGACAGGATCTCGGGGATTGCGAAAGCTTTAAGCCACAAAAAACGCTCGCACCCGCGTAGCGCGGGCACGCGTGTGGACACCGGAACCCTGTAGCGGGGATCGAGCCTGTGGAAGAAGCAGGAAGCTCCTTCTTTTAAGAGGGGGTGCCTCACTTCTTCTATTTCTTGTATTTCCACTAAAGACCTCTTTTCGTGTAAACACAGTGCAAATGTAACTTTGTTGTTAGATTGTGTTAGAGTTTGACTCCTGTTTTTTAGCGATGTGAATTGATGCTCTTCTCAGTGAGCGGTC
>NEXD01000051.1 GCA_003019595.1 Candidatus Marsarchaeota G1 archaeon BE_D
GCGGTAGGCGTCGACTTGGGGATAGCAAGACTTGCCACTTTGTCGGACGGTCGCTTCCTTGAGAACCCAAAACCGCTTGAGCGCTCTCTTGATAGAGTCAGGGTGCTTCAGAGCGTCAAGAAAAAAGTTTCTTTTCAAAAACTGGCTTAAAACGAAGACTTGCGAAAGAACACGAACACTTAAAGGATTTTAGACGTGACTCTTTAAACTTGGGGCGCTACTTGCACAGGAGTACGACCTCTTAGTGCTAGAGGATTTGGATGTCCAAGGCTTAATCCAGAAAGGCGAAACCAGGAAGAGGAGGCTTCGACTCTACGACTCCTCTTTTTCAGAGCTGTGCTTGAGTGGCAGTTTGTAAAAACAGGAAAACTTGTTTTTCCTGTTCCCTCTTACAACTCTTCACGCAAGTGTTTCTTGTGCGGTAGAATCAACCAGAATTTAACTTTGAAAGAATCTTTAACTCCCCCACTGTGGTTTCACTTTGGACCGCGACCTCAACGCTTGTTTTAAAAAGAGGTGGGAGCCACCCGTGGTAGCCTGGAAAGCTTCGCCCACTACCTCTCTTGGGTTGAGGGGGCGGGGCGGTGATTCAGGAAGCTCCACCAAGCGGAGGTAGCTCACCTGGGTTAAAAAAGGTATAATAATAGCTCCCATTAGTATGAATATGTGAGTTTTAAGAAAATAGCCTTGTGCTATTTCTTATGGGGTGTTTGCAGTCACGCTACCTCTTGCAAACCGTTCAAGCGGGCGGTCGACCAAAGCCGCTTAAGGTGTTTCCACCAGACCCAGAAGGTTGTTGGCTTTACAACGTCACACAAAACACATGGACTCCTCTAAACTGAACCGCCTATTCTTTGGCCATCACCTCACCTCTTACCTCCTTAACGCAAACCATGGACTGTAGCGGTGATCTTGGCCACTGCTTCCTATATTTTGTGGCTAACCAAGGTAGCGCGGGTGTGTATGGCATATCCGCGAACGATCTCTCACCCACCTCCTTGTCCACTACACAGTACACCAACCCGTTCGCGTCTTTTTGGGTCGGTGTTGAGCCAATAAACCAAGAAAGCCTTGTTCAGTCTGGTATCGTATATCGTGCTGGAGTGTCATCGTCCACACCTAGAATGTTCGATGAATTTGTGGGAAACTTTACGTGGGACGGGTTAAACTGTGACACGCAATTTTGTGGCATTTTGGCATACGTTAATCCAGGTGACACCGTGATACCCTACGATTACTGGACGCAGTACCCGAACGGTACCACATACTGGTTTGCCACGGTGTACGATTACAACACTGGCGGCGACCTTGTGATCTCAATCCCCGCGAGCACAGTGGGTGAGATGTACTATGGTTACGTGGTTTTTGAAGGATACGGACTCACATCCATGAGCATGCTTCCATCTTCACCCATTAGCGCGCAAGGCATAGAGCTTTATTCAAAGGACGGTTTCGGTTCATCTCCTTCGAGTGGCCAATTTGGATGCTCGTACTCAGAAAGCTTTTTCTCATGTGGTTCTGGTTCGATAACCATGACGATCAGCTACTCGCAGCCTAATGTTGGGTGGTCGTGGTGATGTAGATGAGTTTCAAACTCAGTATTGCCGTGATGTGCCTTACTTTAATCATTACGCTTCTCTTTTTTTACGATGCCTCTACCATATTAGCGGTAATCGACACGAGTGCTTCTATGACTCAGAATCTGAGTGAACAGATTCCGCAACACCCAATTAGTCAACCAATTAGAACTCGTCCTACGATTACTAATGTTTCCGCTCCGAGGTTGCAGTTACCAAACTTCTCTGTAAGCTTTGAGCGTCTTTTTAGCGAGCTTCAAACGCTTGAGCTTTACGAGCTAGTGTTCTTGGCGACTTTTGTGTCCCTACTCGGTATAGCACTTTTCTCGCTCTCAAAACCTAAGCATCCCCGCTGACTTAAGCTGAGAGCCACCACTAAGATTACGCCTTTTCCGAGTCACGCACGAAATTGCGTTATCTTAAATACATGATGGGTATAGTAGCGTTGACGCAAACCACACTTCATGAATAATAGGCTAAGAAGCCTGTGATGGGCTTTTGGTATTGAGTTTTGTGGTCTATATTAAAGTGGATATGTGCTACTAGACTGGGTTGGGTTTTTTATGGTTCTCAGTTCTCACTCTTTTCTCCACTGTTTGAAGTGAGTATGTGTGTAGTTTTGAACCCAATTGCCACATATTATTACTAGCCAAACTTGATGGGCATTTTTAGCTCTTTGGTTACTGGTGGGGCTGATTGTGACAATGCTTTCATTGAAGAATTCCTCAAATAGATGTTCACCGTTTGGGACGCCGTTCAAAGAGGCTGTTAATCAACTTGTAACTTGTACTCTTAAAGAATAACAGCGTTTACTCATGATATAGCAAAAAACATTTGCGCGTCGTATAGATGCTAGGTGTCACTGAGCACTAGGCATACAACGGAAAAACCTATACGTGGATTACCCAGACAGCATGGTGAGATTTCTAAAATACCGCGGGATAAAATTGTGAGCGTGTGAATCTGTAAATACGAGACGTACACATCAAAATTTTCACTTCTACAAAGCGCTTGTGTGCGTGCACAACATCTTCAAGCTTCGGAAGAATTAGAGCGAGTTAGACCAAGTCTTTCACTATCCGTGTGAGTTTGATTCGCGACTTCTAAAGCGCGTGGTGTGCCAGTGCGGTAACTCTCTCTTTTTGAAGATAAGGAAAAAGGCTGGATATTTCGCTATTGATTGCTTTCAATTCGTTTCTTCACACTTAACAAGGCACACAAAACCGATAAATCTCTCTTTAAGCTAAGATAATGTGATGACCAGTTTTGGAAAACAAGGAGCTTAAAATGAGCGTTCTTGGAGTGTACAGAGTGGGTTATGGTTCAAACAAAATGGATGCGGTTTTGCTCGTGGACGAGCTCAATGAACTCGTTCTACCGATTTTTATAGGCGAAGCTGAAGCTTTCTCCATTCAAGCCGCGCTTGAAGGCATTAAGCCAGAGCGTCCTCTTACGCATGATTTGCTCACCAACATACTTTCAGAGTTGGACGTGGAACTTGAAAAGGTGACGATTGACGGTTTGATCAAAGACGTGTTTACGGCCACCTTACACTTAAGAGAAGGAGAAAGAAGGTTAAGGATAGACGCAAGACCCTCGGATTCGATTGCTTTGGCTTTGAGAACTGGTTCGGAAATATACGCCGATAGAAGCCTTTTGGAACACATGGTGCCACGTTCTAGCATTAAGCTTCCTGACAAAGACGAAGAAGAGGGTAAGGGTTTCATTCCTCCTTAATAACAATTTGTTGCGATATACTAATAAGGAAGTATATAATTCATTAAAAAAATGGCAAGCGCTAGGTACTTTGTCAGAGAGACCACGGGATTAATAAAAGAGTACGGCGCAATTGACGTTTTGCTGTTCGCTTCAGCCGCAGTTTTTGCTCTTCTTTTTACAACAGTTCAGTTTCCTTGGTTTTACGGTAACACGCTTGGCGCGAACCTTCCTCTCTCTTTACTCGTCGCCGCTATTCCGTTTGTGTTTCTTATGTTCACGTATTGGGCGATTACCATCGTGATGCCCCGTTCAGGCTCGGATTATGTGTGGACTAGCCGTATCTTTCACCCCGTTGTCGGATTTGCTTGGTCTCTTGTTTACATGTTTTCTGTGTTTTACACCGCGTATGTTGGCGAAATAGGATCCTTTTCGTACGCTTTTTCCACGATTTTGAGCGTGCTTGGGCTTATCAACTCTTCACCTTCTCTTACTTCGCTTGGTAACTTTCTTTCGAGCGCAAGTGGAACTTTTCTTTTGGGAATCGCGTTTACGCTGTTTTTCGGGGCTTTTTCAATTTTTGGTTCAAGGTTCACAAAAGGTTTGCTTTATTCGTCTTGGATCATGGCTGGTGTGGGCATAGCGCTAATGTGGTTCATACTTGGCTCCACAAACCAAAGCTCTTTTGTGGCAAAGTGGAACGCGTTGATTGGTAGCGCCTACTCAAATGGCACGTATCAAGCGCTTTATTCAAGCGCCACATCGAACAACTGGCCTGGAATGGCGAGCGGTTTTGGCGCGATAATCACTGCGCTTCCTCTGGCTTCGCTTTTCCTATTAGGAGGAAACTACGTCAACGCATTTTCAGGCGAAATCAAAGGAATAAGAAAGTCTATTCCTATCGCTTTGTTTCTCTCTCTCGTGTTTGGCATCATCTACTGGAGCGTTACCGCGACGCTCACCCTAAACGTGGTCAGCGCGCAGTGGATCACCGCTGTTGGGCGAGCTTGGGATGTTTACGGTGTTAGCACACAAGCCTATCCTCTTCCACTACCGCCTTCTCAGCCGCTTATTTTGGCGATTGCGGCATATCCGAACCGCGCGCTTATTTACTTTATGTTTTTCGCTTATCTTTACGGCTCGCTTTGCGCGGCTTTTACTTACTTTTGGATTTCGAGTAAGTACTTCTTTGCCTGGAGTTTTGACCGCCTGCTTCCTTCAAGTTTTGCGAGAGTTTCCGATAGATTCCATACGCCTTACGTTTCGATCGTCGCAATGGTGATTTTGGGAATAGGTTTGTCCGCGTCGTACTCGTATTTGGGCTGGTCTTCGGCTTTTACCTTGGGAACGGTTCTATGGGACGTGTCTTATGTAGTGCCTTCGCTTGCGCTCGTAGCATTTCCGTTTGTCAAAAAGGAGCTTTTTGAACAAGCACCCGGTTGGATCAAAGCCAAAGTGGGTAGCGTCCCTCTTGTTTCGATAATTGGTGCGATAACCGCGGTGCTTTTTGCGGCGCAAGGGTACATCGCTTACTCAAACCCGCTTATCACATCACCAACGCTCTTTAGCTTTGAAGTGGTTGTTGCTTTGATTGCGCTTTCTATAGCGCTTTATTTTGGTGCGGTCGCGTATCACAAACGTCACGGGCTCAACATTCTTGCGAACTTTCGCGAAATACCTCCTGAATGATTTTTGAACTTTTTTATCTTAATTGATGAGGGTGAAAGCGTCTTAATGGTGGGATGATAGCCCCATTATAAGCCCTCCAAACCTTTGCCCTTGAATAAAGGATGAGGATAAAGGCTAAATGCGCGCGAACATTCTGCGTGCGTGTAAGGGCTTACCACCCCAGAGCGTACGCATCAAAAACCACCGCGAGTTGAAAACCCAGCTTGAAGTAGCGTGCAAGCTTTACAACACGCCGAGCAAGAGTACGAAACAAGCACATGATAAAAAAAGAACTAACTCGCTTAAAAACCCTGAGTTCCGAACTTTGCACTCCTAGTTGCGTAGCAAATCGCAGAGTTTACCAAGCGCGGAAAAGGTTTCTTGAAGGATTAGCGAAAAACCCAAGTTTTGTCTTTGATCTATCCACAATCCAACTGGAAGCCCTCTAACAAGAGGGAAGTCAGATGCGGCAAAAACAAAAAACTCGTTTTTACTTCGGGAATCTTGTTTTAAAGCGAGTAGGGTGCCAGCGCGGTAGTCTGAAAAACTTCGCCCAACGTTCCTTAAAGAGGACGCAAGGCGGGCGATGATTCAGAAAACTTCCGCCTTTAAGCAGAGGTGTCTCGCTTGCAACATAAAAAAAGGTATTATCAAACAAAAAATAAGCACGGTGGTGAACGTGACTTTTGCGAAAAAAGGCACGAAATTTGTGTTCATCCACCACGTTGTGAACACACCCTTTTGTAACATGTGCAAGTTGAATTCTAACGGCTGGTAAAAGTAAACGCTACCTGACTTAGAAAAAACGCTCGTAAGAGCGCCAAGCGCCTGAACCACCACGCTATACGCGTAGCTTACTGAGATTAACATTTTAAGAACTCCTCTAGCCTTTTCAAAGGCGCAAGAAATAGGAACGCACAAAAAGGGAAGCGATTCGACAAGAAATCTCGGACCGTAGCACAAGCCGCCGTCCCAATCGTCCCAGAAAGAGTAAAAAACGATGTTCACCAAAAAAAGAAGAAGAAAAAGTGTTGCAGGCTTTTTCAGCTGAGACTTCATCAAAAACATTCCGTAAAAACCAAACGCCAAAATGGGCGAAAAAGCAAAAAGCCCGCGGTAAGGAGAAAACGACAAAAACAAAAAGTGAATAGGCGCATAAACTAGCGTAAACCTTGAAAGTAAATAGCGAGAACCTTCAATCCAGTAGCTTTCTGGAAATGTAAAAGGGTTACCAAAAACCAAGTAGTTATACGCAAAAGTCGTCCAGCTAGAAGAAAGATAACCCAACACGAAGCCGAACGCGCGCTTTCTATTTAGATACCACAAAATTGGCAAAGCAAAAAGCGCGCTCGTGTAGTCCACAATTAGCGCAATTCCAAGAGAAAAACCCGCGCTTTTCGGTTTGTGTTTTAACACGAAGTACAAAGAGCAAACCTCAAAGAGAAGCGCGATGTCATGCTGAAAGAAAACCGTGGCGTAAGGCCAAGCAAGCGACGCAAAGGCAAAACTCAAAGATGAAAGAAAGCTTGGACGCACACCCCAAAACACCCTAGAAACGCTGTACACCAAAAAAGAGCTAATCGACGCGCAAAGCGCTACAAACAACTCATCAAAAAGCCGCTCATACCCAAAAAGAGTGAACTTTTTGTCCAAGGCGATTCCCAAAGCGCCGAACGGCGCTGAAAGAATAGCCGAACCTGGTGCGAGCGCGCTGGTATAGTGGTCTTTGTACACGCTTATGTCCACAGAGTTTGACGCAACCGACTGAGGGAAAAACGCCGTGTGATTCACAAGGAGCGCGTACTGCAAGTCCAAAAGGCTGTTAGGGTGGTCGCTTGCCCAAAGCGCGTTAAGAGTGAGAGAGTACACCAAAAAAGGCAAAACGAAGCTAATCGTTCGGTACACGCGTTCGTTCGTTTGTTTCAACCCGTTTTTAGTGGGCGGTTTTCGTTATTAAACCTTGCTACGTTGAGCTAAAAACTGCGGTTATTTATGAAAAGTTTTGTTATCAGAAACGTACTAATTATTGGCTTAGTGGCTTACACGAATTTGTGTCGCGTTTACTAAAATCTATTTTTGAGTTATATATCTCCGAGTATGCCAAAATTATGGTGGTTGACTTGACAAGCATCTTTTACACAAAAAGCGGTCTGATCTTTTTGATTTGCGTTTTGATTGCGAGCGCGGTGGTGTTTGCACACTCTTACCAAAATTCGCAAAGAGTTGAAAATCCTTCATGAAAGTTTTACGATTCGATTTACGGAAAGAACATAAGCGGGGAGTTTTACCAAAGCGTGTCTTTGACTTATTACTATGCAGCGTACTTTACACAAAACAGAGCTTGTGATGCTTTCGCTACCAACGCTCTTTCCACAAGTTTACTCGATTAAAAAATATGGAAATGATTTTGTTGTTTCAAATGGTGTGTCAAGCGTGGTCGTTCAACCTTATTACGAAGTTGTGCAGCCCACAACTCAACTCACGTTTCCTTCAACGCAGTTTTCGCGCACTGTGAACCACTCTGTGAGCGCTCAATGGGCCTTTCTCAATGTAACCTTTTTCCGTAATATGAGCGGAAGCATCCAAGTACAAGGGTGGACTTTTTGGTATAATGCGAGCTATTCGCCAAAATCCGGCTTAGAACGTGTAACATTAATCCTAAAACCCTTCCTGCCACTCACTTTTCATTGTAAAAAAGATCAACGGGTACACTTTCATTGTAACAAACCAGTTCGATATCACTTAAGTAGAAAAGTATTCCTGAACTTTGAGTGACGCTGTGCGACTACGATAAATGCAGAATTTTCAAAATTTTTAATATGTTATTCACACAGCGCGGTTACCATAGTGCGACGCGTGTTACCTTGCCTTGTGGTTGGCGCTGAGCTTTAGGATTTAGTGAGCATGTGACCGCCTAGACTCCCTTTTAAAAATTTGTGAGAAACAAAAAGATGTTCGAGTTCAAGGTAATACCTGATTTTTACTCAACGCATTGGACTGAACCTTAGAAAGACTTCAAAGCTCTCGGCTGCTCTACGATCAAGTCGAGTGTTGAAGAGTGGACTCGGATTGGGGTAAAACTGAGCTTTGACCCCTCGTGAGAGCTCACTGCGGTTGACTGTGAAGTGTGGCGGTAAACCCTTAAGCGGGTTGCGGTTGACCGCATTACGAAGCAATTTAAAGTTTCGCTCACAACTCAGATTCTTCGGAAGCTGAGAAAGAGGTGTCTGTGTACACGTGGTGCTTACACATAGTGGTCTTGGTACTGCGAGGTTGTGGTTCGAGTTTTCAGAAACCACGCGTGCCAAACTTTTGAGCTGTGTTGAGCCTCTGGGTATCTCAAGGAACAAGAAGCTTCTGCAACAACATCAAAGAAAAACGCTTTTCTCGTAGATTTTCTAGAACCGTGCACTGGTACACTTGAGGTGGCAAACATAAGTTATCCTGGCACCATTCACTTCGTCACACAAACCTTTTTAAGCTTGCACCTATTTTCTTCACGCTTTCGGGTGATTCACATGATTGTCTCTCGGGGAGATCGAGTTTGGAAGCTCGAGTTTGGCGAAGCAAAACCAGTAGTTCGTTTCGAGTTCAAAGAGCAACAGCGCTTTTCAAGCGAAAACAAGCTAGAAATTTTGGGCGAAACGCTTGAGTTTCGAGCGACGCACGAAGGCTGTGTTTTTTTTAAACCACTTGGTTTAAGAGAGCACATTCTTGGACTCGGTGAAAAAGCTTATCCCATCGAAAGAAAGAGGACGCGCTGCGTGATGTGGAACACCGACTCTTACGGCTATGGCTGGGAAAGCGACCCGCTTTACGTGTCCATCCCATTTTTTATATCGGTAAACAAAGACGCAAAGGGATTCTTTGTGAATTCTTGCTCAAAGCTCACTTTTGACATTGGTGTAGGAGAGTACGACAGGATTGTAGTGAGTTCTCCCGAGGACTGGATGGAGGTTTACATTTTCGAAGGACCTCGTATAAGCGACGTGGTAGAAAGGTTTTGCGAGCTTGTCGGAAAACCTTTCCTACCACCAAAATGGTTTTTCGGCCACCAAATCTCGCGCTATAGCTACTTTCCACAAAACACGGTTTTAGAACTCGTAGAAGAACACAAAAAGGAAGGAATACCCGTAGATGTTCTCTACTTGGATATAGACTATATGGACGGTTACAGACTTTTCACGTGGGACAAAAGCAGGTTTCCTGATCCTAAGTCGCTAGTTCAAAAGCTACACCAAATGGGAGTAAAGGTGGTAACAATATTAGACCCAGGAATAAAGCTTGACCAAAACTACGAAGTTTTTAAAAAGTTTCTAGGATTTTACGTCGAAAATTGTGATTCAACAATTTACACTGGCAGGGTATGGCCAGGAATGTGCGTCTTTCCAGACTTTTTCAATCCAAAGGCAAGAGAACTGTGGAGTAAAACCGTGGAGGAGTGGGTAAGAGAGTACGATTTAGATGGTGTGTGGCTTGATATGAACGAACCATCGGTCTTTAATGAAAGTAAGAGCTTTTCAGAAGATGCGGTGCACACTCTTGGTAACGGAAAAAAGGTGAGTCACGTATTTGTTCACAACGCGTACGCGCTATACGAAGCTATGGCAACATTTGAAGGAGTAAAAAGAGTAAAAGAGGGTTTTGTTTTGACACGCTCTGGGTACGCGGGAATTCAGCGTTTCGCCGCTGTGTGGAGCGGTGACAACACTTCTAGTTGGGAAAATATGAGGCTTCAGCTTCCGCTTCTGCTTTCGCTTTCCTTGTCAGGCGTTCCCTTCGTGGGTTGTGATGTTGGTGGGTTTATCGGAAGATCCGACCCCGAGCTTGTTGCAAGGTTTTACGAGATGTGTTGCCTACTCCCACTTTTTAGAAACCACAAGGACAAAAAAGCAAACGACCAAGAAGCGTACAATCTTCCAAGTAGATACAAAGAAATGGTAAAAAGAGCGATTTCGCTAAGGCTTTCGCTTTTGCCTTACATCTATAGCTTGGCGTATCAAGCGTCAAAGCGAGGCCATCCTGTTATTAGACCGCTTGCGTACGAGTTTCAAGACGACGAAAATTGCTACCAAATAAACGACGAGTACATGCTCGGACCAAGCCTTTTGGTCGCGCCAATTCTAGAAAAAGGAGCTCAAAAAAGGGAGGTTTACTTACCACGTGGCACTTGGCTTGACTGGTGGACGGAAGACGAGCAACAAGGCGAAGCGTGGGTGACTGCGACACAAGAGCTACCGCTTTTTTTGAGGAAGGGTTCAATACTTCCCACGGAGCAAAAAATAGTGGTTTACGGCTCTTCATCCTTTTTGCTTTATCAAGATAAAGAAGTTGAGCTCAGGTCCGAAGAAAACGCGCTTTATTCGTCACAGCCACTAGAAGCTTCTGTTGAGTTCAAAAAGGCAAACGCGAAACGAGCAAAAGTTGACGAAAATGTTGTGGGTTGCGAAAACGGGAAAATAGAAAAAGTTCGTTTTACTCGAATAATCTTGTTATAGTTTAAATATAAGTGGTTTTTTAAAATATTATGCACAAATCTGTGGGCGTTTTTGTCAGAGAGGCCACTGGGCTTGTTAAAACGCTTTCTCTGAAAGACGTGTTCATGTTCAACGTTTTCTTTACGTCTTTCTTTTTAGCTCTTGTTTTTGTTTATGAAGACGCGATTTTAGAAGGCGCTGGCGTGAATCTCGTTCCTGGTTTACTTCTTTCCACGCTGATTATCGCGCTTCAAGTTATGACGTACGCCACACTATCTGTGGCGATGCCAAGAAGCGGCGGAGACTATGTATGGGTGAGTAGAATTCTTAGTCCTTCATTAGGTTTCATAGTGAGCTGGAGCTGGGTGGTTTGGCTTGCTTTCTGGATCGGTTTTGGTGCAAACACCCTTGCAACAATAGGTTTATCGAGCATTTTGGCCACGCTAGGTCTTGCGACTTCTAATCAGGCTCTTGTTTCCGCATCTCAAATTGTGTCTACTCAGACTAGCGCGCTTGTGATTGGAAGTGTTGTGATTGCGCTTTTTGCCACACTTGTTATTACAGGCATGCGCGCTTATGTAAAGGTTCAGCTTGCGGCTTTCATTCTAGGAGTTGTTGGCACAATCATCGGTTTTGGGTATCTTTCCGCAATTTCCCATTCAACGTATGTTTCTGTGTTTAATAAAGTAATGGCTCCTTACACCTCTAATTCGAACACCTATGATTTTATAATTTCTCAAGCCACGAAAAACGGTTGGACACCTCCAACCACCACGATAAGCTTAATCGGAATGCTCTCCGTTCTTCCGTCCGCTTTTATCGCAATACCTTGGGTTCAGGGTTCTGCGTTTATAGGTAGCGAAATCAGAAACGTGAAAAGAAGCCAAATCTTTGGAATGCTTCTTGCGCTTCTTTTTGTGGGGGGAGTTACAGCGGCGATTGCGTTTGTGCTCGTGCAAAAAGTTGGTCTCAACTTCCTTTCAGCGTTTAGCTATCTTGAGTACACAAATTCATCTGCGATTTCAAGTGTGCCGCTACTACCTTTCGTGAACTCCATATCCTTTGTGGTGCTCACAAACCCGGTTTTGAACGTGCTAGCGGGTGTTGGCTTCGTTTTGCTAGGTTGGATGTATATCGCTCAAAACATGATAAACGATAGCAGAATAATCTTTGCGTGGAGCTTTGACAGGCTTTTACCAGAAAGGTTTGCGAGTGTTAGCGAAAGATTTCACACACCAGTGCTTGCCACAATTCTTGTGAGCGTTTTAGGGTGGGTTTTCCTTGTGCTGATAACATTCGAACCAGCGCTGAGCGTGGTTTCGAGCATGTTCGCGTTTAACTTTGTGATGTTTATAGTGGGTTCAGCCGCACTGTTATTCCCGTTTATCAAAAAGCAACTTTTTGAATCCTCGCCAGTGTCTTGGAAGCTGGGCAAACTGCCTGTTTTAAGTCTCTTTGGACTTGGAACAATTCTTCTTAACGCATGGGCGGCCTACAACTACCTTGTGAACCCTGTTTACGGCGTAAACACTCCAATTTCAGAAGAGCTTGTTGTTGCGGTTATAATCACAGGTATAGTCGCTTACGCGTTCGCAAAACTCTACGCAAAAAGAAAGGGAATCGACACGTCGAGCGTGTTCAAGGAGATACCTCCTGATTGACCAAAGTGTGTTTCTCGCAGTGCTCGGTGTACCGAGTAGAGAAATGTGAGTAGATCATAATTGTTGTAGGGCACCTTTTAATAGTTTTCGCGCTTTTGAAGGTGAAAACACAGATCAACAAAACCACTAATATCACTGAACATCCAAGTTTTGTGTAGTTCTTGTGAGTGAAACTTCAAACAAGATTGGCATTGTGGTTTCATCGTCAACCGAAACTCGCCCTAAGAGTTTGCCGCTACGCCACAAATCACGACGGTGTTCATGTTCAAACCTGAGCTTAATCAACAATTTTAGAGTAGGTCGATGTCTTAAAATCTGAGGCTTGAAAAGCGTTGAAAACCCCACTTAGTTCGAATTTTCGCAAGTTTTTTGCAGTAAATACGTGGTGGATTTCACGCTGATTCATCAATCCCGTATTGACCGCCATTTAAGTCCTATCCATAAACTATCGATTTGTCAACGTTGTTAGGACTAAGGCAGATGAGCGTGATATCCAAATATGCAAACTGTTCAAAGCTGTAACACAAGAATCAGGATAATGAATGATAAAAATAAAATTTTAGATTCAGACTATGAGCTGAGGCCAAGCTTTTCTTTTATGGTCTTTACATCGGCTTCAAGCCGTTTAAGTCTTTCATCAAGATAGAT
>NEXD01000052.1 GCA_003019595.1 Candidatus Marsarchaeota G1 archaeon BE_D
AGGGAGCGCTTCTTCGAGGGGCTCGCGAACAAGCCCAAGAAAAAGAAGCCGCACAGGTACCTCTCCTTAGTGTACCCTCAGAGTGGTTGGAAGCTTTCTAACACGAGGGATGTCGGACAGGGCAAAAACAAAAAGAAGAAGGCTCGGCTTTACTTGAGTAAAATAGGCTTCTTCACTTTAATCCTTCACAGGGAGCTTCCTTTGAAGCGAGTGTCTCAAGTGCGCGTCAAACTCTACCCATCTGGTCGAATCTACGTAATCTTCTTGGTGGAGGAGGCTGAAACACTGGGGCAATCATCGAAGGAGCCCAAGAACGCTGTGGGTGTCGACCTGGGTCTCACAAGGCTTGCAACACTCTCCGATGGTAGGTACCTAGAGCACCCAAAACCGCTTGAGCGCTCTCTTGAAAGAATCAGGATGCTGCAGAGAACACTTTCAAGAAAAAGGTTTCTTTCGAATAACTGGCTTAAAGCTAGGATGAAACTTGCGAAGGAACACGAACACTTAAAGGATTTTAGGCGGGACTCTTTAAACTTGGGGCTCTCCTCTCATGGGAGTACGACGTTTTGGTGTTAGAGGACTTGGATGTCCGAAATTTGGTTCAAAAAGGCGAAAATAAAAAGAGAAGGATGAGGCTGTACGACTCCTCGTTCTCAGAACTCAGAGCTGTGCTTGAGTGGGAGTTTCGAAAAAGAGAAAAACTTGTTTTGCCTGTGCCAGCATACAACACATCCCGTGAGTGTTTCCTGTGTGGTGGGATCAACCAAAGCTTGACTTTAGAAGACCGAGTCTTTCTCTGCCCCCACTGCGGTTTTATCTTGGACCGGGATCTTAACGCTTCTTTGGTTCTTTTGAAGAGGTCAGGGTGGGTGCCACCGCGGTAGCCTGTGGAGCTTCGCCCACTACCTCCTCTACCCTCTCTTGGGTTGAGGGGGCAAGGCGTGGCGGTGAGTCAGGAAGCTCCCGCCTTCAGGCGGGGTAGCTCACATCGTCTCTAAGTGTTTTAGTGAACTATCCTGTTTAAAAGGAGAAGTTTTGCAGGCTCTGCGGGCGGCTTCCATTATAGTATACGTTTCCACATTTTACAAGAAATTTGCGTTTCGGATAAACAGCATGAAATCTAGTCGGTGTTCATCGTTTACAGTAAGCTCAAACCCTTCAGGGCTGGGCTTTCAGTTGTAACTTTCAACTTATTAGGAGAAACACGCTAATAAGTGCACTTATTGCGATGTACCACCATCCCAAATGCTCAGTTTAAATCTTTGGCTCTACTCGCAAAAATTCACGCGCCTTGACAAAGAACTCATGATGTGCTTAACTAAAGGTGTCATTCGATTTAGGCGCTTTTTCCGATCCACTCCCTGATAATTTTTGAAACCAATGTCAAATCCTTTTTTTCGATAACCACATCGGCTTTTCTTTTCACAATTTCTTGGGCGTTAAACGCAATTTTGAGATCGGCGATTGTAAAGAGCTCAAGGTCGTTTGCGCCGTCCACCACAGCAACAACGGGTTCTTTTTCCAATAATTCTCCAAAAGCGCTTTTCAAAATAAGGGTTTTATTGGCGTTCACAAGTAACGCGTAGCCTATCAAGCGTCCTTTGTGAAACACCAGTTCATTTGTGAAAATATGGTCGAGTTTGAGCTCTTTTTTCACTCTTTGTCCAAGCAGGCTGAATCCACCTGATACGCCAACCAAAGTGCAACCCATTTGCCTTAGCTCTTCGAGCGCTTGTTTGGCGCCAGGCATAAAAGGAAGGCTCTGTGCAACTTGGACGCAAAGTGTCTCATCAACTCCCTTTAACTCTTCCACACGCCTTCTCAAACCCTCTTCCCAGTTTATCTCTCCTCTAATCCCTTGTAATGTGATTTGTCTTACTATTTCCTCTTTGCCCACGAGTTTTGCGACCTCTGGCAGAAATTCACCATCAACAAGCACGCCTTCGACGTCAAACGCCACAATCATACAATCTCACTTCAATGATTGTGGTGTCAAGCTTTACAAATATTAAAGCGTTTTTTTCGTGTGAGGTAAAGAACCAGTAGTAAAACAACGATTGGTAGAAGAATGTAAAGCGTGTAGGGTTGGTAGTTGATCTTGTGTTCCAGTGTGATCGAATAACCCGAGGAGTCAAGCACAACCAATTTAATCACGTTTTGTCCGAACTTTGGTAGCGTCAAGTAAATTTGTTGCGAGCTCATGTTAAGAGCTCTTCCGTTAACGTACCACGCAAAGCGATAAGGGGGTGTGCCACCTTCTACATAAACCGTGGCGCGCACTTTACCAGTAAAAGGCGAGCTTGTGACGTTAAGGAAAGCCACAGGGTCGCTGAACACCCTTAAAACAAGCGCTTGCGTCAAAATCGTATAACCCGTGTCATCGGTGATCTTCGCTTGAACAAAGTACGTCGCGTTGTCGCGCGGCACAAAGTAAAACAGCGAACCGCTTGTCGCATACGTGTGATTCACGTACCAGTTAACAGAGTACGGAGGAGTTCCTCCAGAAACGACAACGCTTATTGGAAGCGGAACACCGATGTCGCTAAAGCTTCTATTAAAAACAAGCTGCGCGCGTGGGTCTGGATTCACTCTTAGTAAAAGCGTTTGCTCAGAAACGTAGTTTGTACGGTCTTTGAGCAAAACTTTGAGTGTGACCAAACCCGTTTTGTTGAGCGAAAAACTCAAAGAGCTAGAGTTTGTGCTTGCGACAAGCGAGCGGTTATCGTAAATTCGCTCAGTGTAAGGAGGGGTTCCGCCAATCACACCAAAGTGTAGAAAAATTGTTTCACCAGCGTCTACCACGTTTCGTGAGACGTTTACGAACAAGCTAGGGTCAGGATTGACCGAAAAGAAAAACGGCTTAGAGGATGCCACGTATCCTTTGAGTGTTCGAACAAAAACATAGTAAAAGTGTTCGCCTAGAGCAAGCGCACGAATGCTAGTGTTCAGCAAAAGCGCGCGCGACAAAGAAAAAGAGCTGTAAAAACGCGTGTTGTCAAGGTAAATCGTGTACTCAAACGAGCTATTCGTTTGAACAAAAGCTGTGAGAGAAAGGTTGACGACTTCGCCAAAATCGGCGTACACCGGTTTTGCGTAAACCGTGAGCGAGATTGGTTCCTTTCCCGTCACAAAACCGTAACCGTACGCGTACTCGTACGCACCATCTGTGTAAAAGCTTTGAAGTTCGTAAACGTAATTAAAGCGCATGAAGGTTGAGTTGTAAAACAGCTGTGTGCCATTAGAAGGGTCGTACTCGTCCGCCCATAACCATGCGGTGTTTATTTTTGAAAAGCTTTGATACAAAACAGGTTTCAAAGAACCAAAAAATTTGTCCACGTGATACTCTTCCGTCATAACGCCCGTGAAAAAGCCGTTTTGGTTTGAAGGTGAATGAACGCTTCCCACAAAATACGAGCCATGCGCAAAATACGAGGTGTGCGCCACAGCGCCAGTTGAGTAGTCTTTCGCAAAAAAGCTCACGTTTGTAGCAGAAAAGCTGAGCTCCAAAAGAATTGTGTCGCCCGATTTCACGCTCGTTGAAAAGTTGAGCGCTCCTCCCCCACCACCTTCTGGAAACACGCTAAACCCAGTAGAGTTGAAAACTTCAAAAACCATTACAAAACCTGGTAAGTAGCCGCCGCTTGTTTCTGGCCAGTCGTAAGCCACACCCACTTGGTACCACCAGCCTGCGTTCGTCAGCCCGTTTAAAAGATAAGCAGGACCGTAACCATAGCGATCCGTCTGCGAAACCACGCTCACGTTCCAACTCAGGTTGACGTAGTCTTGCGTAAAAGTTTCGCCAAGTTGTTCGTCCCAAACGGGCACAGGAAGCGCGCTTGTGGCTTTTGAAGAAAGAAAGGGTCTTAAACCATAAAACCGTCTTTGATCGACCTTTGAAAAGCTCGCCTGTGCGTGTAGCACAAGGATTGCCAATAAAACGATGAGCAAAAAAGCGCGCAAAACCACAAGTTTAATTGGATTTGAAATTTAAAAGTATAACCCTAAAAGCCTAGCACCAAAAATCGCAAAAACCGCGCCAAAAAATAGTGCTAAAAAGTTTAAAAGGGGGTTGTCGTAAGTAAAGTGTGCAAAAGCGATTCTCACCCATCGACCTTTCTTTTTTGTGTAAACACCACGCTCGGTGAACGCGTCAAGAATAATGTGTGATGAACCGCAAACAAAACCCAAAAAAGGAGAGAAAGCGATAAAGAAAGCGGAATCGCTTTGAAAGGGTCTAACCGCGTAGACGGGGTCGCCTTGAATCGACGCCAAAACATACGGAAGAGCTAGTGACACTCCTAACGCCGTGAACGCGCCAATCAAACCAGCGCGTGAAAGGGTGTGAGTTCTTGGGGAGCGAGAAGCAAAACCCCCTCTTATTTCATGACCTAGCGCGTCTATCAGCTTGTTTGTGAACACGCTTATCACAAAAAGCGAAAACACATAAGACAGCTTGCTTTCTGTACCAAAAGACACAAAGGATGCGCGCGAAATCGCGCCAAACGTAGCGAGCGAAACACCAAAAGAAAACGCATAGTGAGAAAACAGTTTCATTTTTCGAAGGCTTAAAAGTTTGTGTGATTTATCTGTTTTATGATAAAACAAATCGTTCAAAGCGCTTTGAGTGGTGAAAGCAAGTGCTTTTCGCATTGTGACAAACACGCAAAGCTTTATTTGAGCGAACACGAAGGAAAACTTTTGGGCGTTTACGCGTGCCCCTCTGGATACGTTTCAAGAATTGTGCTTTATGAAAGAACGCTTGAGCTTGAGTGGTTCAAGCGCTTTCTTGAAAGCGTAACAAAAAGCGAAGTGAAGGACGCTGACATCCGCATTGCCACAAGACACCCTTGGGAGCTAGCGCTTGATGTCGAAGAAAAAGTGGTTTTAAAAGAAGCGTACTGGACGCAAAATTACAGAAGGACCAAAAGCGAAGACCCAAACAGGATTGCGCTCTTTAGGTGCACTACCTGTGGCAAGCTGTTTTTGCAAAGCCTTTCGTCGAGTAACACTCTTTGCGAAACATGTTCAAAACGCGCTTGAGTCACTAAAAGCCTTAAGCATTTTCGCAAATCTTCCGTCGCTGTTTACGAGCTTTGAAGGAGGCCCCATTTCGACCACTTTTCCGTTGTCTATGTATATCACGAAGTCGCACGTCTTTACCGTGGAAAGTCTGTGTGCTATTATGATTGAAGTTCTTCCGCTTAGCGCTTTGAAAAGCGCTTTTTGAAGTCTTGACTCAGTAAACGGATCAAGCTGTGAAGTCGCTTCGTCCAAAATTATGATTTTCGGCTTTCTCACAATCGCCCTTAAAAAGCTCACAACCTGCTTTTGCCCCTCTGAAAGATTTCCTCCTCTCTCGGTGAGCTGCGTGTCAATCCCCTGGGGAAGAGAAGAGAATATGTCTTCAAGCTCTAGCTCTTTTAAAGTTTTGAGCACCTCTTCTTTGGTCGTTTTAGAGCCAAAGCGAATGTTGTCAAAAACGGTTGTGGAAAACAAGAAGGGCTCTTGCAAAACCACCGCTAGCTGACTTCTATAGCTCTTTGTTTCAAGTGAGAATATGTCGTAGCCATCAACGAGGACTCTTCCACTCGTCGGTTTGTAAAATTTAAGAAGAATGTTCACAAGCGTGGATTTTCCAGCCCCCGTCGGTCCTACGATCGCCACTTTTGAACCAGAAGGTATCACGAAAGACACACCCTTTAAAACTTCAGTTTTTCCATCGTAAGAGAAGTGGACGTCCTGAAACTCGATTTCACCCTTGAGCTCTGGAGCGGGAATTGCGGGCTTTTCATCACTTTTTGGCGCGGAGTCGATCAATCTGTATATTCTTTCAAGCCCAACCATAGCCGTTTGGTAAGAGTTGTAGAACTGGCTGAGCTGAATGATTGGGTTAAAGAAGCCCTGCACGTACGCAAGAAACGAAACAAGAAGACCTATCGTGATTTCACCCGAAAGCACCTCTTTTGAGCCGTAGAAAAGAACGAGCGCGATCCCAAAAGCCTCTATCACAAGAATCACGCTGTTAAAGCTTGAGGTCAGCCTGTTTGCCTTTAGGTTTGCGAGCATGTTGTTCACATTTGCTTCATCAAACCTTTTTGAGATTTCTCTTTCCTTTGAAAACGCTTTGATCACCCTGATTCCGCTTATCGCTTCCTGTAGCCTAGCGGTTACAACCGCTATAGTTCTTCGTGTTTCAAGAAAGTTTTTTCTGATTTTGCCTTGTAGCGCAAACGAAAACAGCGCAAGCGCGGGTATCACGCTGATTGAAATCGCGGTGAGCGACAAATTAAGGTATAGCATTATCGCGATAGAGCCAATCACTCCGATAAAACCCGCAAGAACTTGAGGCAACTGAAAAGTAAGAAAGTCGCTCAAAGCCTCCGCGTCATTCAACACATAGCTCATGATACGCCCGGCTTCTCTTTTTGAGTAGTAGTCAATCGGAACGATTTGTAGCGTCCTAAAGCATTCGTCTCTTAAATCCTTGATCACTTTCTGTGAAACAACAGGAAGTAAGTAGCTCCTTCTGTTTTCCGCAAAGTAGTTCAGCACGTAAAGCGCGCCATAAAGCGCGCCAAACTCTGCAGTCTGTGTGAACTTTTCTTGGGTGATAGCGTTCACCGAAAGCCCCAAAACGTAAGGCGCTAGCATCGTAACCGCAGTGCTCGTCAAGATGCTCAGCGCAATAAGCACCACCTCCTTTTTGTACTTTAGCATGTGAGAAGCAAGTCTTCGCACTTTTTCAAAATCCTTAATCTGCTTTTGTTCGTCCTCGTAAACCATGATTCACACCTTGCTCAGAGCTTCAAGCTGCAAAACTCTTCTGAGCTCTCTGCCTTTGGTGAGAAGTTCGTTCAAACTTCCTTGTTCGACGATTTCACCGTTCTTTAGCACCACAACTCTTTGAGCAAGTCTGAGTGTGGAAAGCCTGTGTGAAATTATGATCGTGGTCCTTCCTGAAATCACGTTCCTTATCGCTTCTTGAAGCTTTCGCTCAGTTTGAGCGTCAAGGCTTGACGTCGACTCGTCAAGGATGATGATTTTTGGATTTACCAACAAAGTCCTTGCGATCGCAACGCGCTGTCTTTGGCCGCCTGAAAGCGTTATTCCTCTTTCACCAATAAGAGTGTCGAAACCATCAGGAAGAGAATCTACGAACTCAGAAAGCTGTGCAAGCTCAACCGCGTTTTTCAGCTGCTCTTCGCTTACGTTTTCCACGCCAAAGCAGATGTTGTCTCTCAGTGTGCCTGAAAAGAGAAACACGTCTTGCGACACAACTCCCACGTTTCTTCTGAGGGATCTAAGGTTGTAGCGCTTTATGTCGACACAGTCAAGCAAAACCCTCCCGTGCGTCGGCTCGTAAAAACGTGGGATCAAATCGATCAGCGTTGTTTTTCCTGAACCAGATTCACCAACAAGCGCGACCACCTCACCCGCGCGTATTTTCAGGTTGATTCCTCGAAGAACGTATTTACCACTTTTTTCAAGCCAAACGTCCTGAAACTCGATTTCACCCTTTATTGAACTTGCTTCCAACCCGCTTTCTTCGATTTTTTCATCAGGAACGCGCTCAATTTCGTAAACTCTTTTCAACCCAGCACGCCCGTTCTCCAAAAAAAGCACGAACTGCCCATAAAACCTTACTGGAGAAAGTAGCGTTCCGTAAAGGTTTACCGCCGCAACAAGAGCACCCACTTCGCTCACGCGTATGAGCTCGCCGCTCAACATGAGTAAAAGCGCGACGGCCACGCTCACGGTGAGTGTGAGTAACGGTGTGTACACACCGCGAACAAAAGACACGCCTTTGTAGTCTTCAACGTAGTCGCGCGTGGACTCTTCAAAAAGAGACACCTGATCTTCTTCTATCGCGTAGCTTCTGATGAGCTTTTGACCAGCTATGTTCTCTTGAAGAATTTTGGACATTTTGCCGTACTTTTCTCGTATTGCGCCCCAAAATCGCTCTTGTTTTTTCGCAAGAAGAAATGTAAGACAAAGTAGAATTGGAAGCGTCAAAAGGTAAACCAAACCGTATATCCTTCCCAAACCGAAGAACGCAAAGCCAGACGCTATGATGAGAAAAGTGGTGCTCATAAATTGTGGAGCGCCAAAGCCTATTAGCCTTCTAATCGCCTCTATGTCCATCGTGGAGCGAGCGATGAGGTCGCCAGTTGAGCTTGAGTCGTGAAACGAAACGCTTTTTGAAAGAATTGAATCAAAAAGCTCCTTTCTGATTTGGTAAACCACCTTTTGCGCAAGCCACTGTCCACCGTATGTGGTCACAAACTGTAGCGCTCCCGCAACACCAGACACCAAAACGATAAGAAACGCATAGTAAAACACAGAGCTTGCGCCTTTCGTGAGCACGCTTTCTACCGCACGACCGATCAAAACTGGCACGTAAACCCTGAGCTCAGAAGCGGAAAGCGCTGAAACCGAAATTGTCACAATTACAAGCCAGTGTCTCTTTAAGTGGTTTAGCAGGGTCGCAAGTTCACCCAATTCAAAAACATGTGCTAAAACCAAGCGTAATATTTCAGCTTAACCGAATCTTGAGATGTGGATTAAGCAACACCTTCCCACTCAAGAAAGAATCTTTCAAGAAATTTTAGCATGAATTCATGCCTTGCCTCTGCGAGTTCCTTTGCCCTTTTTGTTTTCATTCTTTGTTTAAGGTGTAAAAGCTTTTCATAAAAGTGATTGACTGTGCTCGAACTCGAATGCGCGTACTCCTCAAAAGAAGAGTGTAGCTTTGGAGGGATTTCTGGTGTGTGGATTGGCCTTCCCGCTTTTCCCCCATAGGAAAAAGCTCTTGCGATTCCTATTGCGCCCATCGCGTCCAATCTATCTGCGTCCCTTACGATTTCACCTTCTTTTGTGGTGGGCACATCTTCGACAAGCGCGCCTTTGAAGCTAACCGCTTCGACTGCACAAACAATTTCATCGATTTCTTCTTTTTTTAGGCCAAGCTTTTGCAGAAGCTCTAACGCCATGCGCTTTTTTGCTTGGTTGTTTGGAACTTTCCAGTCCCACACGTCATGTAAAAGCGCGATGATCTCCACTTTGCGGATGTCGCACACTTCTGTTTTCGCGATTTCAAGAGAAAGCCTTCTTACGCGCTGTGTGTGCCACCAATCATGCGCAGACGGCTCTTCATCACTCAGCGAGCGCACGAATTTCTCGATTTCCTGTATCAAGTTTGGACCACCTCTAAAAGCGTTCCTCGCGTCTTGGTCACACGCTCCAAACGCTCGTAGTCCACTTCAATTCCTATTCCAGCGCCGTGATTGGGTGTTATTCTTCCGTTGACCATTTTAAACGGGTTTAAAACTATGTCTTTTTCGAAGTACTTTTCGTTTGGCGAAGTGTCACCCGGATAATCCACGAGCGACAAACTCGCAAAGCTTATGTTAAAACTCCTACCAACACCTGTCTCAAGCATTCCGCCCACCCAAACATGCCCCCCAAAGGAGCGAGCGATTTTCGCAATTTCCAAAGACGGAAAAAGACCAGCGACCCTTCCTGGCTTTATGTTGACCACACGCGCGGCGCCTATTTCAAACGCCTTTTTACACTTTTCTGTTGAGGTTATGGATTCGTCTAAGCAAATAGGTGTGGAAATGAGCTTTGCGAGCTTTGAGTGGTGAATCAAGTCATCGTGTTCAAGCGGTTGTTCGATATAAAGCAGGTGAAACTGGTCAAGCGCCTTAAGGATATGAAAATCGGAAAGTGTGTAATCACAGTTTGCGTCTACACTTAGGGGTGCGTCGGGGTAAGCGCTTCTTATTGCCTCGACAATTTTAAGCTCCTTGCCTTTTGCTATTTTCACTTTCACCCTTTTATACCCTTTATTTAGCGCTTCGCCCACCCTTTCCACCATGTTTTTCGGTTCATCCATTCCTATTGAAATTCCAACATCGGCGTAACCCTTTGTCTCCCCCAAAAACTTGTAGAGCGGTTTGTTTTCTAGCTTTGCGTGATAGTCCCATAGTAGCATTTCGAGCGCCGCTTTTGCCATGTTGTGCCCCTTAATCGCGCTTGCGCGTCTAAGAAATTCTTCAGGCTTTGGAAGGTCAGAAACAAGCTTCACAAGGTGGTCCCTTATTATGTGTAGCGCGGTGTAATTGTCTTCGTAGCTATAGTGAGGTTCCTCATCTGTTACACACTCCGAATACGCCGTCACACCATTTGAGCGTAGCTCAAATATCAACGCCCTTCTTACTGTTTGCGTGCCAAAGCTTGTGGTGAAAGGCGAGAGCAACGGTAGCTCAACCAGTCTGTACTCAAGTAGCATAAAGCGCAAAGCGTTTGCTCACCAAAAAGCGTTTTGTTTTAACAACGTGTAATAGTCTTTGCTTGTGTCTATGTCAATCAAAATTCCAGGGTCGTCAACTTCGACATAAAGAACCCTTTTACCCAAAGAGTCGAATAGCTGGCTTGCCCCCCTATCACCCTGTAAGTTTTGAATTCTTTCTTTGAGCTCAACGCTCAGAATAACTGGATTTCCTCTTTTTCCTTTGTGTGTCGGCACAGTTGCGAGTGGTTTTGACTTTTCATGCTCTACCAAAAGCGTTTTTACGGTTTGCTCTTTGACGAGAGGCTGGTCTCCTAATACAACAAGTATCGCGTCCACTTTATCGCACAATTCCTGAAAACCAAGCTTAATAGACGAAGAAATTCCAAGTTGGTAATGAGGGTTTTCCAAAATTTTAAAATCACAAAGTTCAACTTGGCTTCTTATTTTTTGCGAGTCACGACCCAAAACTATCACTTTGTGTTTTACTGGTAAGCTTCTTACAAGCTGTATCACGTGCGTAAGTAACGGTTTGCCCTTGTACTCAAGTAATAGCTTTTGCACACCCATTCTTTTTGATTCGCCGGCGGCTAGCACTAAACACCCAAAATCCACGCACTTGGTAACTTGTGACGACAAAAAAGCTTTTTTCAAAATAGGCGAACTCTGTGCTTCAAATAGTAATCCAAAGCGGGATCCGTAATTACGATAGCCATTATCTCGCTTTTCCACAAGCTCTTTCTTTAATCTACTACCCTGTAAAGCTAATTTGAATTCTTGCAGAATTTCCCTGCCTTGTACCAAGTTCGTTTTTGGTAAGCGCTTTAAGCTCCTTAATCACTTTTCTAAATTGAGGTCTTAGAGAAAGCTTTTTGCACTGTTTTTGAAGAACAGCTTAATTTAGCCACACAGGCACACCCTTAGTTATTTCGTAATTCGTAAAGCTTATCTGCAAACTGCTTTGCGTTACTTATACCTTTAAACTGATTTTGGCTGTTAGGCTTTTTTGAAAAATGTTAAGTGATGATTTGCCAAACCTTTGTGTAGAAATTAAAGCGACAAGCTGCCTGTTTTGCACATAATTTACAAGACCTCATAGTTCGTTTTCTCTCAAAAAATTCGCTTTCATCGGTTACGCCCAAATACAAACTTGACCATACTCGGTAAAATCTTCGCGTTTTAAAGGCGTTGTGCACACTATTAAGCCATTGACATGTTTTGACAGTCACCATTCGTTAAAAGTCGTGACTAGGTTATTCTGACCTCCTCTCAGCCTCTTTAGAGCGAGGCTTCCTTAAAGCGGTCAACACGTCTCGTGGCTTATCGCGTTCATCACAGCGGGTGGAAAGCGCCCATTCAGCTAGTTCGGCGAGCGGTAGCTAACGGACTACGTCTTTAGCCCGTTACCTCTTGGAGCTACTCCCCGATCCTTGGGACTCAGGGATATGTAGAGCCCTTATACACATCCTCATATGGGGACACGTTTTGTGTTCCACGTTCAAAACATTCACAAACTTAAAAATATCACACGCGCCTAAATTGGGCGAGGCTTGTCGTTCTTTTATCACTAGTACCACTCATGAGCTCTGGCGTGAGCGGTTCACTGGTAGCTACCGACTTTCACGTTTCCAGTTTTCTCCCCGCTTGGCGTAATTTTGTGCAAGAATTAGGTCGAGCTAGAATCTTGGTAAACCACCTTTCCTTCGCCCACCACAAGGATAGGGTGGCTTGTTATGAAGAACGGGTCGTCGTTCCAAACGCTCAAAGATGCGACAAAGCCAGGTTTTATCTCTCCTGCGTTTTCGAAACCCAAAATCTCCGCCGCCTCTTTCGTAACTTTCGAGATCGCTTGCGCTTTTGTAAGCCCAAACCTCATAAAATGTCTAAGCGTGTAGAACATATTTCTTTGTAGTATCACTGGATGGTCGCTCATCATGCAGAACTTTGCTCCAGATTTAAGAAGCGCTTGTGCGTTTCTCCACGATTCGTGTTTTAGCTCAACTTTATAAGGAAAGGAATCCATCGGTCCGTACACCACGGGAATTCCCGCTTCTTTTATTGTGCGAAAAGCGTCCTCTCTATATATGTCAAGCCCGTGGTTTAGAACCGCTTTAAACCCGAACTCTTTCACAAGCTCCACCAAAACCATCGCGTCGTCTTCTTTGTGCAAATGAACCATCATTTTGTACTTACCAGAAAGTATGTCCATAAATAGCTCGGTGAGCGGTTCAACTTCTTCTGGTAGCTTTTTACCCATTTGAATAAGCCTTTG
>NEXD01000053.1 GCA_003019595.1 Candidatus Marsarchaeota G1 archaeon BE_D
AATGGGTAGCGCGCCGCAAAGCTTGGTTCCATATATCGTTAAATTGGCAAGCTGGGCGTCCTTCCATCCAGTCGTCGCAAATATGGCTGAAATTATGGCAAGTCTCTCAATCGCGTTTACGCTAATTCTCAACAAAAAAGCGGTGATACCACTTTCCGCGGTTTATCTCGCTTTCGTGTGGGTTTTTGGAATGGGCTTTATGGGACTTTTCAACGGCGTTGCCACAGACCTAGGAACCCCTCCTCTTCTTTTTGTTCTGGTGTTGTGTGCGACTCTAGCACGCTAGCCCAACAAACGCTCAATTTTTTCGACATAACCCTTAGAGCGTAGCTTCGAAAACTGTTTTTTTGCTTCTAAAAGGTGCGCTCTTACCTGTTCGTAAAGTCCTGTTTCAAGCTCTTTAGAAATCAAAAGCGCTCTTGCGCGGTCAAACTAAGGCTAAACAGCGAAAGCGCGCGCTCAAAGCGCTTTTTTGCCTCCCCCTCGTTTTTTGCAAAAACAAGACACACGACGTGCGCCGCTTCGAAGTTACCTAGCGCGTCGACGTCTTCTGTTTCAGTCGCTATTTTTCCCGCTTTAGCAATAAGCCAAAGCCTTCCAAGCTCCCAGTAAATTGTGGTCATTTCGGGTGCGCAAAGCGTGGGACTCTATTGGCGAGTCCTTGCGGCCAATTTGGGCATCCAGAGGCTTCATCAAGTCTTCATTGTCAACTTGTACTTTTATCCCAACGCCGCTTTTGTCACCATCTCCAAACCATCGATCGCTTCAAACTTTACCGTGGTTTCTTCAAACAAGTAGCATGTCAACTATCCCCATGTTTCCTATTATGTTAAAAACTTGCTCGAATAGTTGTAGCATTTTCTCTTGTATTCGCAAAATCCTGTTAAGCGCACCCCTTTATGTATGCCTGGGTCGTCATCGAGAGTATTCCACTCCGCCTTTCAGGTGGTAGTTGCCAGTTTCTCACTTCTACAAGTGTTTTTGAAGTAGTTTTATCGCTTCCTTGCCTTTTCTTAATTATGGGTATTAGCGCGATGAGTTGCTTACAACGCATGTAAACTTCGGTTGAGTGGGTAGAGATTAAGTTTGGACGAAGTGCGAAAGAGTATGCTTTTACATAAAAACACCACTCTTGTTTAGAGATTGTCAATAATTTGGTCTGTGTTACAAAGAACGTCTGACAAACCTTGTTTTGTCACCGTGTGCCAGCGGGATTCCACGGTTTCTAGACTTCTGCGCTTTCACCCGCATATGCGTGGTGGTGAAACGCTTCGAGCTTGGATCGCCAAGTCTTCGTAGTAAGAAGAAACCTTTGTATTTCGCTCTTTACTTGTTTTATCAAAAAGCTCTCTGATCAGGCCGTGTGCGTCGTAGAGCACCTCATCTTTTTACGATCCTTTTGCTCCAAAACGTAAAGCGTGAGCCTGATCAGTAGGCGTGTTGAAACCACTGATTTGGGCGTATCTACGGGCTTCTCTGAAAACGCTCAATGTTTCTAAAAGCGGGAGGCTCCTAAGAGTTTGAAGAAAGCTCGGCCATCAATTGTGGACCCAAACCATTGGAGCAATTCCGCTCCCTTGAGAGTCGCTTGGCAGAGTAGCTCAAGCGCAAGCGGGTGGTTTTCTGTGTTTTCGCTTATCCAGTAAATACAATTTTCTTTGATTCGATAAACGCACTTGCATCACTCCTGACGTTTATAAGCGTTCATACCTTTAGCCTCTCGCATCTTCCATAGCTCAAATATCTATTACGAACCTTTTAGAACACAACAAAAACCACTAACAACGCGTATTAGTGGGTTGGCGAGCCACCGTACTAAAACTTCACGCTTCTTCACAAACTCAGACAGTGTAGCGCTAAACAAATGCCACATTAAACACTTTACACCAGGTTCTGTAAACCTTGTGAACGCGTAAATTCACAGTTTGGTTGACGCTTCCTTTAAATGGGATCCAAAAACTGGTACTCCTTGATTATGCTCATCTTTTCTAGATTCTTTATCACCGAATCTAGCACACTTGTTGAAAGCGTCACCCCTTCCTTGCTTTCGATACGCCTTTTGAGCTCACTCCAAGAAAATTTCTTTGAGACAAACATCTCAACGCAAGAATGTACCTCAGTGACCTTTTAGAAAGTTTAACAAGCTCGCTTTTTGCCAAGATATCGCCGCTTCTTTTATTTTGTTTATATTTCCACCTTTAAGCACGCTATTTCCAAAAACGCAAGCCAGCCAACTATCCCGTCAAACGTGTCAACACCCTTTTGCACAACTTCTTTGATTTGTGCATTCGCTTCTTTAAAACCGCGCTTTAAGAATTGCATACTCGTTTGTCGATCAAATCTGTCCAAGTTAGTAGTACCTCCCGTAAAGCGTTGAACTCGGATTTTCTACGCCCAAAAAATCGTACAAAAGTCCGATTTCTGAGCTTGTGAGCACGAATGTTATGTTTTTGTTGTAGTCATACGAATGAGCAATCGCGTTCTTATCTAAAAAAGTTAGGGCCTCTTAAATTCTGCGCTTCGTTAATCGCGATTACAACTCGTTTTCGTTGAGCTCGTCGAACAGATCGGACAAGCTGATATACTGTTTCCCTCTCCAAGCCAGTTCGACTTCGTTCCCAAGAATCCTTTTTATCTTAGACAAGGTTTTATCAGTTTGTTTAGGTTTGATGAAAGCGCGTTAGCTATCAGTCTATAAAGGTCATTAGTTTTGTTTGAGCTCTCTTGCGTCAATCAGCACTAAGGGTGTACCGAGCTCGTTGAGAAAAACCTTGAGTAAGGATGTTTTGCCTATTCTTCGAATACCAGTGACCAGAATTAAAGGTCTATTCATGTTGACCTTGAGCTGTTCAAGCTCTTTTTCTCGGTCAATCAACTTTCGTCTATTTTCTTTAAGTCTTTCGTCAAAAAGCACTTCTACCCCCAGAACTTAAAGCTTTTGCCAACCGCTCTGAGGATAAGTCGAGAAACCCAAAGTTGAAAACAGTATGAGCGGTAGATTCGCTGTTTCTGTGAAAAATGCAAACAGCTCGGCAATCGCCAAACCAAAATCCTAGAAATGCAAGTGGTCACAATTACCACTTTTAATCTTTCGCAGTAGCGTATATTAAAGAGCGTCTGGTATTCCAAGTTCAGTGGGGCGATCGCTGTGTTTTACCATAAAACCCCAAAAGCGTTTGCATCTTTGTTCGAAGCGCTACCACATGTCAAAAGAATTTGCTCGATAAGCTCAAAAACACTATAAACCTTTGTGAATTGAGCGCTCTTCCTAAAAAGACCCCTCAAGAAACCACTATAATCTATGATTACAAAGGTAGCTTATCGAAAGCAAGCTTGCGACCACCGCGGTTCCCACAATTTGTCAGAAAAACGCGTTTTCACCTTATCACAATTGACAAAAGAGTCCAAGCCAATCGCCATTACGAGAAACTTTTTATTAAACACTTTAAAATAGGAATAGTGAAAGTGTGAGCTACCCCGCCTGGCGAAGCTTCCTACTTAATGACCACAGCTTGCCCCGAGGGGTAGAGAGCGGGGCTCTACAGGCTCTGAGGGTGGCTCCCACCCCGATCTTTCGTCCCAGTCTGGGATTGGTGCCCACTCGTCGGATGGGGTAGAGGCGTACCTCTCTGACGCTTTAACAGTCTCGGTGACGCTTACCCCGCCGGTCATCTAAATGTTGACTGCGAATATTTAAACTTACAAAGGCGCTATCCATCCCCCCTCAAAGAGGTGAGGCTTTCCGCCCCCTTTGAATAACCTTGTATTTGGCACACAACACTCGTTTAAGAAGCTTGATCGCGGTTCAGCGTTTAACGCATTGCTCTTCGTGATTCAAAACGATCGTGTTATGTGTAAGACGAGTGGCGCTTTAAATTGTTTCTGTGCTGTACACCTTTACCCCTTCAAAGTAGGTTTGTAGCACGTGTAGACTTTGGCTGTCCAAAACCACCAAGTCCGCAGTTTTTCCGACCTCTATCGAACCAAGCTGAGCTTCAAGATGATTCGCGTACGCCGAGTTGTAAGTGTAACACCTTATCGCTTCTTTGAGCGTAAGCCTTTGTTTTGGGTTTGGCGCGTTTAGCGCGAGCTTAATCCCGTAAACGGGGTCAAGAGGCATCGAGTCTGAGCCAAAGGCGACAACCGCGCCTTGCTCTAAAAGGCACTTAAAGTGGTTGTTACGCGACAAAATGTGTTCACCAAGCCTTTTTTCGTAAAGCCCGCCTGGATAAGACCACTGTAGGAAGTTGGGTTGCATGCTACACACAAGGTTTACTTCTTGCGCTTCTAGCTCTTCGGGAAGTACTAGCTCGTTGTGCTCTATTCTTAGCCTTCGGTTTTGAAACTTGCGAGAAACTCGGACGACTTGTTGCACCGCGAGGTCTCCTATTGCGTGCGTCATGACTTCCATCCCGCGCGAAAGCGACTCTTTGTAAAGCGCCTCAAGTTGGGAGTCCGAGTAAAACAGCGTGGGATTTCCGCTTTGATCGCGATAGCCCAAGGAAACCGCGGCGGTTCGAGCGCCTATCGAACCATCCGCAAAAAGCTTGGTAAAGCCAATAAACAACTTGCTTGTTATCACCTCTCCCGTTTTCCAAGCTCTTTTGGTCAATCCTATCGGCGAGAACACAACCCTTATTTTCGGTGGGCTACGCAAGTAGTAGCTCAAAAACTCATCACTTTCGATGTCGCACACAGTCGTGACCCCAAGTTTCAAACATTCGCTTTGAGCTTTGAGTAGCCACTCGCTCAAATCAAACTCCTTTGTGATTTGCGAAACAAGCCTTGTGAGCTCGTGCTCCTTTACAATGCCGTCAGTTGTGACGTTTATTCCCATGCTTTGCGCAAGCTCAATCGCCTTACGGTTTAAAACTCCGATGTGTCCGTCAACTCTTACCGCAAGAACTGGGTTTTGGTTTTCGATTTCATCCGGTTTTAAATACTGTTTTTTGCTCCAAAAGCTTTCGTCCCACCCTCTTGCGTAAACCCATCCAGAAAAAGCGGGTTTGGCGGTTTTCAGGTGCTTTAACACTTCGCGTTTTGACTTTCCCTGTAAGTCAATCGTCGCAAGTTTAAAAGCGCTTGAGCTCATGTGAACGTGAGAGTCGATGAAAGCAGGCGCGACTATTGCGCCGCTTAGGTCGAGCTCTACGTCCGCCTTTAAACTTCCTCCCACTTGTAGAACTTTGTCGGTGAACACAACCGAGTCTTCAATCCTCCAAGGTGTGTAAACCACGCAGTTTGTGAACCTTATACTCTTTGGCACAGGGGACAACATACCAAAAAGGGTATAAGCCTATTGTCCACAGCTGTATTGCGCAAGCGCGTACACTAACACTCCTTCTCGTTACGCTTCAACGGATGCGTTTATATCAAAGTGGCGCTCAGACTTGCGGACAGGTGGGAGTTCACACTGCTTGTTGTGCTATTTTTGCTGTCTATCCAAGGTGAACAATTTCGTAAAAGTGTTTGTCAAAACCCGAATAACCCTATTGCGCGTGTCTCACCTCACCGCTTAGAGCCTGTAGCTGTGACACAAAGGAAGCGATTTGAGAAAGCATAGTCGCCAGCCATTGCGCCTTTTTCCTTAGTGATTCAAGGTTTTGTCTTGTGCGATCAAGTGTGTCCGCCATTTGGTTTCTGAGTAGCTCGTTAGCGACGCGAACGTCCTCCTTTTGCCTATACCCTCGTAGACCGGGAATAAGAAGCTCAAGCTTTTTGATGCTATCACTCTCTCCTTCCACTTTTCCCTTGATATCTGGGTTTTCTGCTGACAAAACTTGTCGATGTTACAACATCACACAGCCTTCTGTGTCATGCAAAAGCTTTCCCTTGCTTGTGAAACTTGTTTTCTTTTTAGGATGTCACAGACTTATACGAAATTGTGGTGATGTGTGCCCAACTAAAGGGTTAATCAAAATTCGCTTTAGCCTTTTACAGCTTCTATATTTCTTGCAAAAACTTGGAATTGTTTTGTGCTCAATACATCACGTCTTGCTCACAACCTTTACCGCTGTTCCGTAAGCGATAATTTCGTCCATAAACTCTGAAAGCTCGTTTGAATCAAAGTAAACCTGCAAAATCGCGTTTGCGCCCATCGAAAGAGCGTGAGAAATCATTCTCTCCATCGCGGTTTTCCTTGCTTTTTCCGCGTTTTCCACAAACTCTGAAATTTCCCCTCCGACTATGCTCCTCAAACCTGCGAGAAACCTCCCTCCTATTCCCCTGCTTCTCACGGTGATTCCCACTGCTATTCCAAGAACCTGTTGAACCTCATAGCCAGGAATATAGTTCATCGTGCTCACTATTATTTTTTCGTTGTTGAGCATAGAATTTTTCACCCGTACTCATCGATTTTTTCTAACTATAAAGAGTTTGTGGTACTAAGTCCGCTGATTTACACGGCTCAGTTATAAGCTATACAAAAACCGATTTTTCGCACAAGGCCTTCTTGACGATAGCTCTATATCATGTAACAATCACTCTTAACCTCTCTATTCACTTGGTAAGCCTTGACTTTTCAAATTCAGCGCTCAATTCTTCCACTTATGCAAAGGCTTTCAAATCGGTAATGCTAATGCGCTGTGACTCGCGCTATGCAAAACTAGGTCAAGCGTATTTTAGTATATCTAAACAGTTAAAAGGTCGTAACAAAGGTGTTGGAAGAAGCTAACTCCTCAATTCAAAATTCGTAGTGGCTGAATAACGCGACGAGCTCGAAAGGTCTAAAATCATCGCAACGGCCGTCCGTAGGTTGCGTGCTCTAACCAAATAGCATTAGTGGTTCTCATGTGACCGGAGTATATAGCGCGTGTCCAGATAAAAACTTTAACGCTACGCTCACCAACTTGATAATCCAAACACTTTCTTATTCGAAATGGTGTCCAGATAAGGCGTTGATTCGACTATACACACCTGGTATTATAAAAAACTCAAATACGTGTTTTTGTTGCTCGTTAAAAACGAATAGAGGGTATAAACTTGCTCGAAAGCTTCAAAAAATTACCCCGTTCAGTTAAACACCTGATTCTGGGAATTTTTTTCTCTCAACTTGCAATAGGACTTTTATTCATAGACGCTTCTTATTTTTTAACAGGTGTAAAAAAGCTTCCTGCTACGTTTTCCGGTTTGTTCTTTTCTATTGAAGGCGTGAGTTCTGTTTTGCTCAGTGTTCCCTTTGGAGCGCTTTCGGACAGACACGGGAGAAAGAAGTTCGTGATAGTTGGAAACACTGTCATCGGTTTGTCTGTCGCGTTAATCAGCATCACAAACTTTGAACCGTTGTTGCTTCTTTCAGCGTTTCTTTCGGGGGCAGGTGATGCGGCGTTTACTGCGTCGACAGGCGCGCTTCTTGCACAACACTCCACTTCTGAAAACAGAGTCGCGGTTTTTTCTCTCGCTTCTTTAACGAGCGACATGGGGAATAGGCGGTTTTGCGCTTCTTCTGGTCACCCCGCTAACTTCGTTTGGGATTTCGGCTGAGCGAACGCATGTTCTCCTTTATTTGTCGCTAGGGATTTTCGCGATTTGCTCAAACGTGGCACTTTTAAAAGTGGGAGAATCCAAGCCTTCAATCAGAAGAACAAAGCTATCCAAACACACAAAACACTTGCTTTTACGCTACACTTTTTCAAACTCTTTCTTTGCCTTCGGAGCGGGTATGGTAGTTCCCCTTATCAGCGAGTGGTTTTACTATAGATACGGAGTTACCGACGCTTTAAGCGGACCAATCCTTGGCGCCTCAAACCTTGCAATAGCCTTGACCACTCTTATCGCCCCTTCTTTGACAAAAAGATTTGGTCTTGTAAAATCCATAGTTTTGACCGAAGGCTTGAGCACACTTTTTATGTTTGTAACGCCGCTTCCTTCTAGCTTTTGGGTTTCTGGTTCGGTTTACATCGTGCGCACTTATGAACGTCGCAGATCCGCTTTCTTCAGCGTTGATCATGGGAATCATTCCAGACGAAGAAAGAGGAGTAGCTTCTGGGATGAACTCCGCGCTCTGGAGAATGCCCAACGCACTAAGCTCGTACCTCGGCTCTGCGCTTATCAAAGCTGGTGAGCTAAAAACACCGTTTTTTGTAGCTGGCACTTTGTATATTGTGTCGATTACCCTCTTTTGGCGGTGGTTTAGAATTCAAAAAAGTTAACGCTTTTCTTGAGTTGTGCCGCTTATCGTTATCGTCGCCTCAAAACCGCTTTTTGCCAAACCGGAAACTCCAACTTCTATATACCCTTTGAGTTCAACTTGGTAGTTTTCGATGCCCGCTTTGGTCAACTCATCTTTGATTTTTTGTAAAACCTTTGATAGTTTGTGAACTTCGTTGTCTTCAGATTTTGGGTGCTTAAAGATTCTGCCGCTTGGGTCTTTTTCCCAGAAGTAGGCTTCAAAACTTTGCGCCATACTCAACACTCGTTTTAAAGAAGTTAAAAGTTGTGTAACAAAACTCTCTTTAGTGTTTAATTCCAAGGCGTTCTGATAAACTCAAAGAGCTTTTCGGAATTTCCCCTTGATAAAGCTTCAACCTGTAGCTACACGCTCGTAGCGTTCTGATAAAAGCACGCTAGTTTGTCGACTCAATCCTTTTTGCGGTAGATGAGCACTGCTAGGCTGAAACTTAGTTTTTTAGTGACCTTTGCTCATAAGCTAACCATACAACTTCTTAAGAAAGAGTAGCGCTGGCAAAATGATGTCAACCGCATCCCTCATTGTATAGATCGCGTGACCCAGATTCGGAATTACGTGTAGCTCGAAGCTCTTTTCGTGCTGTTGTAGCTTTTGCACGTACTTTAAAACTGGGGCTAAAGGCGTCCTTGTGTCGTTTTGCGAGTGGATTATGCAAAGTGGTGCGCGAACGTTTTGCGCGTAGCTTATGGGAGAGCGTTCTCGCATAAGCTCTTCGTTTTTTCCAGAAAAAAGAACTTCGATAAAACCCTTAAAGGAGCTATCGGAAAGCGAATACATTTCAAGCCAGTCTGTGACCGCCGCGCCCGCAATTCCAAAGCTCCACTTTTCAGGCTCTTTCCCAAGGGCAAGAAGCGTCATGTAGCCACCGTAGCTATAACCCATTATGCCGACAACGTTTGCGATTTTTGACGCGTATTCGCGCGCCGCGAGGATATCCCTTAAGTCACCACCGCCCGCATCGCCAACGTCCATAAACGTGAACCTGCTACCGTAACCCGTGGAGCCACGGAAATTCGGTGCGACCACGTGGTAACCCAAAAGCAAGAGCGGAGCGATCAAAAGATTCCAGCGGTTGTCAACTTCGCCCCAAGGCCCACCATGAACGTAAACCACCGCAACTCGTGGGTTCTTCTCTACCTTGGGTTGAATCACCCAGGTCGGAACGTCTATGTCGCTTTTGATTTTCGTGTAATATGTGGAGCCTAGCTCGACGTTTTTGTTTTCCAAAACCACTTCAAGCTTCTGTCCGTCGTGTGAGTAGATTTTCGAAGGTGTGGTGAGGGAGGAAAGGGAAAAGTACACTTTATCGCCTATTTTTGTCGCACCAGAAATCACACCTTTTGGTGTGTCAAGCGCTCTTCCGTCAACAAAAATCTTTGACTCACCTTCTTTCTTTGCTACAAGTAGCCTTTGCTCGCTTTCAAACCCGCTGATTTCCACTGGGTTGTACTGGTACACGTCTTTTTGAGAAAATTCAACCCTTTGGTAATTCATGGATTTCGTGTCAAGCGCGTACACCCAATACGACTCACCCAGATTTTCGCAGTCGCTCACAAAGTGCGCGTATTCGCCGCTAAGCGAAACGGCGTAGTTGTTGCTTCCTTGTTTTGGCGTGAACACTTTGAGCTCACCGCTTAAGTTTGCGATGAAAAGCTCGTGCGACTTGGGGTTACCTTTAAGCCAACCAGAGCCTAATATCAAATCCCCTTGAATGTCAGACACAAAGGAAAATGGTGGTAGCGTTGCGAGTTTGCTAAGCTTTCCGTGTTCCACAACGTAAAGCGCTGTTTCCTGTAAAGATGAGCCGACAAAAGCGATCCTTTTTTGGTCGTAAGCGAGTGAAATCACCCGCATTTGAGGTGAAACAGCTTCGTACTCTTCGCCTTTCAGTGTTACCACGTTCAAAGAGTGTATTTCTTTTCCTTTTTGCGTGTCAAACGCATACACCAAAAAATCTAGCTCTTTTTTTGGTAAAGCGGGTATTGCCACGGGTTTGTTTGTGAGCCTTATCACTTCTTTTGAAATCACAGATATGTTGCTTTCACCTTGCAAGGTCGAAAGAAAGACAACGTTTTGTTTCAAACTGCCCAAAACCGCGTAAACCGGAATGTTCACGACTTCTTCCAAGCTTTTGACAAGCTCCGAGTACTCCATGAGGATGGTTTAAAAGTGCTCGATTTAAATCTTTTGGGTTTGTGGTAAAAGCCTCTTAAAGACTCGGCAGAGCCTTAAAGGAAACACGCGGTTTTGAAAACTCAGTGCACCACGTTCAATTCATTGTTTGCTAATTACCTGATTGCGTAATACGAAAAATAAATTCAATTACGACAAACCGTTCACGAAATTAAGTGTACAAGAACACAAGTAGCGCCCACACGTCTATCGTTGCTATCCCCCAAGCCTCGATCGTCGCAGCAGACGGCCAGTGAACGGTCAAAGCGACCAAATTCGACACAGCAAAAAGCGCGATGATCGCCTTACCCAACTTCGTGCGCCAAAAAGCCAAGCCCGAAACAAAAATCGCCATGTCAAACTGCACAAAAAACCAAGTTGAAACGAAGACGTGAGGGTATGTGCCCTCGTGGAAAATTCCGATCAGCGCAAGAAAAATCGAAGCGACAAGCACGAACGACGCTGAAACCACCATTAGCTTTTGCGAAAAAGCGCGAATAAGGTAAACTCCGTACAAAAACACAAAAACTGAAACTGTAACAAGCCCGTAGTTGTAAAGCCACGGGTGTTTTGCGCTCGCACCCCCTAAGTCGCTAAACGCGTTCTTTGTGAAAACGAACCAAGGGTTTAACAAAACACAAGCGAGGATGATCACCCAGGCGAGCACCGCAGAAAATATTCCGAAGTAGCGAAGAACGCTCACGCGCGCTTTACCTCGACAGGCAAGCGCTTAAAGCCGTAAATTATACCTCCCTGAATCTTTTGCGCCTTGTCTTGTAAAACCTCAACCTCGCGAAAGCTTGTAAGAAAGGCGCGTAGCGCAACTTTTGCTTCAAGCCTTGCGAGCGGCGCGCCCAAGCACATGTGTGGACCTGCGCCAAAAGCTATGTGTTCGTTCGGCTTTCTTTCGATCACGAATTTGTCCGCTTGAGCAAACTTTGCTTCGTCGCGGTTCGCAGAGCCGATCCACACCGCGATTTGCTCTCCCGCGCTTATTTTTTGGCCACCGAGCGTTGTGTCCACCTTCGCAAATCTGTGCGGAAGTTGCACGGGGGAGTAGTACCTGAGCACTTCTTCAATGGTTAAAGGTAGCAACTCGTCCATGTTGCTTCTGAGTTTGCGCAAGCTTTCTCTGTTTTCAAAAAGCGCGTAAACCGCGTTACCAAGAAGGTTTGTCGTGGTTTCGTTTCCAGCTATCAACAAAAGGATAACAAAGCCGAGAAGCTCAGCCTGAGAAAGCGTTCTACCTTCAACTTGGGAGGCGAGTAGCTCGGAAATAAGGTCGCGCTTTGGCTGTTTTCGCCTTTGCTCGATCACGTTTAAGAAGTACTGCGCAAGCTTCTTTTGCGCACTCTCAAAGTCTTCACTTCCGCCAGTTCCAACTATCGAGTCTGTGAGGTCTTTGAACAGCGCCCTGTCTTCTGGGGAAACTCCTAGAAGCTCTGCGATCACCATCACAGGAAGAGGCACGGCAAAACTTTCCACGAAATCAAACTCGCCCTCGAGATTTGAAAGAAGCGAGTTTGCGATTTGTTCAATCCTAGGCTCAAGCGCCTGAACCGCACGCGCACTAAAGCTCTTGTTCACAAGCGAGCGAAATAGCGTGTGTTTTGGAGGGTCCATGAGAATTAAGCTTCCACCAAGGTATCCTCCTTCAGCGTTTTCTCCGACAGAGGAAGAGAACATCTGCTCGCCCACTGAAGATGAAAACGTTTGAGGATTTCTGAGAACTTGAAGTGAAAGCTCGTACGTGAAAACTTTCCAGCAACCCCAAGACTTGTCGAAGTAAACTGGGTTGTTTTTTCGCATTTGCGCGTACCAGTCAAAAAGGTTTGCGCTTTGCATTGTTCGTTTACCACACAAAAAGTCTTTAAGCTTTTTGAAATTTAAAAGAATAACAAGTAAACCGCTTTAGTCAACCAAAACGGAAGTGCTTAAACTAAGCCATTTTAGTGTTACTGGTGTGTGATCTGGATAGCAACAGATAAGTCAAAGTGACAAAATAAGTATAGCATGGCAGAACGGCCAAACAACCCCGAAAGGCTACTTGCACTTTACTACGTGAGGATTTTTACTGAAGTTGAGTTGGATAGCGCGTTGTTAGAAGCGATTAGGGACGCCATTTTGGAAGACGCGCAAAATGTTTTGCTGGTGGGTTGTGAGTTTTGAA
>NEXD01000054.1 GCA_003019595.1 Candidatus Marsarchaeota G1 archaeon BE_D
TTGTGAAATCCAGTTACCTGGGTGAGCGCCAAAGAAGGGTTTGTGCCTTTAAAGCTCAGCTTAACCCAAACTTTAAACGGCCTTGCGTTGTACGACCCGCTCATAGAGGAGTAGCCGTATGCGCCTTGGTAAAACACTCCACACTGCGATGTTTGACCGTAACTGCTATAAGTGCAGGGAGTCTGTGGATCACTTACGTTAGAGTGACTCAAGTTAGGATAAAAAGCAGGAACGAAAGGTGAACTGGTGTTCCATGGAAGGGGCTCAGGGTTGTTTTGATCAACCACAATCGTCATATTCGCGTCAAAATGTCCTCGTCTGGGCGCGTGGTAAGGCGGAGAAAACTTTGCGTCCACAATATTGTTTTGCGAACAAAAAGAAGAGAAAACAACCAAACCCAACAGCAACGCCGAGATTTTATAATTCATACTTTTCTTAAAAAAAGCTATATAAAGTTTTCTAATAAATAACTGATTTCTCTAATCTTTGTAATAGGTTATACAAGTTAACTTTTGACTTGTAAAAATTTGTAGAAAAATCCCGATTTTTGTAGAATAGTGTTTGACTGTTCGTTGTTAAATCCGCATGACTTTTCGCTTGGTCTTACGAAATGGTAATCTCGCACAATGGATTAGCCGACACATAGTAGTCGAGCGTATGCTCTTATTGTTTATAATTAAGCAGACAAAACGTGCAAACACTTGGTTTTCCATTGGAGAACACTTTAAATAACAATTTGAAGTTGCGGTCAAGTGCGAAAGGTTTGTAAGCAAAAAAGTTTTGCGTAGCAATAAGCCGTCATCACGTGAACATCTACGCTTCTCTTTTCTGGCTTTACACACATTTTGAAGCTTTTCCGAACATTTTTGAATTTTTGAAAGCTTCGAAACGAAGCGTTGTGTAAGCTATAGTGTTCAACCCTTTCGGGTCCATTAGCCTTGAGAAAACACCACATATTCTTAACAAGTTGAGCGATCTGGTTTGGAAAGATGAACCAAAGCTAAAAGGGCAGTGGTATACCAATAACCTGTGAAAGCTTTGAAGTTTGTCCAACCTAATGAGAGAGCGTTTATCGATTTGCTTGACACACTTGAACTGTTTCGCACGATATTGTTTTTGAATTTTAAGCACATAAGGAGTGCAAGCGTCAAAGAAAGTGCGGCGATTATAAAGAGTGAGAATTCAACTATTTGAAGACCTATAACGCGTTCGAACAGCACTAGAAAGTCGGCAAGACCCATTGGTAGAGCTATGTATAGGTAGAGTTTTTTCTTTGAGAGGGCGGCAAGCATCACGAGGTAACCCCAAGCAATATGAAGCATTATGGACGACATTCAACAACCGCAACGCCTACAAGTGGCAGGGCTTGCACTGGAGGCAGAAAAAGCTCTGGGTAATGGGCGATCAATAGTGCGTACACCTTGTCGTGTGTGGATGGTGACGATAAAAGCGCGTAGTAAGAAATGTAGTTTATTAGGACAAGTAAAGAAGTCAGCAATCCGTTTTCCCAAAGTGAAAGGCCCAGCCCGTAAGGCATCGCGTCGTTCAAAAAAAGTTTACCGCGGGAAGTAGCGTAACGCGCGACTAGGTACGCTCCTAACACCTCGAACACAACCGTGAGAGACCCAAAGTACAAACCGAGGGCGTAAGGGTTGGAACCCACAAACCCAACATAATAATTCAGGGTTAGGGTTTGCGTCACGTATTTGAGGGCTATTGCGCCAAAATAGGCCACAAAGCTACACAAGCACAAACTTGGTGAATCCGTGCTTAAGATACCAGTACAACACTAGACCAAATGACACTCCTATGCTCAATACGGGTGTTATGAAATAAACAGGGTCAATATTAGAGAGAATAGGCAGTCACCTTTGGTTTTTAAAATTTTATGTACGTTTTATAAAAAGGCTCAACAAAACCCGCTTTGATTTCGCTGGTCGTTTCGCTAGTACATGAGGCGGATCGTGTAGTGAGACAGCGAATATTATTAGGTTCACTTAAACAACACTTTTTCCCAATCGACATGGTAGCTCATCATATCCATTCGTAATTAAGATTAAAAGCATGGTGTAAACGTTTTCACTTTATGAAACATGGTAGTTAATGGTAGAGCCATGAGGTTGTTGCAAGACCCACTCAACCAGCGAGTTCTCAAACTACTTGTGGAGTCCGAGCTCAGCGTGAAAAGGCCTTCAAGGTTGCTAGGAGAGTCTCCGCTTAAAATTTGGCGTAGAGTTCAACGACTTAAAGAAGAAGGATTAGTCGAAGAGTCTCGTAGCGTACACGTTCGAAATTTAGAAGTCAAACTGTTTAGAGCTACTTCTGCGAGATATATCCCACGCGAAACTTTAGAGTATGAACCCAAAGAGGACACGTTGAAAAGGGCCTACGCACTTTTTTATGAAATTCAATCCAAGATCTTAAGCTTACTTCATGAATATGAAGTAATTCCTTCTAATGTAAATCCAATTGACTTTTGTGTGGCGACTGAACTTTACGCTTATGCGAAGCTTTTGACCGATGAAGACGCTCAAAAAAAGCTCAAAAATATATTAGACCTCTTAGAGAAGTGTAGTTACGCTAGTGTAATACTTAGAGAGAGGTCTTATGAACAAAAAAGCGTGGGAATTCAATTGTATTTCAAATGCGTAACGCGTCATTTTCATTCATGGCACTTTTGATGTGTAAATATTTTTGTGCGTAACACTTTAACGGATTTTCAAAATTTCATTTTCGTGAGTTCTAAAGTTATGCTTTTTGGCTATCCATCTTTTGCTATGGAAGAAAAACCACTAAACTTTCAAGCAAGATGGGCGTGTTTCTCTCCTTCTTTTGAAGTTTTGTGTGTTGGTAACAACGGGAGCGCTTGTATAATAAATGAGCAAGTGCGAATGTTGAACACAGGCGTTAAACAAAACATAAGGTGCGCCGCTTACTTCAATGAAAAGCTGTTACTCGTTGGAAACGGTGGTTTGGTTTTGTACGGACAAAGCTTTGAACGTTTGGATTCGCACACAACAGAAAATCTCAGGCGTGTAGTTTGGTCGCCCGATGGAAAAAGCGCGCTAATACTAGGAAACAACGGTAGCGCTTTGCTTTTTGATTCACAAAACAAGGAATTGCTCAATCTAGAAGGGGCAATAAACAACTTAAGGGGAGCGGTTTGGGTTGAAGGGAAGGAGCCAATCATCGTTGGAAACGCTTATGCTAGCGCTTTTGTTCCGACACCCAATGTTTACAAATTCACTCAAAAAAAGCTTGAACCGCTCGTGCAAGAGCCGAAAGTGGACTTGATATCAGTGGACTGGTGCTTTAAAAAGTTCTACATGATGGTGGGTTACGACGTAGTGCTACACGAAGCCAGAGTGTACAAAATGGACGGAGATTTTCAAAGCGTAGAGTGGAAAGAACAAGGTGTGTACCTGAGTGCTGTGGCTTTCCATCCTACCGAAGAAATGGCGTTAATCGCTACTTCGCACCCAAGCTTACAAAGCGATAGAATCGGCTTTGTGTACTTGTACGAAAGAGGTGAGGTGAAACCGCTTTTCAAGCTACAAGGCTACGGTTTTGTTTGCGCTTCTTGGAGAAAGGACGGAAAGAAAGCGCTTTTGCTCGCCTCAAAAAGTGTGAGAACTTTTGACGTTTAGGGTACCAAGCGTCAAAAACCTTTACACTTTAACAGGTTGTTAACTTTAAATCATTTAATCTCTTGATAATCTCCAGTATCTTAAGTTACGAAAACACAAGTGGTTGACGCGTGATAAAGTGTATGGGTAGACCCTTAGGCGGTCCACAGTCGACGCTTGTTGTAGGCACTCTGGTTAGTGATTTTTACGAACTGCACGCGTTACAAAAACTCAGTTTATTAAACGGAAGTGTCTGGGTGAAGCGGTTTTGCTTACAGACCGCTATTATGCGCCGTGACGCACGCCTCCGAAGGGTGCCCTTTGGGTTGCAAAGTTCCGTTGAGACTATAAGGCTAGTTTTTACGACAAACGCTCTTTGAATTTTCGTAGAATTCCCAGGCGCAACGTGTAAAGGCGGACGCGTGGGGCGCTAATCTGGTCAGAATCGGGAAATGTTTTGCTTTAGTTTGCTCAACCTACATCACTTTGCTCTAAGCTGTTTTTATTCCTATTTTTTTGACTACTGAACTGAGCTCTTTGTCCGCGGTTAGGAAAAGGTTTGCTTGTGCTTCGATGGAAGTTTCTATTTGTATGGCGTCGATGATATAGATATGGTGTTTGAGTACTGTGTTAATCGACCTCTTGATGAGTTCGCTTGTGACCGGATATATTTCTAAAGAGGAAGACCTTTCAAGCACCTTTAGCTCGCTGAGCATTGTTTGAAGCACCGCTTCCGCGTCTATGCGAGTTTTCCTTGAGTACTTGTCGAAGACCGTCGCCGCTTCACCGAGATTTATTTCTGAAAAGCAGATCACCGCTTCGCCACGATGTGCAAGGCGAAAGTAATTATCCGCTTTGTCGCTACCTTCTTCGTTTACGTATCTCTTGATGAGCATGCTTGTGTCAAAGTAAACGCGAGAGGCGTTCACGTCTTATCTCCCTTACCTCCACTTCTGAGGTAGTTTTGCCCCTAAGATCTGGTCTTTTTCTCTCGACTTCTTCGTAACTGACGTATTCACAGTTAAGATCAAGCTCCCTACAAATGTCATCGAGAATTTGTGCGGTTGAAAGTGAGCGTAGTGATTTCTCTATAAATTCGCTAAGCGTCTTACCTTTCTTTAACAAAGCGATCTTCGCGTTGTCCACAACACTCTTATCAACAGAAACTGTAATCTTTGTCTTGACCATAAAGCCGTATATACGGTAACCCGTATTAAGATTTTCGCTAGAAAGGGGACGAAGTTTTTGGAAGTTCCAAACAGTGTATTGTAAAGCGAAAAACCATCCGTGAGCTCGTACGCTTCATAACCCTTCCGACCGTGAAAGCGCAAAGCTTTGTAGCTCACGAATTCTAAACGCTTGCATACACGAAACACAAAAAGGTTTTAAGTTACGCACTAAACCAAAAGCTAAGGTGGGTATACCATGTACCGAATTTTAGCAAAATCGTAAAAGACTAGGGGTCTATGGAAACAACTTAAGAACCTTTGTGGTTTGAAGTATTGAGTAGGCGCTTAACCATTTAGATGGTTAAGTTTCTTAAATCAATATGAAAAGTGCATTTAAGCTTGATACAATACATCAATTACGATGGACTATGTTAAATTTGGACTACGTAGGGATTTATTTTACAATGCTCGTGTTATTCCTCGATTGGCTCCAGCAAGCCTACCAGATCCCAATAAGTTTTTAGGTAACGCTGTCCTCCGGTGTCACTACGTATGTCACTTCACCAGCTTCTCCAGTGTTTTTTAGTATGAAACCATAACGCTCAAGCTCGTTAAGAAACATGCGTAGCCTGTCCACTGGCATGCCAACACCTTAAGATATTTTCGTGATTCTTGCACCTTCGTCAAATCTGTCTACAACCTCTAGAATTGAAGCGTAAAGGTCAAGCCTTATTCGTTTCTTCTTTAAGCGCATTCGCTATCCCCATGGTGGCTCGGGAATTTTGCCAAGTCTTGTAGGCGGTTTTGCGTAGTGCACTCGTCCGTTTTCTTTAAGGGTTGTTGTGTAGTAAAGCTCTTCAATTCTACAGCCGTCTCCGAGTTGAACTTCGTTCGCGTAAACTCGTTGTGCGCTCACCATTTCTTCGAACACCACTTTGCTTGCGTACAATTCTTGCACGCTAGACCCTTTTTCCGCAAAAACCTCCTCTACTATTACAACTCCAATACACCTTCCCTTTTTTCCAAGTCTTAGCGACCTTGCTTTTAATTCACGCTCCATGATATTGTCGAATCGAGAAGCTGAAATGTTCGTTCAAAAACAAAGCCTTGTGGAGTTTGCGGCGCTAACAAGCGGTGGAAAGGACTCGTTTTTTGCTAGCTACTTTATGGTAAGCCAAGGCTGGACGCTTAAGGCGATTTTAAAAGTGAAAGCTCTTAACACATCTTCATACATGTTTCATACGATAAACATAGATGTGGTTGACGAGCAAGCCAAAGCGATCGGCGTGCCACTATACGAAATCAAAGTTTCGGGAGAAAAAGAAAGAGAAGTTGAAGAGCTTACAAATGGCCTTAAAGATGCAAGCTCAGAGCTTGGTTTTCGCGCGATAGTATTAGGTGCCGTTTCAAGCGAATACCAGCGCGCAAGGTTTGATAGAGCGTGTGAAGAAGCTGGGATTAAAAACTTTTCTCCGCTTTGGCACAAGGAGCCTGTGACACTTTTTCGCTCTTATTTGTCAGAGGGATTCAAATTCATCTTTTCAGGCGTTTATGCGCTTGGGCTCGACCACACTTTTCTTGGACGAATAATCGACAAAAAAGACTTGGAAAGGCTTGTTGCATTAAACAAAAAGTATGGGGTGAACATCGTAGGCGAAGGAGGTGAGTATGAAAGTCTTGTGCTTTTCTGTCCGCTTTTTGAGCGTGCGCTTAAAGTGTACGGCTACAAAAAAATTGGCTTAAACAGGTCGGAGTTTGTGGTCACAAAAGTGCAACTTGTAGAACCAAGCGAGTCAGAGCTTGTTGTGTTAGAGCATTCTATGTAGAAGCGAAACAACAAGCTCTTCATCATAAGAGACAGGATTTGCTTTTCTTGGAAAAGTTTCCACACAATCCCTTGCAATCTCTTGAAAGTCGGTTTGCCTAATTCCGAGCTCCGAAAGCCTTGTGGGCAAACCAACGCTATTTAAAATGCTAAAAACACTTTTTACTATTTTGCTTTCAAGCTCACGCCTGTCTTGTGCCTTTACTCCGAAAGCGTTTGCGATTTCATGGACTTTTTCATCAGAAAGCGCTGGTAGGTCTAATTCAAGAATATACGGAAGGCACACGCCGACCGCCAAACCATGCGGTAGTGGCGTTTTGTGGGTTATCGCATACGCTAGTGAGTGTCCCAAAACAGTTTCCGCTCTAAGTGCAAGCCCTCCAAGAAGTGCGGCAATGCTCATATTTCTTCTTGAGTGTTCGTCGCTTTTGTGAAAAGCGTTTATCAGACTTTTTAAAACCAGTTCGACACCCTTTTTTGAAAAGCATTCTGTTATTGCGTTTGCCTTTTTTGATAACCAGCTTTCAACTAAATGAGAAAATGCGTCTAATCCGCTTAGCGCTGTTTGTTTAGGAGGCAAACTGTAAGTCAACGTTGGATCGACTACTGCGATAGTTGGAAATAGGTAGTCACCGCTTAAAAAAATCTTTCTTTTATTTTTGATTAAGACCGAAACCCAAGTGACTTCGCTGCCAGAGCCGGCAGTTGTGGGTGAAACAAAAGTTGGAACACCACGACTTTTAAAGGTGTTGTGGCTTCGACCACCACTCACATATTCTTCAAGCGATAAAGGATTGGTGGGTGCCATTCCACACAGTTTTGTTAGATCGATGACCGAACCGCCACCGATCCCAATCACGTAATCATATGAGTTTTCTCTTACATTCTTGTAAAGCTGTGATGCGATTTCAACGCTTGGTTCTCCTGAGTTGTAAATGTGAACTTGAATTTTGCCTACTCTTTGAAGAACGGGTGCCACTTTTTGCACCACTGCTGCATCGACAATTGCAAATCCCTTGCCAGAGTTTTGCCCAACAAAATCAACAAGGCTACTTTCAAACAAATTTTCGCCAATCATGATTTTTGTTGGTGGAAAACCAAAAGCTTCAGCCAAGGCTCTCATTTTACACGTTTAGTAAAGTTACTTAAATACATTGGCACATAAAGGATGGTGGCAATGTATCATTCAAACGAAGAAAGAGAAGAGTGGTACAAAAGGCTACTTTCAAAAGACAGATGGGAGTGGCAGAATCCTTACAAAATATTAAAAAACGCTGGACTTTCTTCTGGAATGACATTTTTTGATGTGGCGTGTGGACCTGGCTTTTTTACACTTGAAGGCGCAAAAATCGTGGGAAAACGAGGATGGGTTTACGGTTTGGATACAGATGAGCAAGCGCTAAACATTTGTGAAAGCAGGCTAAAAAGAGAGGGTTTTTCAAACTTTAAACTTTTTAACATGAAAATTGAAGAGTTTGAAAACGTTGTGAAAGATGTGGATTTTGCGCTTATCGCAAATGCCCTTCACGATTTCGAAGACCCAATACTAGCCCTAAGAAACGTTTGGCTAAGTCTAAAAAAAGAAGGGCTGTTACTTGTTGTAGACTGGGTTAAACGCGATACGCCGATTGGCCCTCCTTTAGACGTAAGAATGGACTTAAATGAAGAGAAAGCGTTACTTGAAAGCGCGCGTTTTTCGGTGAACAAAACAGGTGAAGCCGGACCATATCACTATTTTATTCTTGCAAAAAAAGTTTAGCGCGCATGGGCTTCAGCTGGACCTACAACAAAGATGCTAAATAGGAGAATAGAGAGCACTACTACTGTAAAAATCACGAATTTCCAGTCTTTTTCTAGCGCAAAAAGGAAAACAGATGCGGCAACTCTTACTACTGGTGTTGCAAGAAGAATAAGCAAACCCAATGTTATAATTCCGAGTGGATCAAAGTTGGTAACCTGAAACAAAAGCTCGTGAAAGTTTGTAGTCGGTCGTCCATAGTCTTCTGAAACCACTTGATTAATGCTTTCAGGAAAGCCACTAGGTGTGTCCTTAGCTAGTAAAAGCGCAGTGCCAAGCGCAATAAGAACCGAACTTATAACAACACCGTATCTCAAAATCTTCGCAATAATGGGATTAAGGTCTACTTTCTCTGTCACTCAAAGCGCCCCCAACGCATGGCTTAAAACGATACCGTTTCTTATCATCTCAATACCAAGCACAGCCAAAACTGCGACAAACAAAAGCCTGAGAGAAGAGGGTCTTGTTCTGACTAGCACTTTTGTCCCAAAAAACGAGCCTATCACAACTCCTATCGCAACAGGTGCGGCCAAAATTGGGTTGACATAACCACCTATAAAGAATATACCTGTGCTTGCCGCTGCTGTAACGCCAATCATAAAGTTACTCGTTGTCGTGGAAACCTTAAATGGTAGCTTCATCATTGTGTCCATTCCTAACACCTTTAGCGCACCGCTACCTATTCCAAGTAAGCCTGAAAGCATTCCAGCGCAAAACATAATTCCCATTCCTGCTGGGACTCTTGTTGCAGCGTACACAATTTCTTTTTTGAGAGCTGAGTCGTAGTACGAACCTTTGAGGTTAAGATAGTTTGAGAGCTTGTCGGGCGTTTGATTTACGACTGTGTCGGATTTGTTTCTTCTTTTTAGGATGTCGTATCCAGAGTAAATAAGCACAATTCCAAAAACTGTGTACACAATCCAAGAAAGGCCACTATGCACAAGAAAAAGTGTGAGCACAGCACCTATTATCGCACCGCTTGTAGTTGCAATTTCAAGAAACATTCCAACTCTTAGGTTTGTTATTCTGTCTCTAACATATGCTGATGCGGAGCCACTAGACGTGGCAATTACAGAAACTATACTTGCTCCTATTGCGTACTGAATAGGAACGCCAAATAAAAGCGTAAGAACTGGTACAACTAGGATTCCCCCTCCAATTCCTACGAGCGAGCCGATTAGACCAGCAAGCACAGATATTAGTAAAGTATAAAGAATGTAAGCGTCAACGGATACCAAGTGCTACCAAGCTAAAAACAGCAAGTCCCAAATAAAGGCTTTACACCTCAACGACATCAATACCTGCGATCGCTTTTGCCTTTTCAAAAATCGCATCTAGCATCTCTGGTTTTAAAAGTCCAGTTTGGGTGTTTCTCCTACTTGGATGGTAAGATGCAATCAGGGTTTTTTTGGCTTTTAGAATCTTTCCATGTTCAAACCTCTCATTTGGGGCTTGTAACAGTTTCACACACGTATAAAAAGCAATCGCGCCGAGCGCAACAAGCACCTTAACATTTGGAAGAAGGTTGTACTCTTTTACGAGATAGGTAAAGCAGTTTTCCAGCTCCTCTTTCAATGGCTTATTTGCGGGTGGAGGACACCTTAAAGCCGCTGAAATGTAAACATGTCTAAGCACAAGTCCATCGTCTCTACTTATTGATTGCGGTTGATTTGCAAGACCACATCTAAACAGTGAGGAAATAAGAAAGTCACCAGAAGCGTCACCTGTGAACATCCTTCCTGTCCTGTTTCCTCCATGAGCCGCTGGTGCGAGTCCAACAACAAGAATTTCAGCTGAAAAGTCCCCAAAACCTGGAAGAGGTTTTCCCCAGTAATCCCAGTTTGCGTATCTTTTGACTTTTAGTTGAGCCACTCGTTTTCTGTATTCTACAAGTCTTGCACACTTTTCACAACGTATTATTTCTTCTCTGAGTCTTTCTAGCTCTTGCATGACCATCTTAACACTCAGGCTTATTTTTTGGTTTGCGTAGTACAAACTGATGTCCGTAAAAGATAGAAAAAGTTGCAATCACAAATTCAGGTACTATTCGGTTGTGGGTCTTGCAGTTCCAGGCCATGTAGTTGGTACGATTGACCTTTGGAGATGTCTTAATTGTGGCTCGATCGACGCAAACGCAAGAAGAATAGGCGATACGAAACCACCAAGCACAATTGGTTGGAACATTCTTGACGAAGATGAAAAATGGGCAATTCTTGCTTGTTATGACAAAAAAGCACCCAATAACTGGGAGCTAATTAGAATTAGACCGAACCTAAAGTTTGAGCACAACTGTAGTGGTCCAGAAAGGCAGTTTGAGATCACTAAAGAGTATAATTTGATTTTACAAAATGGTATGAAACCTGAAAGGCATGAGCTTTACTTAGCGGAAGACTATATGGAAAAAACGATTTTGCTCGTTAAGTAAATCCACTCCCCGAAATCTATTAATTTGTCAGGGGGTTTAGAGAAAACATGGTAAACACGCTTGTGACGTACTTACCATTTAGCAGATTTTTCGAAGTAGAAAAGCATTTTGTAAAGAACGTTGAGCTATTAAAACCTAAAAGAAGCTACGTGTACGTGGATGATGTTTTTACAAGCGAACAGCAAGAACTCCTCAAAAGATTTCTTTCTGGTTTGGAACTGCGATGCGGTTATTGGAGAAACAGGAGTTCGTGTTTTATGAAAATTTTAATGGACTTAAAAAAAGAAGATGAAGATGCGCTGATAGTGGATAGTGACGTTTTGCTTGATGAAAGATTTGGTTTGTTTGACTCGGCGATACTTGAACGTTATGATTTCTATTCGTTCATAGAGTATAATTCAAGCTTGCTCAACAAATTTCAAAAAAGAAGCGTTTTGTTGGAGAGCCTGCAGTTGGGAAACGTCAAAGTGAACGTGTACGGTTACTCGTTGTTTGGGCGTGTTGACGTACCCTTTAACGTTGGTCCTAAACTTGCGATGAGGTTTGGTAGCTTAAAGAAACTGAAAGACAACGTTTTGGCGGACATTTACGATGCGATGCACTCGATACCTCCACATCTTAGAAATGAGATAGGAGACGAGACTCCAATCGCGATTGCGCTTTACTATTCAGGGTACAGAGTGAATCCTTATGTCGAAGGTGTAAGGCACGCTTTTGACCAAAGAAGAGAACCCAAAAGAGTTTCAAGAATCGACCGAATGCTAAAAGTGAGCGCTCATGTGGAGTTTGCGAAAATTCTGTTAAGGAAGGGATACAGAGAGGTCTTTTGGTTGTACGAAAGATACAAACTAGCGCAAATCAAGCACGGTTTACCAATCTTATTTGGTGTTTAACTTTTTTGCGACAATTTCTTTTTTTCCGCCCATGTACGGAACAAGCGCGCTAGGTATTTTCACAGAGCCGTCTTCTCTTTGGTGGTTTTCGAGTATTGCAACAAGCGCCCTAGGCGTCGCCACGGCGGTGCTGTTCAAGGTGTGCACGTAGTCCTTTTCTGGTGAGCCGCGTTTTAGCCTGTACTTTATTCTCAAGGAAACCGCTTGGTAGGAGGAGCAGTTACTTGTTGAAACCACTTCTCTATAGGTTTGTTGTGCAGGAAGCCACGCCTCTATGTCAAACTGCCTTGCGTTCTTTGGGCTTATGTCGCCAGAGCATATTTCTATAACACGGTATGGAATTTCGAGCGCTTGAAAAATTTCTTCGGCGTTGTTCAGCAACTCAAAAAGAAACTTTGGCGAGTCTTCTGGTTTGCAAAAACACCACTTGCTCAACTTTGTTAAAGTGGTGCACACGGAATATTCCTTTTGTGTCCTTTCCGTGCGCTCCCGCTTCTCGCCTGAAATTCACGCTTATTCCCGCGTACTTCTTTGGTAGCTCGTCTGGTTCAAAAGTTTCGTCCATGTGCATTGCGACCAGCGGGTGC
>NEXD01000055.1 GCA_003019595.1 Candidatus Marsarchaeota G1 archaeon BE_D
CAAAATGAGTTTGGCCGCGCGTTTGTCGAGTGGTCTATTGTCGTTACCACACTTTGGCGAGTAAATGCAAGCGGGACAACCTCTTTCGCAACCACACTCAGAAACCACCTGTAAAGTCGTCCTGACTAGCTCTGGAAAAAGCTCCGCCGCTTTTTCGGAAATCCCGATTCCGCCTTCGTAACCGTCGTAGATAAAGATCGTGGGCTCACCCGTATAAGGGTGTAAAGGTGTGGAAACGCCGCCAATGTCCCACCTGTCACAAAGCACGTGAAAAGGCATCACGCCGATCATCGCGTGTTCGGCGGCGTGTAGACCCCCTGCCAAATCGAGCGATTCTTCCTCAATTTTTTTCACAGTTAGCTCGTCAATCGTGTACCAAAGCGCCACGGAGTTAAAGCTCAAAGGCGGAAGCTCAAGCGCTCGAATCGCTACAACGTCGTCGTACTTTACGATTTTGTACCCGATGTACTGCTCTGTGACGCTCACCTCCCCCAAGTGCACCTCTTGTTCGCCGTGTTTTAGAGCGCGTAGCTCGTTTACCACGGTAATGTCTGTTGTGTAAAGCGGCTCGGTGTGGTAGTCGAGCTCCATTTTTGTGACTTCGACCACTTTGTTTTGAAGGTCAAACTTCTTTACCAAATAACTTTCCGCTTGATGCAAAAGCACTGCACCTTCGTGCGCTTCGCGATAAGCGTGGTAGACATCGAGCGTTTCAAGAAGCTTTCCGTCACACAAAACCCTGAACACTTCGTTTGATATGTTGTCGAGCTTGGCAAGCTCTGTTGCGCGAACCGTTCCTGCGTACACAAAACCGTGGCGCGTTTCTCTGAGCAATCCGCTTTCGCACAGCTTTTTTGTCAAAACGCTCAGCTCTTCGCCAAAAAACTTTTTGTCTTCTTGTTTTAGCGGAAACTCTGACGCCGCGCAAAGCGCGTGCGCGCTCAAAATATACGGGTTTTTTGTGTTTATTATCGCGTGTTCGTGAGGTTTTCCAAAGAAAGCCTCGGGGTGCCTCATAAAGAACTGGTCGAGCGGATTTTGAAACGCCACAAGAACCGCAAGCGATTGCTCAAGCCCTCTTCCCGCCCTTCCCGCCTGTTGCCATGTTGAAATCACAGTGCCTGGGTAGCCCGAAATTATCACCGCATCGAGCGATCCTATGTCGATTCCTAGTTCAAGCGCGTTTGTGGAAACCACACCCAAAAGCTCTCCTTTTTTTAGCGCGTTTTCGATTTGTCTTCTTTCTTCTGGCAAATACCCCGCTCTGTAAGTAGAAACGACGTGCTCGGGCAGGTTTGACGCTTTAAGGTTTTGCCTTGTCCACCTTGCGATGAGCTCCGCCATTTTTCTTGATACAGTAAAAACGAGCGTGTGAACGCCGTTTTTCACAAAGAGCTCTAAAAGCTTCGCGGTTTCCTGATGCGCAGAAAGCGTTCCCTTTCCGTCAAAATAAGGGTTGTACAAAATGAAGTACTTTCGACCTCGTGGGGAGCCGTCCTCGGAAACGAGCTCAAAATCCAAACCCACAAGCTCTTTTGAAAACTCTAACGGATTTGCGAGCGTCGCAGATGACAGCACAAACTGAGGATTTGAACCGTAGCGCTCGCACACACGCCTTAGTCTTCTTAGAAGAAGCGCCACGTTTGACCCAAAAACCCCTCTGTACCTGTGCGCTTCGTCGAGCACCACAAATTTCACGCTCTTAAAGAATCTCTGCCATTTCGCGTGCCACGGAAGAACTTGGTGTAGCTCGTAAGGATTTGTGAGAACGATCCTCGCTTTTTCTCTGATTTCTCCCCTTTTTGATGTTGGGGTGTCGCCGTCGTAGATCGCGGGAAAAAGCTGCAAACCAGCAAGCTCCTCCACTTCTTTGATGAACTTGAGCTGATCGTTTGTGAGCGCTTTTGTTGGGTAAATGTAGAGCGCGCTAGCGCCTTCGACAACTTTCTCAAAAACGGGAAGGCTGAACGCGAGCGTTTTTCCTGACGCGGTGGGCGTTGTGATTATCACGTTCTTACCCGCCCTTAAAAGCTCGATCACTTTGCACTGGTGTGAATAAAGCCTAATTCCCTTGGCCTTTAAGTATCGTTGAAACGGCTCTTTAAGGGAGATCTCACAGTGGCAAGCCTTCTTTTCTTCGATCACTTTTGTGTACGCCACTCTTTGCTTTAAATGACGCTCAAGCTCAAACTGTCTTAAAACCTGCTCGACGCTCATGCCGACCACGCTACGACAGAGAAAGCGTTCTGTATAGCAAAGCAAGAGACAATAGATCCTGCTTGTTGTGCTCAAGTATCGCGACAAGTGGCGCTGGATTACGCGTTTCGATGTACGCCTTGTAAAACTCTGGAACAAGCGCGCTAGGCACGTCAACTCTTCTTGTTATGCCAAGCAAAGCTTTTTCAAGCGAAACCAAGCGCGTGCGCTCTATACCCTTTAATCTCTTTACACAATAAAGAAGGTCGATGTGCGGTCGCTGTTGCACGAAAGGCAAACCGTAGTACGCGAGCCTTTCTTTTATATAAGGCTCGTCAAATCTTCTACCGTTAAAGCTCACAAATAGCGTGTTTTCATCCAAGCTACGCAAAAATTCGCTCAGCACGGCGGCTTCTTCCATAACGTCGCGCGCAACGATTTGCCTAATACTGAGTAGCTGTTCGTTCGTTTTCGCGATTCCAACAAGGATGATTGGTCTATTGAAAAGCCCTAGCGTTTCAATGTCCAAAAAAACCACTTTTTCTTCAAAAAGAGAAGAAACCTTGATCGCCATTTCGTGAGAAAATGAGTGTCTTTTGACAACGCTTTCAAAAAGTGCGTTGTGATCCTCTGCTTTTATCGCTTCCACTATTTTTATCGCTTCGTTTTGAAACTGTTTGTGGTAAAGCAGATCCGCTATGGTGCGGCAACCTCTCATCCTGAATTCAAGCTCGCGCTTTTGTCTTACGCCGCGTAGTAGCTGCAAGTCTTCCAAAATCTTTTGCTTTACTTGGTTTGGGTGTGGTTTGGGAACGCTTAAGCCAATACTATTTGTGACCACCAAACACTCCCCAAATTCGTTTTGAACAACCTCTCCGCGCAATTCCGAAAAGCTCGCACTCTTTAAGAGAAAACACAAAAGAGACTTAGCGCTAGAGTACTCCACTTCGGTAATTGGCTCATCGAAAGACTCAACTCTTGTGCGAATCTTTTTGCTCAAGCTTTCAATCGCTCTTTGGTAGTCTTCCACGTTGTGTGATTACGCGCGGGATGGGCATAACGCTTTCGATGTGTTAAGCCTCGGTGTAGAGACCACCAAGCTTTTTTCCGACGCGTTTTCTTGCAAAAGCTTTTTAACAGCCAAAAAATGTGAGTATGGTGTCCCAAACAGCTTTAAAAGGAGGTAACATCGCTTACTTCTTAAGCCAAGACGAAATTCCAACCTCTTGGTACAACATTCAGGCGGACTTGCCTGAGCCATTGCCTCCTCCGCTAGACCCGAAGACTCTCAAACCAGTTTCGCCTGAGCCGCTTTTTAGGATATTCGCAAAGGAGCTCGTTTTACAAGAAGTTTCGCGTGAAAGGTTCATAAAAATACCAGATGAAGTTCTTGAGGCGTACAAAACGATACCAAGGCCCACACCTTTGATTCGCGCAAAGAGGCTTGAAGAGGCGCTCGGGACGCCCGCAAGGATTTACTTTAAGTGGGAGGGTGTGAGTCCCGCAGGAAGTCACAAGCCTAACACCGCAATTCCTCAGGCTTACTACAACGCAAAACAGGGAACAAAAAGAGTGGTCACAGAGACTGGTGCAGGGCAATGGGGCTCAGCGCTTGCGATGGCTTGTGCGTTCTTCGGGCTAAAGTGCACGGTCTACATGGTTGCCGCAAGCTACAGACAAAAACCAGGAAGAAGAATAATGATGGAGACTTGGGGAGCGCAAGTTTTTCCGTCACCAAGTGAAAGAACGCGCTTTGGCCGCTCAATACTCGAAAAGGAGGCAGACCACCCAGGCTCTTTGGGGATTGCGATAAGCGAAGCGCTTGAGGACGTTTTGTCGGATGAAAGCGCGCGCTACTGCTTGGGCTCTGTGCTCAACCACGTTTTGATGCACCAAACGGTGATTGGACTAGAAGCAAAGAAGCAACTAGAAGCGATAGGGGAAGAGCCTGATGTTTTCGCGGGTAACATCGGAGGCGGGTCAAACTACGGCGGTTTTTGCTTGCCGTTTGTCGCAGACAAGCTAAAAGGAAAAAGCGAAGCGGAGTTTGTGGCGTGCGAGTCAGCCGCAATTCCTCACACAACACGAGGAAAGTACACTTATGATTTCGGGGACACCGCTGGTATAACGCCTTTACTCAAAATGCTCACACTTGGAAAGGACTATAAGACTCCGCCGATACACGCGGGTGGATTGAGGTACCACGGTATGGCGCCGATCATTTCCTACTTGATCAACAAGGGTTACATGAAGTCAGTTGCGTACACTCAGACCCAAGTTTTTGAGGCGGCGGTGCTTTTTGCGAAAACCCAAGGAATAATCTCCGCACCAGAGTCTGCGCACGAAATAAGGTTTGTGATAGACGAAGCAAGAAGGTGCAAGCAAACCGGAGAAAAGAAGGTGATCGTTTTCAACCACTCCGGTCACGGATTGCTAGACCTTGCGGGTTACGAGGCGTATCTCGCAGGAAGATTGGAGGATTGGACGCCCACAGAGATAAACTATCCTTCTTACGTTCCAGATTGAAATGAGATTTATTCTGGTAGACTCAGCGCTTGAGCTTGTGCCCAAAGAGATCGCAAAACACCCAGCTGTCGTGAAAAACGCGAAAAAAAGAAACAAAAGAGCAGAAGAAACTTTGCTCGACGTTTCCCTACACCACTCTGCGATGAAAAAGCTAAAGGAAAGCTGGAAGAGAGGTAGACCCGATATCGTACACATGTGTCTACTCACGATACTTTCAGACCCGCTTGTAAAAAGGGATGAAGTGTTGATACACACGTACGATTCAAAGATAATAAGAGTAGACCCGACTACAAGAATCCCGAAAAACTACAACAGGTTTGTCGCGCTTATCGAACGCCTCTTAGTGGACGGAAAAGTTCCTAGTGACGGAAAACCCTTGCTTGAGGTGACAGGTATGACACTCGCTGAGCTTACTCAAAAAAACAGACTGGTTCTTCTTGACGAAAAGGGTGAGCTTGTGCCACCAAAAGCGTTGTGCGCCTTAGAGGACTGCTTGATCGGTGTGGGCGCTTATCCGCACGGCGACTTTTCGGACGAAGTGAAAAGCGTGTCGTGGGCCAGATACTCAATCGCCAGCGCAACGCTTGAAGCGCATCAAGCTCTTTGTAGGCTCATCGCGCACTGCTATTAACGCGATGTCTGTTCTAGCGGAACCAAGTTCACGTCGTATCCTTTTAGCGACCAAACTAGTGCGGATATACCACCAACGCCCCAAAGAAGCGCGTTGAAAAGCACGGTCGAAGTAAGGGAAAGCGTCGAAGTGTAGTAAACCGAAACGGAGTAGCTAACCATTGGCGCCACCCTTATTAAGCCTATCAGAAAAGCCCTTTTGCTTGTTGGCATAAGCGTTGGCTCAAGTATCGTCCTCACAGCCCATGCGAACTCGCTAAACGCCATGTTGAGCGAAAGCAAACTGTAAAACAGCGGGTAAAAGAGCGAACCAGTGGACACGCTCACAAGAAGGTATATTGGAACCATGCTCAACGCGCCTCCTACATAAGAAAGCAAAGAAAGAGACCTTGTGGAAAGCTTTGTGAGCACAAAGGCGGCGAACACACCCGCAAGCGTTGCCGCAAGGTTTGCCAAAAAAATTATAAAGTTGACGGCGTTACCTGAAAAGTAGTAGTCCGCGACCACAAACGCCATTAAACCGTACGTAAGATACTGCGAAACGCTGATTGCGACAAGGTAAGCGAACCTTTTCCATAACGAAACACGCTTTTGCACGCTTCTTACCTCAATTGGCGAACCTTGTGGTATCTTTTTTGCTTCGCTCAAAACGCGCTCCTTTAAGCCTTTTACGTCAAGCCAGCGTATCGATTCAGGCACAACATACCTTAAAACGAGGGCGACCAAAACAAGTGTAAGTGAAAAAAGCGCCAAAGCCCTGATTTCGACAATCGTTGAGTGAGTATAGCCGAATGTGATATAACCCAATAAAGCGGCGACCATTGCTCCCAAGTTGTCGAAGTTTGGAGATAGCACGAGCATTTTGTCCCTGAATTTCAAAGGCATAATCTCCGCTATATAAGAAAGCGCTACAGGAACTTCTCCTTCAACGCCCAAAAGCCCTAAAACGATTCCTAGCGTCGCAAGATACACAAAATAACGAGAAGTGGAAAAGTAAAGCGCGGAAATCGCAAGAATCAGCGAGCCAAGCCCGTACGTGAACATTGTGAGGTAAAACGTGCTCTTTCGACCAAGCGCCTTGTCAGAAATCCAAGAAAATCCGAGGTCACCGGCAAGCTGAGACAAAATGGGTAAAACGAGAAACCAAACCGCTTTGACTTGAGGATACGCGAGGTAAGCGAGGCTTCCTATAACACCCCACATAAAGTACCCTATTGCAGTTGAGGCAAAAATCGCCCAGTGCGCCTTTCCCCAGCGCGCAAAATCCACTCTCTGAATTACTTCCATACTCTAAAACCTTTATTAGTGACTTATAAAGTCTATTATAAAAAATCGGTTTAAAGTGACGTCTTTGTGTTTTTGGAGCGTCTACACACGTGAGAAATTTGGGTGGCACATTTTGAGCCACGAGTATCAAATAACGCACACATCAAAGCGCGAGCTTCTCGGGTTTTCGTGCTTTGAATTTAAAGTTGTCACAAAACTTGTTTAAGTAGAAGCTTATCGCAAACTCGAACTTTTGGAATATCCACAAGTTGAAAACAAGCTACAAAGCGTAGTTCAAAACAGCCCTAAGATAAATCTCCACAGATTTTTTGAGCGCCTCAACACTTATCCATTCGTCGTAAGCGTGAATCACGCTCATTTCACCAGGTCCGTAAAAACAGGTGTCAATTCCATAAGCCCTAAACACGTTTGCGTCGCTTGTCGCTTGCGTAACGTAAAGCTTTGGTGTTAGCGAAAGCGTTTGCTCAACCGCTTTCTTTAAGTGGCTAACAACCTGCGCTTTTGGAGAAGTGTAGCTTGGGTTGCTTTGCGCGTTTTCTATCACATCGATTTTCACGTCGTTTTGACTAGCTACGCGGCTCACTAGCTCATGTAGCTCCATCCAGCTCATACCTAGTGGCACGCAGAAGGCCACTTGCGCTTCGCAGTGGGCGGGCACAATGTTTATCATGTCCCCTCCTTTTACGACACCAACGTTCATGCTCGGCTGTTCGAGAATCGCACCAAGTTGCGAAACAGGGATTTTCAAATCTTCTGAAATCAGTTCATAGAATTGTTCAACTATTTCTTTGATTTCGGCTGGCGTGTTTGCTTTTACGCTTTTTATAGCACTATGAACTTTTTCAAGCGCTCTAAAAAGCTTGACACAAGCGTTTTCTTCGTAAAGCGGTGCGCTTCCGTGTCTTGGTGTGCTTTCACACATCAGTTTTATCCAGTAATCCCCTCTTTCGCCTATGCAAATTTTTGAAAGGCCGCTGGGTTCGCCCATAATACAACACTTTCCGATTACTCTACCAGTTTCAAGAAGCCACTTTGACACGCCCCATCCTGTAGGGGTTTTTACCCAGTTTTCTTCGTCTGGCACGCACACAAAGCTCACGGGTTTTGAAAGCGTCACGTCGTTTTGAACCAAAAGCGAGTACACAAAAAGCTCGGAAGCAAGAGCGCCCTTCATGTCGGAAGCACCACGCGCGTATATTTTGTCACCGACAACTGTGGCGTCATAAGGCGGATAGCTCCATCTTTTTGTGTCGCCCGATGGAACGACGTCTGAATGGGCGTAAAGTATAAGCGCGTGTTTTTTGTTTTCGCCGGTCACCGAAGTGACAGCAAAAGTTTTGCCGTTGACGCTATGGGTTTCAACTTTCGCGCCCACGCTTTTCAAAAAGTCCTTCACGAAATTTTGGATTTGTGCCGTTTCGCTTTCTGAATTGATGCGCAAAAGCTCTCGCGCAAGTTTGACCACTTCGTCGCTCTTGCGCGCCTCGCTAACAAGTTTTTCTAGTGACATGGCAGTAAAAATGAACAATAATTCATAAAGTTTTTTGGCTTATTGTGTCAAAAAGCTCTTTCAAACTAATGTTTGCGCGAACTATTCCTCTCTTTTTTGCGATCGTCTTCGTGACTTCTTTTATAAGCACGCCCGACGATGTTCCAAACAACGAGTTGCACAACTCTTCAAACACTTCGGGAAAGCTTTGTATTCTTTCTGCTCGAGCGAGCGCCTGTTGCACAACTACGCTTGCGCTCACCGAACCTATGACGTCAGCGAGCGCTTGTTCCACTTCTTTTACAAACTCGCTCGATTTGAGTACGGCGCCCATCACACGATCACCCAGAGCTTAGGAAGAATCGGATTTTGATCGTGCTCGACAACGTACGCTTCGGTTTCTGGTTTTTCTCCCATCACAACGATCGACCGATCCTTTGAAATCACTCTTATGTGGGTGTTGCTCATAGAAAGGATTTCGGGCTTTATTTTAGAGTCGGAAGGTAACAAGAAAACCGCTATGTCTTCTTCTCTTTGAACGCGTGAAGCTCTGGCAGCAAGCGCTTGCAGTAGCTCGTTCAAATTTGGTGAAAACATGTTTTCTAGTAGACCAATGCTATCCACTATAAGAGCGTGTCCGTCTACACTAAGACGTTTTACTTCTTCAAGTTTTTCGGAAACGTTTTTGTGGGCTTCCTTCACTTGCTCTTCGCTAAACCCGAAAAGAGGTGCGCTGAAATCTTTAGAAGAACCTGGAACGGCGAGCCTATAAAGTTTTAAGTCTTTGACGCACGCGCCAACGAGTTTTAAAAGCGCGTGGGGGCTTGCGCCAGGAAGAGGTAAGTGCACAACGCCACGCCCAAGCGAAAGGAAGTTTACGACCAATGGTAGAAAAAGCGTTCGTAAAGCGGAATATGGAACTTTGGGCGTGTACTCTATCGTAACCGTGGCGCCTTTTTCTATTCCTTTAAAAGCGCGGTCTAAGTCGTCTGAGCCAAAAGAGTAGCCCTTTTCTGTGTCTTTTTTGGGAGTGACAGGCGAAAGCTTTGAATGCTCTGGTTCGCGGTAAGGGTGAAAGTGCTTGAACTGTCCTTTGTAAAGTGTGTAAAGGTACTTGTGCTGGTCTATGAGTGTGCCGCGTAGCTTTTGAACTTCCACTTCTCGAAAAACCCTTCCGTACTCCTCTGAGCGGACAAGCTCAATTATTCCGTCGACCAAGTAGTCCATCGTGGTCTTACCCGGCTCTTCGCTCACAAATATCACGCGAGTTTCGGAGCCGTCCGCAAGCGCGATAAGAGTTTTTTCGGCTTTTAGCCTCTCCTTTTCGTCCATCTCTTTTGCCAAACCATCCCAAGTGTCGAGCACCACAACAGGCGCCTTTTCAGAAACTGCTCTTACAATTTCTTCCAAAACCGAAGCGGCAAGCCCCACCCTTACGTCGACCATTTCAGATTTTGGTGAATCGCCCACCCATGGTATTTGCTGTTGAAGCTTTTTTGGCGAAACTCTTGAAGAGATGTAAACACCCTTTTCTCCTCCTAACCGTTTAAGGAGTTGGAGGGCTAGCGTGGTCTTTCCTGCGCCAGCATACCCTTTAATAAGAAGCGTGTGCCCCTTCTTTTCAAGAAAGCTACCTATTCCATCAATTGTTAGCTCATCACTCGTGGAAATTTCACCGCTTTTGTCTTTTTTAAACAATATAAATATTTTTTGTTGTTACATATGAAGTTTATTGCTTGAAATTATTAAATCACGACAAGAGCATTTTAATACTCCTCAAGTGGTATGAGTTGCATGCCTTTAAGATACACAAAGATTGTTTGCACGATCGGACCTGCCACGTCTGAAGAAAACATGATAGTGGAACTCGTCAAAGCAGGAATGGACGCGGCAAGGTTGAATTTTTCTCACGGAAGCCATTCCGAACACCTTCAAAGGTTAAAGTCCCTAAGAAAGATTTCTGAAGAGCTTAAGATTAACATTAGCGTAATTCAAGATTTACCAGGGCCAAAACTAAGGGTTGGAAAGCTTTTACGCGAGCCTTTAAAACTTGAGGAAGGTTCGATTGTTAAACTTTCCAATTCGCCCTTTCAACAAAACGACCAAGAAATTCCAGTGTTGTTCAAAAACCTGTCCAAGCTTGTTGAAGTTGGTTCCGAGGTTTATCTTGCGGACGGAACGATAAGACTTCGCGTTATAGACATTTCAAAAGAGTGGGTTTCGTGCAGGGTCGAACTGGGTGGTTTGCTCACAACAGGAAAGGGCATCAACATACCAAAGGCTAAAGGAGACGTTTCGGCGATAACAGAAGAGGACATAGAGCACATAAAGTTTGGCGTTCAAAACGAGGTGGATTACATCGCGGTTTCCTTTGTAAGGAGTGCGCGCGATATCCTAAGGGCAAAAGAGGTGTTAAAAGGGTTCAACTCGGATATCCCTGTTATAGCGAAAATAGAAAAAAGCGAGGCGGTTGAGAACATTCAGGAAATCGTTTCGTCTTGTGACGCGGTGATGGTGGCAAGAGGCGATTTGGGTGTCGAAATAGGAATAGAAAACGTGCCTCTTGTCCAAAAAAAGGTGATAAAGCTCGCAAACCTACTCGGAAAACCTGTGATCACCGCCACTCAAATACTGATTTCCATGCTCAGCCAACCCACTCCAACGCGCGCAGAGGTGAGCGACATCGCAAACGCCATACTTGATGGCACAGACGCGCTGATGTTGTCCGAAGAAACCGCGGTTGGCAAGTACCCTTTGGAAGCGGTAAGAGTGCTAGCGCGCGTTGCGGCTTCCACCGAGCGAGAAATGGTGTACCAACCAAAACCTGTGATCGACGCAGAAAGCGTAGAAGAGGCGATAGGAAGAGCGGCGTGTCAGGTCGCAAACGCTGTAAAAGCCAAATTCATCGTGGCGTACACGCGCTCAGGTTCAACCGCAAGGCTTATCGCAAAACACAGGCCGATGATACCGATTAAGGCTTTTACGCCAAACACAAAAGTGGCAAGAAGGCTTTCTATCGTTTGGGGCACTGAAAGCTTTTACGCACAGGAAAGCGCAAACGCGCCTCTGCCAGACATGGTAGAGGAACATCTCAAAAAACTCGATTTGGTAAGGCAGGGCGACACGGTGATCGTTGTAGCGGGTATGCCAACTGGTCCTGTGGGTTCAACCAACATGATTCGCGTGCAAAAGATTGAAAAGTGACTTTGAGTTACCACGAATAATTGGCTTCCGCTAGTATCACGATACCCACCGCACGGTGTCCATAGGCTTACCCGCACTCCGCGAACACTTAGAGACAGGTGATCCCACTTTAAGTTTTGAATTCTACTGGATAGCCACTCGGTGAGCAAGCGCGGAAGCTGTTTACATCATCATGAGCGATTCCAGCTCTTCAAAGGCGAGTTTTTTAGAAACTCTTTGAACTGATTTAAGATTCCTAAAATTGCTCCTACCGTGTATCAAGGATAGGTCTTGCGCATTACTTTTAACTCTAAGAGCTAAGCGTGTTGTTGTAAAGTTGTTAGGCATAGGCTCAACCGAGTTTAAACCAAGACACGCCGTTGTGAAAACTCCCACATCTAGATACCATTGTTTGGAATCAAAGTATCACCGAAGCGTGTTTCTTAACCGTTTTAACATGCAAGGTTATATTTTTTCCAAAACCTCGCCCCTCGGGGATTCCAAAGTGTATAAAGCGTTTTGAAGAAATAGGAGAGGAACTGGGAGTAAACTACCCCGCCCTTACGGACGGGGCTTTGGGGTTTCCAGTGGTCTTCACGACGCACCTTCATTTCCCCTTCAGGGTGTTTACGTACCCCCGACCCGTACCTCTCGTTAAGGCACGGGCTATGTTCACTGATTCAAGTCACGGTTGTATACCATACCACACTTAGGACACCTCAGCTCCCTTTCCTTCAACGTGGGTAACATACCCACACCTGTGACTGGTGCTTTCAGGGAACATCCCCAATCTTTTTAATCTTATTCGTATTTATAGTTAACTCCTCGCCCTTACGGACGGGGTCTCTGGTGTTCGATGAAGCTTATG
>NEXD01000056.1 GCA_003019595.1 Candidatus Marsarchaeota G1 archaeon BE_D
ACCAACTCTTCGACCACGTTTTGAATCACGCGTTCGTCGTATTTACCCTGCATGATTTTTCTCACTATCGCTTCTGTTTGTTCAACCGCTTTGTTCGCTTGATCATACAGTATTAGTGTGCGATCCTCCATGTTTTCGAGTTTTTTGTACTGCGCGATTTTCAAAACGGAGACTGCAGGATAGCTCTGATTTCCTTCGACAAACTGAGGGTCAACTGGGCCAAGAACCGCATGAGGGTCCATTACGATTTCGTCTGCCGCAAGCGCGATCAGCGTTCCCCCACTCATCGCGAAATGTGGCACGATCACAGTCTTTTTGCCTTTGTGACTAGACAGCGCAAACGCGATTTGAGAAGCCGCAAGCGCGATTCCACCAGGTGTGTGCATCACAAGCGTTATCGAAGTGCCTTCTGGCGCCATCCTTATCGCTCTCAGCACGTCTTCGCTATCGTCGATATCAATATAGCGCGCAATGGGAATTCCGAGGAAACTCACCACTTCTTGTCTGTGAATGAGCGTTATCACTTGCGAATTGAGTTTTTGCGCAAGACGGGTGAGCAAACTTCTTCTTGCCGCGTTGAGCGAAGCCCTTTGGAACGCGGGAACTAGAACTAGCAAAACAAAAAAGATTATCCAAAGGTTTGTTATGAGAAATCCGAGTAGGCTCAAGGTTTTCCAACAAATATGAACGCTCGGTATTAAACTTAACTCAAAATCGTTTTAAGAGCGAGGAAAAATCTAAAGTATGGCAAAAAGAGCGGTGGTGGTTGGTGGCACTGGCTTTACTGGTTCAAGGATAGTCGAGCGCTTGCTTTCTCAAGGTTTTGAAGTCACGGTTCTCACAGGACACCCCGCTAGACCGCACCCTTTCGACAACAAGATAAATCTCAAACCCTTTTTGTTCGACCAACCGCATACGCTCAAAGAGGTTTTGAGCGGTAACACGCTACTATTTAACACATACTGGATTCGTTTCGAAATGGGCGAAGTCACCTTTGAAAAAGCGGTAAAAAACACGCTAACGCTTTTTCAAGCGGCAAAAGAAGCTGGCGTGGAGAGAGTGATTCACATTAGCATAACCAACCCTTCAAAGGAGTCACCTTACCCGTATTTTAAAGGCAAAGCGCAAATCGAAGAAGCGCTCACGTCTTCTGGTTTGAGCTACGCGATTTTAAGACCAGCGCTCGTTTTCGGAAAGGGAGATATACTTATAAACAACATCGCCTGGGTGATTCGTAGCTACCACTTTTTCCCAGTCTTCGGAAACCCCAAGCTGACCCCTATTTACGTAGAAGATTTGGCGGACGCCGCAATTCGTTTTTCCCAAGAGCCTAAAAACGTAGTGATAGACGCGGTAGGACCAGAAACGTTGAGCTTTACGGAACTTCTTAAAACCATAAAAAGCGCGATTCGCGTGCGTGCGCTACTTTTGAGAACTCCTCTTTCTGTTGCCCTTTGGCTTGCCGAGCAACTCAACGCGATTCTTGGTGAGCCAATCGTAACAAGAGATGAAATTGGGGCGCTACTTGACAACCTGCTTTACTCACAAAGCAATCCCATTGGAAACACGTCTTTAAAAAAGTGGCTTTTCGAAAACGGTGAAGAAATAGGAAGAGAGTTTGCCTCTGAAATAAAAAGACACTACGTTTGACTATCCACCAGCGACTGGAGGAATAATCGCAACCACGTCTCCATCACTCAGAACCTCATCTTTTAAAGAGTTTTTGCCATTTTTAAAAAGTTGGTAACCTTTCTTCAATTCGCCTTTTTCGTCTAAAAGAATCGATTTGAGCGACGGATGCTTTTGTAGCACCCTTTGTAAAAGCTCAGAAAGTTTTTCGCCGCTTGAAAGCTCAAACTCCTCCTCTCCCAAAGAAGTTTCTTCTTTAACTCTTGCAAAGTACTTTACGCGAACTTTCACAAGGAATCAAACGATAAAGAGAGATTTAGAGCTTATCAAAAAGCTTCATAAACTTGTGTGAAATTTTTAAAGCGTGGAAGTGTTTGGTTGTCAGTTTCCTGAAGACAGGCTGTACGATTGCGAAGCAACGGTGTGGGTTAAGCCTTACGAAGAGCATTTTACACTAGGAGTGACACAGCTATACACATACCTTCTTGGTCGGATGAGAATGGTTTTCCCAAAACCGCAAAACACACACATACAAAAAGGAAAAGGGGTGGTTTACATCGAGAGCGCAAGCTTTTCGGGATATGTGAACACGCCATTAAGCGGCGTGTTGTTACAAGTGAACCAAACGGTTTTACAAAATCCTTTTGTTGTAAACAAAGACCCTTATTACGAGGGTTGGATCGCGAAGTTAAAAACAACCAACGTTCAAGAAGTTGAGACGCTTGTGAGCGCTGAAGCTTTGAACGAAAAAGTAAAGGCGATTGCGCTTGAAAGAGGAGTTCGTTGCTTTTCCGTGTATCCAGTGTACAAGGTTTCTGGAATAGGAGGTGAATGCCCAGAAACTTTAAAAAGTGTAGAAGACATTCTTGAAAGAGCCGAAAAAGAAGACGTGCTTTTACTGGTGACCGATAACCCGCGCGCACAGCAGGACGTGCCTAGTTGGGTAGAGGCTCACGGATACCACATCGTAGAAGCACGCTTTGAGCAAGCGCTCAAATACTACATAATACGCAAGTGACTAGCACTTCTCACTGGTAAAGCGCAAAACGCTTTCGTTAAAGCGGCTAGGCACTTCCCAGTGGGGCACATGGGCCGCATCTTCAAAAATCACAAGCTCGCTGTTTGCGATTTTTGTTTTAAAAACGTACGCCGTGTCCACAGGAATGATGTGGTCTTTTTTACCCCAAATTATAAGGGTTGGAATGTTCGTTTTGGAAAAGCTTTCCGCGATTTCAACGCCCGCGCTATTCTCTAAAACCACTGCGCACACACAGTTCGGGCGCTTTAGCGCGTAAAGCATCGCAATCATTCCACCTAGCGAGTTTCCAACCAAAATCGCTGAGCGCACCCTTAAACTATCAAGAAGTTCTTCGGTGATTTGCGCGTAAATCTGCGCAAGCTTTTGCGGTGACACCTCAAAGCGTGGAAAGCTTGGTGCGATCACTTTTCTTTGTTTTGCAAAAACGGGAAAGTTTTTTCTCCAGCTACCAGAGTGCGCGCTCAAACCGTGTAAAAGCACAAGCGCTGGCTCGCTTGTTCCTTCTATCCTGCACTCTAAAACAAGATTAGAAAGCTCAATTCGAGTATTATCGTAGTTCATTAAGCCTTCCCCTTTTTAGCACTTCGAGATACGCTTGAACAAGTTCAAAGCTCGTGAGCAAAGGAACGCCAAACTCGACGCTCATCCTTCTTATCAAAAAGTGCTCGTCTCTGTCATCAAACCACTCGCTATACCCACTTTTTGGAATGCTTATCACCAAGTCCGCTTTTTCGATAAACTCACAAGTTTCGACACCAAGCTGCTCAAACTGAGTCTTTATAAAGCTTTTAAGCTTGGGTGATTCGCAGTCGACGACAACCCTTTTTGGCTCAAACCTATAACCCACTGCTTCCATCGCAAGCCTTAGCGCTTCATAAAAGCTGTCACCAAAACACGCAACCTCACCCGTAGACTTCATTTCAACGCCCAAAACTGGGTCTGATCCTTCAAGCTGCATGAACGAAAACTGCGGAAACTTGACACCAAACCTTTTGCTCTTGTTCTGTTTTACTTCAAGTCTATCTCCTGTGATCACGTTCGCCGCAAGCTGGATTAAGTTAATCCCAGTGGTTTTCGAAACAAAGGGCATACTTCTTGAAGCTCTTAAGTTACACTCGATCATGTAAACCTTGCCGTCTTTTACAAGGAACTGAATGTTAAAAGGTCCTTTGATCTTTAGAGCGCGCGAAATGCTTTTTGTGTACTTCTCTATGATCTTTTGGGTGCTTTGCGAAATTCTAATTGGCGGAATGACCACCGTGGCGTCACCCGAGTGCGTTCCAGCTTTTTCAAGATGTTCCATTACTGCGCCGATCAACACGTTTTCACCATCGCTCACCGCGTCCACTTCTACTTCAAAAGCGCCCTCTATGAACTTGCTCACCACAAAGCTTTTGGATTGGCTGAAACAAGCTTTCAGCTCTTGCTCATTTCGAACCACTCTCATAGAAGAACCGCTCAAAACAAAAGAAGGCCTTATTATCACAGGATAGTTGCGCTGCGCGAACGCGTTTATTTGCTCAAAGCTTTTTGCCTCTATCCAAGGCGGTTGTGGAATTCCTAGACTTTCAAGAAGTTTTGAAAACAGCGCTCTTTCCTCAGCGATTTTTACGCTTTCTGGTTGTGTGCCAAGAATGTTCACACTTTTTGCAAGCTCTGTCACAAGATTGTTCGGTGTTTGTCCGCCGACGCAACACACCACACCGAGTGGTCTTTCCACTTCGACGATGTTCAAAATTCTTTCTAGCGTGAGCTCTTCAAAGTAAAGCGCATCGCTTGTGTCGTAGTCTGTCGAAACTGTTTCGGGGTTGCAGTTTACAACGGTGACTTCGTAGCCCTTTTTCTGTAGCGCCCAAACTATGTTCATCGTCGCCCAGTCAAACTCAACGGAGCTACCAATCCTATAGCTACCTCCTCCTAGCACAACAATCCGGTTTTTTCTTTCAGGTCTCGATTCACCTTCCTGCTCGTATGTAAGGTAAAAATAGTTCGTTCGAGCAGGCCACTCCGCGGCAAGGCTGTCAACCTTTTTTACAACAGGTTTGACTTTCATCTTTTCGCGCACCCTTCTTACTTCTTCTTCCTTAAGACCAAGTGTTTTCGCGATCCAAGCGTCCGAAAACCCAAGCCTTTTTGCTTCTAGTAATAACTCTCTTGTGATCGTTCTTTTTTTGAGCTCTGAATTAAAGCGCACAATTACCTCAATTCTTTTTATAAACCAAGGGTCGACCCAGCTAAGCTTTGATATTTCTTCTACCGAAAATCCAGCTTCGATCGCTTGCGCTACGTGGAACAAGAACTCGTGCGTCGGATGACTCAAAGCGTGTATTAGCGCGTCTTTTGAGTGTAGTGGAGTGTAGTCACACACACTTTCTTTCCCGATTTCTAGCATTCTTATTGCTTTTTGTAACGCCTCTTCAAACGTCCGACCTATCGCCATAACCTCTCCTACACTCTTCATCTGTGTTCCAAGTTCATGGCTTACACCTTTAAACTTCGAAAAGTCGAACCTAGGCATTTTGACCACAACGTAGTCGAGCGAAGGCTCGAAACACGCAGTGGTGATGTTCGTCACACCGTTTGTGAGCTCAGAAAGCGTATAACCTAGAGCAAGTTTTGTCGCGATGTACGCAATTGGATAACCCGTTGCTTTAGAAGCAAGCGCAGAAGAGCGTGAAAGCCTCGGGTTTATTTCGATCACGTAGTAGCTTTGAGAGCGCGTGTCAAGCGCAAACTGCACGTTACACTCGCCTATGACGCCTACGACTCCTGCCGCTTTTATCGCAACGCTTCTTAGTAGCTGGTACTCCTCATCATTCAAAGTTTGCGAAGGCGCGACCACGATGTTGTCACCCGTGTGCACTCTCATACCCAAAATGTTTTCCATGTTACAAACCACAACCGAGTTTCCTTTATAATCCCTCATCACCTCGTACTCTATCTGCTTCCAAGAGCCAATGTATTTTTCGATGAGCACTTGACCCACAATGCTGTGCGCAATTCCCCTTGAAGCTATTTTTTTAAGCTGTTCTTCGTTCAAAGCGACTCCTCCGCCCTTTCCGCCAAGCGTGAACGCGGTTCTCACGATCACAGGGTAGCCAAGCTCATGCGCCGCGGCCAAAGCTTGTTCAAGCGTGTAAGACGCTTTGCTTTCTAAAACGCTAATTCCCGCTTGTAGCATCGTGTTTCTAAAAAGCTCTCTGTTCGACGCCCTTTCTATCGCCTCAACAGGCGTACCAAGAACCTTCACACCGTACTTGTCGAGGACACCATTTGTTTTGAGTTCAAAACCGCAGTTGAGAGCGGTTTGCCCGCCAAAGCCGAGCAAGATGCCGTCTGGCCTTTCTTCTTCGATCACCCTTTCAACGTGCTTTGCATTCACGGGTAAAAAGTAAACCTTGTGAGCAAGATCGCTCTGAATTGTCGCGATGTTTGGGTTTACCAAAACGCTTTGCAAACCCTCTTCTTTTAGCGCTTTAAGAGCCTGTGAACCAGCGTAATCAAACTCACCAGCTTCGGCAATTTTGATCGCACCACTTCCCAAAACCAAAACCTTTTTGATGATTTGTCACCTTTGAGTGATGTTCAAAAAAACGTCAAAAACGTATGACGCGTCAAAAGGACCGGGCGAAGCTTCTGGATGAAACTGCACGGCTATACACCTTTTGCTCTTGTGAACAAATCCTTCAACTGTCGAGTCATCCGCGTTCACAAACCACTCGGCTAGTTGTGTGGCTTTGAGAGAATCTCGGGACACAGCATAACCGTGATTTTGGCTTGTCACAAAACAGCCACCTGTTTTGAGGTCGATCACTGGTTTGTTCTGACCTCTGTGTCCGTACTTTAGCTTGTACGTTTTCGCGCCCTGTGAAAGAGCGATGATCTGCAAACCCAAACAAATTCCCAATAACGGAATGTTTTCGTCGATTACGCTTTGCGCAAGCTCAATCGTCTCACGCCAGATTCTGGGATCGCCTGGCCCGTTACTCAAAATCACGCCTTGTGGTCTATCCTCTAAAATCGTTTTTGTTTGCGTGTCGTAAGGATACACCTCCACTTCGTACCCTCTTTTGAGAACGCTCCTTAGTATGTTGAGTTTATAACCGCAGTCGATAAGCGCGATTTTTCCCTTTCTTCCTCCGACAAATTTTGTGATTTTGCGACTGGCAACGCTTTTGTAAAACTCTGGCGTAAGCGTGCGCTCTTTCAACGCGTTTTTGGCTTGCTCTACATCTTGCGCAATCGCACCGAACATAACACCCTTTTCTCTTAAGCGCGTCACTAATGCCCTTGTGTCCACGCCTTTTATTCCCGCAACTCCTTGTTCTTCCATCCAGCGTGAAACGCTCTTTTGTGAATCGTAGTGGCTGGGAGATTCGCACACCCAGCGCGCGACCACACCGCTTACTTGGATTCGTTCGGATTCGAAGTGTTTTAGCACGCCAAATTCGTCAAACTCCTTTTTTGGTACGCCGTAGTTACCCAATAGAGGATAGCTAAAGCAAAGTATCTGACCTTTATAAGACGGATCTGTGAGCGCCTGAGGATAGCCCACCATTCCAGTGTTGAAAACCACTTCGCCGATTGCTGGCACACCATTCGGCGAACCAAAAAGCGAACCACAAAAAACGCTACCATCCTCTAAAAAGAGCACCACTTGCTCTTCAGCTAATTTGGATGCCCTCCCGATAAGCATTAGTAAAGTATATAAGCGTTTTTGGCTTTTTCCACGAAGCGACTATTACTTCGGGCATACTATTCAAATTCAGAAAATATTTTTAAATTTTTCGGTTTTATATACTTAATAATCCTAAAAATTTAAAAAAGAATTTTTTATTATGATTTAGGAACACATTCCAATCCAAAAACGATTTAAATATCACTCAACGCATTTCGTAATTGTGAAATTACGTAAAATTCATGTGGTTTACGCAACTTGGTGCCCGCACTGTAACCCAACGACGATCGAACCTATGAAAGAATTGGCAAAAAGGCTCGGGATCGAATGCGCGCTTTACGACATCGACGACCCCGCGCGAGAAAAAATTGCGGACGAACTTGTAAGAAAGTACGGCGATTGGTGTGAAGACTATATCATCCCTCAGGTGTTTTTTGAATACGATGACGGAACAATTGAGCACGTTCTTACTGGTTTTTCAGAAGGTGTTGAGTTCACAAAGAGAGCGGTTGAAAACCTCTTAAAAAGCGCTTTCTTAAAAAAATTAGTAGCCGAGTAAGTCGTTGAAACGTTTGGGCTTTCTCGACATCCAAGAACCCTTGTGGTAAGCGTACGACGCAAGTAGCGGAAAGGCTAGCGTCACTTCCGAAAACACCATTTGGGTGTTTGTGCTGTCCACCTTTCCCCATGAGTGCGCTTCTTTGAGCGTGCTACCAGAAAGTCCTCCGTCTCTTTCGTCGGCCACCGTGATTTGTATCGCGTACTTGTGCATTGGCACGGGTTTGCCAAGCACGTCCGCGGCCACAACAACGTCCTGCGCAAAGTTCTTTGGAACGCCACCGCCTAGCATCAGCAAACCAGTTTCTTTTGAAGCGATTTTCACTTTCGTGAGCTCCAAAAAGTCTTTCGCCGAGTCGATCGAAACGTGTTTTTGCGGGTTTCTCCACTGGTGCAAAACCAAACCAAAACCAGCGCTACAATCTGAAAAAGCTGGGACGAATATCGGAACTCCTTTCTTGTAACAAGCTAGCACCACAGATTCTTTGTTCTTTGCGTTGTTTTCCAAGTATTTACCCATGTGAATCAGAAACTCGCGCGAGGAATACGGTTTAGGCTCTAGAGAGTCCGCGATTTCCGCTATCGTTTCATCACACACCCTTAAATCGTCTTCGCTAATAAACGTGTCGTATATTCGGTCAATGTGATTTCTTCTCAATTCTTCATCATCGACGTTTGGAGAACCGATGTAATGGCTAAACCCAAGCGCTTCGAAAAAGTCTTGGTCCACCATTATCGCGCCCGTGGACACGATCACATCAACCATGTTGTTCTCCACCATTTGGTACACGATTTTTTTGAGCCCTGCGCTAAAAAGCGATCCCGCAAGCGTCAAAATAACCGTGCAATCGGGGTCTGCGAGCATCCTGTCGTAAATTTTTGCGGCTTTGCTCAAATTTCTCGCCTGAAAAGCCGTCTTTCCGAAAGCTTCGACGAGCTCCACTATGTTTGAGCTTTCGATGCTAAGGTGTTCCACTTTTTCTTTTAAATACTTTGACTTTGTGACTTGCACAGATTTTTGCATTTTTCCTCAAACTGTGTTTTACACGATAAATAAAAATGTTAACGTGCAAAATGGGTAAACTTTTTTTGTGACTCACGCAATTTGAGCTAGATGGTTTTGTCGATATTTGGGAGGAGATTTGATTGACAAAATACGTGCTGATCTCTGATCTTACACTGATGTACGACTACAGACACTTTCCACTATTAGACTTTTTGCCTTGTGCTCCAAGCTCTCATGTACCCGAAAAAGTTTACAACTTTTTGAAAGGCCACGCTTCTCCGCCTCTTCCAAATGGTGAAGCAAAGTTCGCTCCTTATTCAATAAGAAAGATTGAGGCGGCGCTTCTTGCTCACAACAAACCAGAGGACGTAGCAGTCCCACATCCGGACTATATCGAAGCGTTCATTAAAGACGACACCGAAATTATAGGCGTTTCCACAATGGATCCGCTTGGAATTGGACCGCTCACGATGTCTTATAGTGTGCTATTTGAAAGCGATGAATACCCTTGGGTAAGAAAGGAATGGGAAAGGCTTATTTACAGAATAAACAGAGCAAGAAAGGGCAAAAAGGCAAAGCTTGTGGTTGGAGGGCCTGGTGTGTGGGAGTTCACCGTTTTTCCTGAAGAGCTCACAAGGCTTGGAATAGACTACGCGTATCAAGGCGAGTCGGACGACATAATCCACCTTTTGTTCGAACAGATTTCTCAAGACAAGCTTGACAAAAACATGTTTTACGAAGGCTTTACAAGCTTCGACGACAACTTTCGAAGATACTTCAAACCCGATCCTCGATTTATCACGCGTAGAGTTAGAGGAAGAGTAGCGCCAAACCTAGAAGAGATACCAGACATTTTAAGGCCTACCACAATGAGTCTAACCGAGGTGATGAGGGGCTGTGGAATAGGTTGCGACTTTTGTGAAGTCACGCTCAGGCCACTGAGATACTATCCACCAGAAAGGGTGGCAAAAGAAGTCGCGATAAACGTTGAGGCGGGATACACAAACGCATGGCTACACTCAGACGAAATATTCGCGTACATGCACGGCCCACTTTACAAGCCAAATGAAGAGGCTTTGGTGGAGCTATTCAAAAGAGTGATGGCGATAAAAGGAATAGCACAGACAAACCCGACGCACGGAAGGATATCGATACCCGCGGCTTACCCTGAGCTCATCAAAAAGCTTTCTGAGGTGATCAGGGCAGGCCCTTCGAACTGGATCGGAATACAGGTTGGCATAGAAACTGGCAGTGAAAGGCTCGCAAAACTTCATATGCCAAACAAGACGCTTCCTTTAAGAATTGGCGCAGATGGCTCTTGGCCTGACATCGTTTGGGAGGGCACAAAGAACTTTAACAAGTATTACTGGAGACCAGCTTTTACGGTTCAAGTTGGTCAAAGCGAAGAAACGCCTGAGGACAACTGGGACACTGTGGCGCTCATCAACAGAATGAGCAACTCTGAGGTTGACGGTAGACCCTTTGAGTTCACGGTGACGCCTATGCAGCACGTGCCGCTAGGCGTTCTCAAAAACAAGCAGTTTCACAAGCTAAAGCTTGACGAGTCTCAGCTTGCGGTTTATTACGCAAGCTACAGACACCTAGCCAAGATGGCTTCGAGGGACGCCTTAAAGGACGCCAAGGGAAATCCTGTTGTAAGGGTTGTGACCGCGGGTTTGATAGGCTTTGGCGGTTGGCTCATGATGAAAGTCGTTGAATCAATATGTAGAAAACACGGTGTTGACATAGACAAAGTGAAAAGATGGGGACTTTAGAAGTTGTTTAACAGGTTGATTTGCGAGGTGTCAGTGTAAAACTGTCTAAAGAGTAGTGACTGAACTTTTCCTTGAAGTAGCAAAAGCCCTGTTAGCGACTGTAACAGCCTATTAAACGACGAAGGCTCCATGTTAAACAAGAAAGCCACAAATGCAAGCAAAAAGTAAACCAAAAGAATCACTCTTAAAAAGTTTCGAATTCCCAGGCTTTTTGAAAAGCCCCTTTTACTTTGGTTAATTGATAAAAGCGTCATACTTTGGTAAATTTGGCTAAGGGTTATAAAAAGGTTTACTTGTCGCTTTGAATCATTTTTATCACTTCATTTGTTTTGATCGCGGTAAATTTTTGTTATAGGCACTGTCTCATGAAATTCCTGAATCCTTCCACGATTAAGCCCAAGCAGTAGCGTACAACGCAATACCACACCGCTTCTTTCGCAACACATAGAATTGTGTGCATAACGCGTTAGTAACCCTTTGGCGCCCAAGAGTTTCTACTACTCGACTTCTAGTGGGCGATCTCTTCGACGAACTAACCATTTGTTTTAACCTTCACTCATAAAAGAAGATTTCGAATCGATAACTCTTAGCGACTCTTTTGCCGTAGTCAGCAGTTTCAAAATAGATAAGTTTATATAGATTTCTGGATTTGAATGAGCTGGTTGTGCACGGGCAGTAGGGTGGTAGCAGAGAAGACCCAAGACCTCCGCTAGCGAGGGGTACGCGCACACTTGTCGGGTGGGGACTGAAGATGGAGGGCGTTCCCCACTGCATGGTGGGTGGGTGCGTCCTGACAGGGGGAAAGCGGAAGGGGACCAATGAACTCGTGAGGGGTCTGCATGATGCTGTGAGGCCCAAGCTCTACGCGTATGACAGGTACAATGATATGTACCTACGTATACCTACGTAGAGTGAAACCCTTAAACTGTCAGACAACAAGCGCTTATCAGAGAGTCGCGCTTTACGCGCATCCATTAATTTTTATCCCGTTTTCGTAATGAACGGCGTTTGGCGCAATCCGCTTTTACATGTCGCACACAACACGGGCATAAAACACAATTTAGTTGTTGAGCGACGCTTAAATCAACAAAATTCGTTTTATGGGATTATGTCAGAAATCAAAATTTTGGGTTTTGCGGGTAGCCTTCGCAAAGGCTCTTACAACAAGATGCTGCTACAAGAAGCGGTTCGGCTCGCACCCCAAAACGCGCAAATCGAAACCTTTGACCTTGCGGGAATTCCTCTTTACAACCAAGATGAAGAAAACGATCC
>NEXD01000057.1 GCA_003019595.1 Candidatus Marsarchaeota G1 archaeon BE_D
TGGCAAGAGAGCTGCCGTATCTTGTGGCAACGGGTAGATACGATTTACACCCTTACTTTGGCTTCTCTGTAGTCACCATGAACTATTATATAGCGCGTGCGATGAACACTAGTGTGACATACGGCGTGCTAGTTCAACAGGTTTTACCAAACAGCCCCGCTGCCAAGGCGGGTCTAAAGGGTGGAAGCTACCAAGCTCAGATTCTCGGAGAACCTGTGTGGCTAGGCGGTGATATAATACTTGCGGTGAACGGCACACCTGTACAAGGCACGAGCGACTTGCTCTCCTATCTACAGCTCAACGTGCTACCTGGTGAAACAGTTGTTTTTACTGTGTATCGAATGAACGAGACAATTAGCATTCCAGTTGTCGCAGGATATTTACCAGAAGAATAGCCAAAAATGTTATTCGCTTTTTAAATGAAATACGTTAACTTTAAATTTTTGACATAAGTTTGTGTTCGAAATGGAACAAATGTGTGAAGGTTTGCGCGCTAGAGAGTACGCGCTTTCTAAAAATCATAGTCTAAGAAACAAACTGGTAGACGTACAATCTGCGCTTTCTCTGATTAACGATAATGACGTTTTGGCAATTGGCGGTACTGTGATCACACGAGACCCGTATATGCTTATTTGGAACATTATCAAAGCAAAGAAAAGGAACTTGACCGTTGTGCGGACGATGTTCAGCTTCGAAGCTTTACTGTTTGCTGTAAGCGGTGTCGCAAAAAAGTTTATAACTTCTTGGATGTCTATCGCTGGTCCGCTTGGTATTTCAAAAACACTTTCGGATGTGCTTAATCGCGAAGAAATCGAATTAGAAGAATGGAGTCATATGGGAATACTCAACCGATTTCTTGCAGGTTCCATGGGAATCCCGTTTATACCCACTTATACAATGATAGGCTCAGATCTTGTGAAAAAGCTACCCGTGAAATATATCAATTGTCCGTTTACTGGAGACAAACTGTGTTTAGTGCCTGCAATAAATCCTGATGTTGCGATAATACACGTTCAAAGAGCTGATGAATATGGAAATGCGGAGATATTAGGCATGCCTATACAAGATAAAGAAATAGCCCTTTCCGCAAAAAAGGTTATAATCAGCGCAGAAGAAATTGTGAGTAATGATTATATAAGAGATAAGCCTTGGAGAACCTTAATTCCGCACTTTGTTGTCGACGCAGTTGTCCACGCGCCCTTCGGGGCTTATCCCACCGAATGTCAGGGTTACTATGAGGCGGATATAGATTATTTGTCGCGCTTGGCAACAATAGACAAAACTGAAGGTGAAAAGGGAATATTTAATTTCATAAATGATTCTATTTACAACAGAGATAGCTTTTATGAGTTTATAAATTCAATCAGCTCGTCCCAAATAATTAAAAGAATTTCTGTCATGAAAGAACTTATGAGGGGAGAGTGATGTCTTACACCACAAGAGAGCTTTTAGCAGTGCTTACCGCAAGAGAAATAAAAGATGGCTGGTCGGTATTCGTTGGCATAGGAATAAGCCAACTTGCCGTGGAATTGGCAAAGAAAATGGGTAAAAGAAAGCTGTTCACAATTTATGAGGGTGGTTCGGTTGACCCAGAACTAAAACCACCGTATTTGCCATATTCGACCAATGATATACGAGTGGGTTACAAAGCGTTGATGTATCCATCGTGTTTAGATACGTTTATTTACTTACAACGTGGCTATGTTGATTTGGCGTTGATGAGCGCTGCGCAAATCGACATGTATGGAAACTTGAATTCAAGTTTGATAAAACAAAACGGTTCTATTATAAAGTTTCCAGGAAGCGGGGGTGCAAACGATTTGGCCACACTAGCCAAGATGACAATTGTTGTATTACCGCTAGAAAAAAGAAGATTCGTTAAGAAAGTTGATTTTGTCACAAGTCCAGGTTGGGTGGAGGGTGGTCAGAGCAGAAAAGAACAGGGAATTATTGGAGGGGGTCCTTATAAAGTGATTACTGACAAAGCTATTTTCGATTTCGAACCTAATACCAAAATGATGAGATTAGAGGGCGTTTTGACTGGAATGTCATTAGAAAAAGTGCTCGAAAACATGGAATTTAAACCTCTTGTAAAAGAAAGCATAATTGAAATACCACCGCCCACAAATGAAGAATTGCAAATTTTAAGAAGTTTAGATCCACAAAGAGTGTTCATCAAATAGCGTGTTCTAAGGAATTAATGCTTGCAGAATATTGGTTAAAGAAGTACCCAAATTCGATGAACAAAAATGTATTTTTCAACTAAAATCGTGATTTTAGTAAAGTTTATATCGAACAGTTTTATTGTGTTTTTATGCGTCGTAAAGATAGGGCTATATCAAGGGCACTTTTGATTGTCATAATAATTATAATTGCAATAGTTGGTGCTGGTATAGGATATTCGTTGTACAATCTCTCAAGTGGTAAAGGGAAAAAACCAATCTTAATTGGTATGATCACACCTTTAAGTGGAACATTTGCGCCTGATGGGCAACTCACTTTATACGGCGCTGAGCTTGCCATTAATCAAACAAATGCCAATGGCGGAGTTTTGGGTAGACCTTTGAAACTTTTAGTTCAAGACGAAGGCCCCTCTAGCTCAACGGCTCTATCTGCCGCGCAGATATTAGTGCTACAGGACAATGTGAGTTTTCTTATTGGACCTTTCTTTAGTGGAGATGTGGCGGCTGTTTTGCCTCTTACTTACTCACACAAGGTTATAGAAATACTTACGGTATCAAGTTTAGATGCCCTTATGAAACCTCCTCTAAATGAATATCTATTTAGAGTGACTTTGCCAGACATGGGGTATGCGTACATGGCTGTGCAATGGCTCAGGATGATCGGTGCAAAGAATTTTGATTTTATGGCAGAAGACTATTTGTATGCTCACGAAGTCGCGAATGAAACTATTGCTCTTGCAAAGCAGTACAACATTACGCCTATTTCGGTAAACTTTTACCCAGGAAGTGCAACAGATTACACTTCTGCGATAAACCAAATCGCAAGCGAAAAACCTGACGCTGTTATCGTTATCATGGAAGGAACAAACGGCATAGACTTTCAAAAGCAGTATGCTGCAAATCCAATAACTTCTAAAATCCCTGTTCTTCATTTAGAAAGTCTTTTGGACGATCCGTCTCAAGCTCAAAGTGTGGACGCTGCCGTCCCAGATGGTATGCAGTATGTTTTCTTAGGCGAAATTTCTACACTCACTAATGTTTCACAATCTTTTGGCAAAGAGCTACAAAGCGCTTATGGAATTCCTTATAACCACTACGCGGCGGATGCATACGATGGCGTTATGGTTTTAGTTCAAGCGATAGAGAGAGCTGGAAGTTTAAACACTACGGCTGTGGCAAAGGCCCTAATGGAGACCAATTATGTTGGTCCTGGTGGGCACATAGTTTTTCAAGATAATCACAATCCAATTATAGGTCCTGGCTATTTAACTGGTACGATGTACCAAGTGACAGTTCAGCCAAACGGTAATTTGGTGTATAACATTATATGGCCAGAAAATGTGGCTAACTTTACGCCAATCAACCCTGCTACAGGAAAACCCTATAGCTAAGTTTTTGGTGAAATTATGCTTTATGGCCTTATTTCTTCACTAATTGGGGGTGTGACATATGGACTTATTATTAGCCTAATGGCGGCTGGCTTATCGCTGATTTATGGTGTAATGAGCAATGTTAACACTTCGCATGGAATGTTTTACATGCTAGGAGGATTTCTTGCCTTTCTTGCATCATTTTACTTGCATTTACCTCCCTTTTTTTCGTTACTTTTCACATGTTTGGCCTCATTTGTTATAGGTATTGGCGTTCTTCTTTTGATAGTTCCTTCTTCTTTGAGAGTGACTACAGACCCTGATTCTCAAAATCAAGTCATGATTCTGCTATTAGCATTAGCCACAGCTACAGAGTATGTTGTTCTTCTGGTCTTTGGTGGGAGTTCTGTAGCTGTTCCAAGCATGATTTATGGTACATTAACCTTTGCGAATGGAGTCTATATCACGTATCAAACCTTGCTTGCTTCATTAATTTCGGTTGTGAGCTATTTGTTACTTTATGTTTTTCTTAAATTTACAAAAGTTGGGTTGGGAATCAGGGCTTTTGCACAAAACAAAGACCTTGCTAGAGCTATAGGTATCGAGGGTGAAAGGTTGTCACTTATCGTGTTTGGAATCGGAGTTTTGCTAGCGGCCTTAAGTGGAGCCCTTCTTGCGTCGATATTTAGCGTCAACTCTGCCTCTGGTTGGAATGAATTAGTAATTTCGTTTGTAATAGTCACTTTAGGAGGAATTGGTAGCATCTTTGGTAGCTTATTAGGTGGTTTAATTTATGGAATCGCTTATTCTATTGCGTTGTATTACTACCCTTCTTACGCATTCATTATAGTGCTGATTTTGATATATCTTGTGCTTATAATTAAACCTACAGGACTTTTAGGTGAAATAATTGAAAGAGTTTAGGAACACCAATAAAATGGATTTGAACTTAATAGTATTTTTTGCTATGATTCTGCTTTTAATCGCGATTGGACTGACGAAATTAAACTATTTAAAGTATGTTATGATGTATTTCATTTCTTTTGCTCTTTATTCGTCTTCATGGGATCTTCTTTATAGCTTTTCTGGTCAGCTATCTCTTGGCCATGCCATACCCTTTGGTGTAGGCGCTTTTGCAATTGCGCTTTTAGCGTCTGATTTTAATTTCTCTCCGATATTCGCGTTAGTTTTGGCATCTCTAGTTGCGGCTATTGTGGGAGGTGTTATAGGAACAACCACTATAAGGTTAAGACCAGCGTATCAAGGAATAGCGATGCTTCTTTTCTCACAAGTGTTATACTGGTTTAGCCTGATAAAATACGGTGACGAAGGTATATCCTTTGGTTTTTACAAAGGAGCGCAAATTGTGACAACAGCACAAGTTTATATAGTTGGACTTTTTGTCTTTGTTATAGGAATTGGTTCTATTTATTATATTGAGAACTCAAAGCATAGATTAAAACTGATAGCAACAAAAGACGATCAAATCGCTGCTGAAGCCGCAGGTTTGCACGTTTCCAAATACAAAATTGCAATTTTCTTTTTAAGCTCCTTTTTTGCTGGATTAGCTGGTGCCTTTTTTGCGTTGTATTCGCTTCACACAGATTACACAATATTTATGGTCTCCAACTCTTTTCTTCCTATTGGAATGAGCATAATTGGCGGAAGCGGAGGGGTTGGAGGAGCAATTCTAGGAAGCTTAATTATTAGCCTTCTTAATGAAATAATTCCTGTTTACTTCTCTCTCGCAACCGCGTATATAATATATGGGATCATGGTAATTGTGATTTTACGCTTTTTGCCTACAGGCATAATAGGAATATTAAGCAAAACTATAATTAGTGTTAAAAACGAACTAATTGTAGATTCTAAGCTGGTTAATGGGAAAAAACTAAATAGCTCTCGCTTTAAAAAGTGATCAAAAATGTCGGTTATACTAAGCGTCAATGGTGTTTTTAAGAGGTTTCAAGGAGTTATTGCTTTGAATGACGTTACGCTAAACTTCGAGGAAGGAAAAATTTACGGTCTAATAGGCCCAAATGGTTCTGGCAAAACAACCTTAATTAATGTAATTAGTGGTTTCGTAAAACCTGATATGGGTGATGTTTTCTATAAGGGATTAAAAATTACTAAACTCAAACCTTATCAAAGAGCTCAAATGGGTATAGCGAGAACGTTTCAAATTCCGCGTATTTTTTCAAGTTTAACCATAGAAGAAAACATAAAAGCTGTAATTCAATCAGATTCCAGCTTTATCGAAGGCGTTCTTTCGGATTTTGGTTTGAATAATATAAAACACAAAATTGCGTCTACGCTTGGATATGCGGAAAAGAAAATCGTAGAGCTTGCTAGAACGATGGCTTTGAATCCTAGCTTTGTAATGTTGGACGAGCCTCTTGCAGGACTAGACAATAAAGGCATTGAAAGAATGCTTTATCATATAAAAAATCTTAATCGTAATTTCAAGAAAACATTTCTGATAACCGAACACAATCTAGATGAATTGATGTCAATTGCTGATCATGTTATAGTTTTAAACCAAGGAAGAGTTCTTGAACAAGGAGAACCTGACAAAATTAAGGAAAGTCAACTAGTTCACGAGGTGTATTTTGCCAAATGAGTATGCTAGAAACTATAGATTTAAAAAGTGGCTATGAACATGCTGAGGTGCTTCACGGAATAAATCTTAAAGTTATAGAAAAAGAGTGCACAGTGTTATTAGGACCGAACGGTGCAGGAAAATCCACGCTTTTAAAGACTATATTCGGCATACTAAAACCAATTAGTGGAAGGGTTTCCTTTAGAGGTAAAGAAATAAATGGCGCAAAACCCAAGGAAGTGGTTAGACTTGGTATTTCATACGTTCCACAGGGCGCTGAAGTGTTCCATAACATGACAGTCGAAGAAAACCTTAAACTTGGTGGATATGCGCTCGATGACAAATTAGCATTAAACAAAAATCTTGAAAGGGTTTATGAACTGTTTCCAAGATTAAAAGAGAGAAGAAACCAAAAAGCAGGCTTTCTTAGCGGTGGAGAAAGACAGATGCTTGCTATAGCGCGCGGTTTGATGACACAACCCAGTCTTTTAATGCTCGATGAACCCTCAATAGGGTTGGATATTGGAAAACAAAATATAGTGATTGAAACTTTAAAGAAATTAAAAGAAGCAGGTATAACTATACTGCTGGTGGAGCAAAACACGAAAATTGTTTCTGATGTTTGTGATAAAGTGTATATTATTAATGGGGGCAGAATAAAATACGAGGGGGAGAAAGAGATCCTCTTTCAGCGAGAAAAGCTGGCAACGCTTTTCTTTGGTGAAATAGTTACATGATTTATTCGACGCCACTCCAATCAACAATTGTCTTTACTAGAACTTTGGTTGCATTAATCACATCTTCTATGTTTACATATTCGTCAGTCGCATGCATCTGTAACGTGTCACCAGGGCCAAAGATAAGACTTGGAGTATTTCCGTATTTATTAAGAAATCTTATATCAGCGGCCCCAGTTCTACCGCTTATAACGGGTTGAGAGTTTAAAACTTCAGTGTAGCTATTTTTTATCACTTGCAAAATTGGATGTTTTATGTCCATTTCAGATGGTTCTGCAAAATAACCAGTGTATTCGACCTTTGGAGGATTGTTTTTCATCCAAGGATCCTGATTTGCAACTTCTTCTATATATTTTTTGAAATCTGTTTTTACTTGGTCGGAATTTTCGTTTGGAAGTGTTGCAATACTCCCTTTTAAAACTGCGATATCCGGAAATGCACTCGGATAATTTCCCGCTCTAAATTCTCCAATGATACAAGGTAGCGCTTCTATTTTGTCTGGAAAAAGCGGATGGTTTAACACGCTTATCCTTAATGCTTCATAATGCTCTACTGCTTGTTTTATCTTATAGGCTAGGTCTATCGCATTTACTCCCATTCTCCTATTTTGTATTCCTGCGGGTTTTCCTTTAATTGTTATTTCAAACCAAATCCTTCCGATACACGCTGGTTGTATTTTCATACTACTAGTTTCTAAACTTATTCCAGCATCAGCTTTATATCCACGTAATACACAGTCTAGAGTGCCATTTCCACTAAGCTCTTCGTCCACGGTGTACTCAAGAATGATATCTCCTTTGAGTTTTAATCCCATCTGCTTAATAATTTTTACAGCCGAGGTCATTGCGGCTAAACCAGATTTCATATCGGCGGCCCCTCTTCCATAAATTCGGCCATTTATAATCTCTCCGCCCCATGGATCGACGCTCCAGGCTTCTCTTGGACCAGGAGGAATTACATCTACATGGCCATTAAAAATGAGCGATTTCCCACCACCCGATCCTCTAAGTACTGCTACAACATTTGGTCTACCTTTATAGTCTTTTTTTACTGGCACGAAGGCAGGATGGTTCTTTAACCTATCTAAGTCTGGTTCCCATACGTCAACTTCTAATCCTAATCCACTTAAATATTTAGAAAAGTAGTTTTGTATTTCTGTTTCTTCGCCAGTTACACTCGGTATTCTTAAGATATCCCTTAAAAGCGAAATTATGTTTTCACGTTCGTTCTCTACCCTTTTGCTCACTTCTTTTGCTGTAATACTTTGTGTCATGAGGAAATGTCCGTCTTTTCATCATATTTAAGCTTTCCGCTGCATCTCAGATCCTATCCGGGTAAGCATTCATTCGTGTCACCTCCACTCAATGTACCAGTGCACGAATAGTTCGAGGAAGTCTATGAGTAGTGTAAAGAGTGTTGGGGTTGATGTTATTATAGAACACCCGTGTCTTTTAGGTGCCCGAAGACTCAACAGAGCTACCCAAAGGTTTGGTGCATGTGGTTGTGGAACCTGGCTCGAATCACGGCTTCACGGTAGCACGCGCCTCTATCCGTGAACAGGGTCTCCGAGACACCTCCTCAGCCTCCTAGAAATCTGAGCGCGTTCTCCATGGTTCGGGTGAGTGAAACACCGAACCAGATGGGTTACCTCATTACAGCGTCCACTGCACGTAGACGGGTCTGCCACCGCAGTTCACCGCGATCGCTCGGTGTCGCCTCGAAGCTTCAACCTTCTTCACCCCTGAACACTCGACTTCGAGGCTCGGAGAGCACCCAAAACCGCTTGAGCGCTCTCTTGAAAGAATCGGTGTGCTACAGAGTTTCAAGAAAAAGGTTTCTTTCAAAGAACTGGCTCAAAGCAAAGATAAGACTCGCTAAACAGCACGAACATGTTAAGGATTTTAGACGTGACTCTTTAAACTCGGTTTTCTACTCACACAGGAGTACGACGTTTTGGTGTTAGAGGACTTAAACGTTCAGGATTTGATCCAAAAAAGCGTAACCAAAAAGAGGAGGCTTCGGCTGTACGACTCCTCTTTCTCCGAGTTAAGAGGGTGCCTGGAGTGTTTTTAAACGAGGAAAAACCGTGCTCGCTGTATCCGCTTACAACAGCTTGCGTGAATCTCTGCGGAAGAATCAACCAGAACCTCTTGGAGAACCGAGTGTTCCACTGCCCCCATTGTGGGTTTACCTTGGACCGTGACCTCAACGCTTCTCTTTTAAAAAAAGGTGGGTGCCACCCGGGTAGCCTGAAAAGCTTCGCCCAATGCCCTCCTTGGGGTTGGCAAGGAGACGCAAGGCGGAGCAATGATTCAGGAAGCTTTCGCCTTCAGGCGGGGGTAGCTCACCTGCTATTCTACAACTTCGGATTTTAGCTGTTAAACTTTTTTTCCTAACGATCGAAAAAGTTGAACAACTGGCCGCTTTACCTAAAATCTTTTTTGTTATAAATTCCAAAAAATGTGAAACCGTGACGGAAGTCGCTGGTCACCAACTCAGCTTCGTGACGTCCGCCACAAAGTCTTATTTAGGTCAATCTCCAACTACGAAAAACTTTTTAAACTTACTCTTTCTAATGTGTTATGCCGAATACTACAATAAAATTTGGTTTAGCTCTTCAAAATTATTTTACTGCTGAGGAATACATAAGTCCTCGTAGTTTGGTTAACACCGCCATTAAAGCAGAAAAACTTGGTTTTGATTCCGTTTGGGTCTGGGATCATCTTTTACTTGGTTCAAAAAATGTCTTTCCGATCCACGAATCTTTAACGATACTCACTGCTGTTGCTTGTTACACAGAACATGTCAAACTTGCTACTGGTGTTCTGGTTCTTCCTTTAAGAAATCCAGTGGAACTGGCAAAAAGAATATCTACGATAGACCATTTAAGCAATGGAAGAATAATATTAGGAGTTGCCGCCGGTTGGTATGAACGAGAGTTCCAAGCTTGTGGCGTTCCATTTAATCTACGAGGCAAGATACTCGAACGAAATATAACAATTCTTAGAAGACTATGGACTGAAAGCCAAATTAATGGAAGTTATGATAATTATCAATTCAAAAACGTCACGATGGAACCAAAGCCTTTGCAGAAACCTTGTCCACAAATTTGGATGGGGGGCTATACGAAAAAGGTTCATGAAAGGTTAAGCAAACTAGCGGATGGTTGGATCTCGTACTTTTATAAAGCAGACGATTTTAAGGAAAGCTGGCAAAATATTCTTGAAAATGTAAAGCGTTTTGGAAGAGATCCTATGAAGATGAACAACTGTGATATGGTACCAATCCGAATGGGCGATACAAAAGAAGTAGCAAGCCAAATTTTACACAATTTCGTGAAGAAGTACTGTGACTTGCCATCTTGGAGCAAAGCAACTGTTGAAAGTGGAATTGCCGGTAATTCAAACGACTTTCTTAATGCGATTCAAAGGTATGAACAAGCTGGTGTTCAAACTTTAGTTATAATGCCCGCTGTAACAGCACTTAGCGAAATTGACACTCAAGTTGAAAGATTCGCAAAAGAAGTAATGCCGAGCATTTAGCGCACAATTTCAAGCTTAGCTTGGTATTTTTGAAGTTGTTCAAGTGTGTAGCTATCAAGCTTGTGCTCTCTTTTTGGGATTTTCACTTCTTTTTTGTGACCAAACACCTCTGTTGAAAGGTAGCGGTTTCCTGAGTCGTTGATTATGGTGACAATCCTTTTGAGCTCTGGGTGTTTCTTTGCGAGTTTGATTGCGGCAAGCACGTTTGCGCCAGACGATATTCCGCAGAAGATCCCTTCTTCTTCTAATAATTTACGTGTCATCGTTATAGCATCATCCGAAGAAACTGTCACCACACCATCCAAAATGCTCAAATCCAAGTTCTTTGGAACAAGTCCATCCCCTATTCCTTCGATTTTGTGTGTTCCCCATCTTCCCTCAGAAATAATTGGCGCTTCGGCTGGCTCAACGGTGTAAAGCTTGATTCCGGGATTCTTTTCTCTCAAAAACCTTCCAACGCCCGTGATCGTACCCCCAGTTCCTTGCGCTGTCACAAAGCAATCAAGCTCGCCCTGAGTTTGCTGCCAAATTTCAGGTGCTGTTGTTTTATAGTGTGCAAGGTAGCAATGCTCGTTCGAAAACTGGTCGGCAAACCAGTATTTTTCAGGTTGTTTTTGAGCCATGCTCTTTGCTAGCTCAATGCTCAAATCTACGTCGCTTTCGCCCCCAGGTGTCAGAATGAGTTTGCCACCAAAACCCTTGATTAGCTGCTTTCTTTCCTCACTCATTCCCTCGGGCATAACCACGGTGACGTCAAAACCAAACCTTTTACCCACGAAAGTGCAAGACAAACCAGCGTTTCCTGTGGATGCTTCAACGATTTCCATTCCTGGTTTTAGTTTGCCTTCTGTTATCGCCGCGGATATCATTTCTTTGTAAACTCTGTCTTTAAGGCTTCCTGTTGGGTTTAGGTTTTCAAGCTTGACAATTATTTCTGCGTCGACACCCATCTTTTTTTGAAGCTTTAAGCTCAAAACTGGTGTGTTTCTTATAAGCTCTAGAACGTCTTGATAAACTGAATCAGCTTGCATGCTTTTCGTATCGATAAAGCAATCTTTTAAGTTTTTTCATGTTAATGGCTTATCCTTGATAAAAATTTCCAGTTAACCCATTAAATTTTAAGCGATTTATGTTTTAAATTTTGTCTTTATATTTAATTGACAAATAATATTATCAAAGATCGACTATAAACTTTAGAATTTGTTCACTATATGTCGTAACATTT
>NEXD01000058.1 GCA_003019595.1 Candidatus Marsarchaeota G1 archaeon BE_D
TGAAATTCCGATAGTTCTTGGATTGTGCTTTAAAAAAGCTTATTTTTGCTTTAAGCCAAAACTCTCAATGGGAAAAGACACGAAACGATTGCGCGAGTTAAACGAGCTCAAGTGTCTGATCGAGGAAACGCGCGAAGGCTGGGGGATTTTCCTTACTCGTGGGCTTTTGAACTCAGAAGGTAGAAAGGTTTGCGCAAGAATTGGAAGCCTTGCGGGAAGGCTTTTTCCAGAGCGCTCTTATAACGTAAAGAGAATAATAGGAGACGGCTCAGACTATCACATAGACAAAGTTTTAAACGAGCTTTACGAGCTTGTTATTTTTGAATTTCAGAATTCACGCTTACAGGAAAGCTGAAACTCTCGAAAGTCTTATATTTACAATTTTAAAATCGTAACTCGCAGAGGTCGAGGTAGCCAGTTGCTAAGCGATGTTGGGGAAATCCAAGAAAAGACTGCAAAACTTCAACAGCTCATTAAACAGGAGCGTGAAGTGGCGGACACCGAGGCAAAAAAGAGAGACGAGCTCAACGCAGCTTTCAAACAGGCGATTAAAGAATATAGAGAGCTCAGAGCAAAAAGAGACGAAGCTTTGAAAAAGGCAAAGGAGCTTAGGGACAAAAAAGAAGTTGTGTACCAAGAGCTCGCAAAGCTTCACGAACAGCTTAAAGGAAGGGAAGCGGAGCTTGGCACCTTGAGAAACCTCGAAAGGCAGGTTCAAAAGCTCAAAGAGGCGCTTGAAAAGGTTGAGTGGCAGTACCAAACGCGCTCAATGCCTTCTAGCATGGCCAAATCTCTTGAAAAAGAGATGGAAGAGCTTGAGCAAAAGCTTCAAGCCGCGCAAAAAAAGCTTGAAGCGTACAAGCAAACGCTTGAGTTAAAGAACCAGTACGAGCAAAAGCTTGCGGAGTTCAGAGCTTTAAAAGAAGAGTTCAGAAAGACCGTTTCCGAGCTCGACGAGCTACGCGCAAAAGCGGCGGCAAAGCTTGCTGAAGCGAAAAAGATAAAAGAAGAAGCTGACAAAAGGCACCAAAGCTATATAGAACACGCAAACCAAGTGATCAAGCTACAGGCTGAGTTAAACGCGCTCAGAATGCAACTTCAAGAAGTGCGAAAGGAAGTCAAGCAAAAGACACAGTTTGAGCTAAAGAACAAAAACACGAAGATGATAGCAGAAAAGATAGCCAAAGCAAGGGAAAAGCTGAGTAGAGGAGAAAAGCTTGAGTTCGAAGAGTGGCAGGCGCTTTTACTGGGTGACGAACTTCTTCAGAAGCAGGGCGCCTAATTCCATATAAATATATGCCACCTTGAGTTTTTCTTATTATGAGAATCGTCGATATCGTACATTTTGACCAAAACAGAAAGCCCACTACCACGCTTAACGTGGACGACATTCAGCCCACGCTCGACGAAAAGGGTTTTGTGTCTCACGGTGGCTTCTTTTTGAGTGTAAAGGACGCTAGCGGAAACAAAATCGTGATAAAGCTTTCGGACATGGAAGCGCTCGACCTTGCAAAGAGAATCGAAGCGGCGTACCAAAATCACGTGTACCTCGAAATGCAACTACAGGCTTCAAGAAAGACGAGCGAGGAAAGTTGAGCGAGCGAAAGCTCCTTGTGCTTTTTATCGGACCGCCCGCTTCAGGAAAATCAACAGTAGGGGAAATCGTCGCGCGGCTAATCCAAAATCCTTCTAACACGCTTTTTATCCAAAGCGACACGATACGCCGCATGATCGCAAAGCCAATTTATACAAAGCGCGAATCGCGTGCGGTTTACACCGCAATGAGGGTGCTTTGCGCACACTTTTTGAAAAGAGGGTACTCTGTTTTTGTGGACGCGACATTTCCAAAAAGGATTCAGCGCGAACCGTTTAAGGCGCTTGCGAAACGCTTTGACGCTCTGTTCTTTGCGTTTTGGTTTAAGTGTTCTCTTGACACCGTTTTAAAAAGAAACGCTCAAAGAAGTGGGTGGAGGGTCGTACCAAGTGACAAACTCATAAGAATGTACGCCGCTTTCGAGGAAGAGGAAGGGCTTTACATGGTCGACACAGAAAGACTTTCTGCAGAAGACGCCGCGCGTTACATTTTACAAACGATAAACTCGATCAAAGTGAGTCAGGAAGCGCTTGGCGAAAGCGGGTAAACGCTGAGCACCTTGCCCACGCCCTTTGTCCTTCCTTCTCTAAAGATAAGAGTTTGCGTTTCGACAACGTAAGCCGGTTTTTTCATAAACCAAAAAACAACCCTACCTTTATCACCTGTTCTTAGCGCCTCTCTTCCTTCGATTCTTATTATGCGCGCGGGTTGTCTGTGTGTTTGAAGGTGTATCACGCACTGATATCCCGGCTTTATCGTGGTCGGATGGTAAAGCACGTGCACGTCCGCTTGAATTTGCCTTGTGGCAATGGGCTTAATTCCCCTATCGAGGATCACCATTCCCTTCTCCACCTCTGCGTAGTCCGCGTTGGTTATCGCAAGTGAAGCTATTTGACCCGCTCTGCTTGTGAACACGTTCACGCGATTCACGTGTATCGACTTCACTTTGACTTCTCTAAACGAGCCGTCTTTGAAAGGGCCTAGTAGCACCTCTTGACCTACCGACACACTTCCTTGGTTTATTAACCCGCTTACTACGAGTCCCGTTCCCTTTACCATGAATTTGTCGTTTATGTAAAGCACAAACGGAAGTGAAGCCTGCTTTTCCCAGTCGAGCCTTGGCGGAAGAAGCTCAAGAAACGTTTTGAGCTTGTCCATACCTTCTCCGGTGACGTTGCTCACCGAAAAGATCGGCGTGATTCTACCCGAGCTCATGTGCCTTGCCGCAAGGATCGCGTCCTCTACGCTATCAATCACAACAGGAATTTTGTTCACGCCTGGTAGTTTAAGAAGGCGAACCACCGAGTCGAGTGTGTTTTTGTAGTTGTAGCGATCCAGGTCGATTTTCGTGATCACCACGCAAAAGGGTATTCCGAGAATCGTGGAAATTCCGATGTGCTCCTTAAACGTTCCCACAGTGCCCATGTTGGAAGCGACCGCTACAAGCGCGTAGTCTGGTGTGTGACCCAAGACGCCTTTTAGCGTCGTTCTCAAGTATCTTTCATGACCTGCGAGGTCTACGAACACTACCACTTTTTTGCTTTTCAGGTAGACTTGGTTTTCGCTGAGAGGATCCAAAAGCGTCTCATTGACAGACTTTCCTTCGGAATCAAACCCGAGTAAATGTGTGGAAACGGAGCTTGTTCTCCTATTTACGATTTCGTGAAGATACCTTGCGACTTTGGAAGCGCTCAAGCCGTTACCATCGTCGAGCTCACCCGTGCACAAAACGCCTATGAGTGTAGACTTTCCGCTGTCTACATTTCCAAGAAGCGGAACGATTATTTGAACGGGCGTTTCAAGCTTTTGCCTTACGTGAATTTCCACCACCACACCACTCTTACCCTTTACTTTACGCGTGATCCGCCAGTCTGCGCCCGCGATTTTTGCCACCTTTTCAAAAGTGGAAAGCGCCCTTTCCAAGCTATCCTCCTCAATTCCGACAAGCTCGCCCTCGTCGCTCACGCCGAGCTCGTAAAACGCTTCACCGCCTCCCTGTGCAAGGCGATAGCGCATCTGGGTGGCAAGCCTTTCAAGCCTGTCTTCGCTCGGAGAACCTAAGTACAGCTTGTACTCTACATTACCGTCTTGACGTTCTGGTCCTTCAACGTGTTCTGGTAAATCTTTGTGTTCCATCACACATTACCGATGTGCGCTACACTTTGTTATACCTGAGACAAAGATATAGACTTATCTCTGAACACCTAGTGCAGAAAACGCGAAATAGCGTCAGCCGCGTTGGTGTGAATTGCGTAAACAAGTCGGACTTCGTTTGAAAAATACAACCAAATGTAGGAAACTGGTTTTTCAAGCTCAGCGGAACGCTTTTGGAAACTTTATAAGTAACCTTTCGCACTATTGTGCGAGGGAAAGTTTTTTGGCGGGCAAGGTGGAAATTAAAGGCGAAAAGGCCAAAGTGGAGTCACCAACAAAATACATCAAGAACGCGCTCAACACACAAGTGCTCGTAAGGTTGAAAGACGGAAGTCAGTTCGTTGGAAAGCTCATTAATTACGACTCCGTGATGAATCTGATTCTTGTTGAATCAAAAGAGGTGGATCAAAACGGAAATCCACAGGTCAATTTGGGTAAGGTTTTGATCCGAGGAAGTAACATCATTTTTGTGAAGGTTGGATAAAACACCAAAAACGGTTAAGCGTGGGTAAACGCTTAAAAGACCACTTGTGATTAGCCTTACGATGTCAAACATCAACGTTCAAATACTACATAATTCGAAAGTGGCAAACCAAAACGTCGAACTTGTCGAACGAAAAGGGTTGGGTCATCCAGACCAGATCGCTGATTCGGTGGCTGAAGAGCTTTCAAGAAGACTTTCGCTTTATTATTTAGAGGAATTTGGCGAAATTCTTCACCACAATGTCGACAAAACGCTTCTTGTGGGTGGCCAAGCGCGCCCACAGTTTGGTGGCGGGGAGGTGATAACTCCTATTCTCATAATACACGCAGGACGAGCGACGAACATCGTAAACTACGACGGAAAGCTTAGGTATGTCCCCGTGGCAAGGCTTGCGATCGAAGCGACAAAAGAGTGGTTTTCGAAAAACATGCGCTTTCTTGACCCAGAAAGACACGTGGTCGTGGACAACAAGGTAAATCCTGGTTCTGCCGACCTCGTTTCGCTTTTTGAAAGAGGCAAAAAGGTTGTGCCACTCGCAAATGACACTTCTTTTGGAGTGGGTTTCGCGCCGCTCACTCCGCTTGAAAAAACGGTTTTGGAAATCGAAAAGACGCTCAACTCTTCCCAGTTCAAAAGAAGGGTTCCAGAAAGCGGGGAGGATATAAAGGTAATGGGGTTAAGGAGGGGAAACGACTACGTAATAACAGTGGCCGCGGCGGTCGTCGCCCCGCTCACAAAGAATTACGAGCACTACCAAGCGATCAAAGCCGCAATCGCCGAAGAGGCGCTGAGGGTTGCGCAAAAGAACTTGGATAGCTCACGAATTCAGGTGTTTGTGAACACTGCGGACAAAGACGAATCGAACGCGTATCTCACGGTCACTGGAACTAGCGCTGAGCAAGGCGATGACGGCGCTGTGGGCAGGGGAAATAGGGCTAACGGGCTTATCACACCAAACCGTCCGATGTCACTAGAAGCTGTAGCGGGCAAAAACCCGGTAAGCCATGTGGGAAAAATATACAACATAGCTTCACAAAGGATAGCCGAAAAAATCGTAAAGGAGCTTGACGTGAAAGAAGTTTACGTAAAGATGCTCAGCCAAATCGGTAGACCAATCGACGACCCACTACAAATAGACATAGAATTTCTTGGAGACAACGCGAGCGCAACGCTAATTTCCACAGCTCAAGCGATAGCCGAGCAAGAAGTGGCGAATCTGAGCAAGCTAACCGAGCTACTACTTCGAGGCGAAATAAAGGTGTCTTAATCCTCGAACGCTCCGCCTTCAACGAGCATTCTTCTTAGTTCTTCCATTTTTCTTGCGCGCACTCTTTTTTGTAGTTCCTTTTTTTCTTCGGAAATCGTCTTTATCACGTCAGAGCTAACCGCACCAACGTTCACGCCAGGTAGCTCGTAAAACTCTACGCGTGATACTGAAACAAGGGGCATCTCGATTTCTTCGAACACAAATGGTGTGCTCACTTCCTTTTCTGGAACGATCAAGCCCAATACTCCCGCCTTTTTGAGAAGCGCGAGCGCTTCTTTATCGAAAGACGAAGGCTTTTTTACGTAAAGCACTTCTTGCTTTTTTGTGCAAACCGCACTCACGCTAGAAAGCGTTAGATCCTCGAGAATGTTTACAAAAAGAAGCTTTCCGTTCACGCTCTGTTTGACCATCCAAAGTAGCCTTTCGAAAAGCACGTTTTGCGCTTTAAGCTTTGTCTGCTCTTCTTCGAGCACTTTCTGTAACGCGTTCAGCCTCTGCTCAAGAATCGCCACTTCGCGCTCCTTTCTCAAACTTTGGTCGCGTTCGTTCAAAAGCGTAGTTATTTTCGCTTCAAGCGAATTCTTTTGCTCGTTAAGCTCGACAATTCTCCTTTCGTACTCCAAAACCCTTGCCTTTAAGAGCTCAAGCTCAGACTCGAGCTCTTTTACTCTGCTTTCTACGAAGCTTTGAGAAACTTGGGGTTGCGCCTTTGGTGCTTCTTGAACCGCGTACTTCTCCTTGATTTCGCTGATAGCCGCTGTCACACTTTTACCGTTTAGCACTAGCTCCAAAACTTCGAGAAAGTGAGCGGAAATTCCTTCGAGTGTTGTCTTTTGCTTTGTGTTGTGAAGTAGCTGCGAGTAAAACAGGTACGCTTTGGCTGCGGCGGCTAGTGCGTCCCTTTCGTGCGTGTTTTTGATCTTTTGTGAATCGAACCTTCTTACGAGCTCTCTTTTTTCCTGAACAGAAAGGTCTTGTGGAGGGTAAAACATTTTTGCGCCGAAAGACGAGCTGAGCTTCTTCACCGCTTGCGGAGGTGTGCACACGTCAGTTGACACGATAACCGGTTTTCCGTATCGCAGACAAAAAGAAGCGACGTCCATTCTGTCAAAGTTCTTTGAGCTGTAAAGCGCAAGCAAATTGCCTTCGGTGTCAAGGATTGCCAAACCTGTGGTCATTCCCGGGTCGTAACCCACAATCAGAGGACGTTGCGGGTTTGCTGGAGGTTTGTACTTGAACTTTGTGTGAACTCTTTCGACCTTTACCGCATAGTCTCGTGAGACAGAAGAGTAAACTATGCCTCTCAGGTTTTCAACTGGTGTGTAAACAACAAAAACCGCAGAGGAATAGCCACCGCTCGACTCTCTAACATGGTGGTCAAAATCGAGTTTCGCCCTTTCTAGCTTTTCCTTAATGCGATGAGCGAGAAACTTTATTTGAGTTTCTATGTTACGTTTGAAACGTAGCGTGCTCGAGCCGCCTGAGCCAGGAACTCTTCTTCTTACTATTTTGATCAGCGTTTTAGGCGCAAAAAAGTCAAGCTTTTTTCCAAGTCCTCTTTTTGCTAACTCCGCAACAACCTCTGAAGAAGCAGTTGGAGAAAGTCTTCCTTCAACCTTTAATCCCAGTTTTTGCGCCTTGCTCTCTAGTGGTTCATCGTACGCAACTTCGACAAAGTCTACGTTACGCTCAAGCTTGGAAAGCTCAAAAACCAGTCTATTGAGGAAGGGAGCAAGCTCGGCCAAGTTGTCGAACGCAAGCACGTTCACACCATTTTCCTGAATCATTCTGACGAGTTGATCCGCCCTTACTTCTTTGTACGTCCTTTTTGCGCCATCTTCGTCGATTACGGTAAGAGAGAAAGTTGAGTGTGCAGAATGCGCCTCCGCTGGATTTGCGTCAAGACCTGCGAATACCACCATTCTTACGTCTATCGCCCCCTACATCACTGTAACACTCTCCGAGATCACACCAACGCTTTTTGCGACGGCCTTTACGAAACCCAAGTATGTGGGACTTGGGGTAAGCGGCCTTGATTTGAATTCAGGGTGAAACTGTGTGGCCAAAAAGAATGGGTGGTCACGAAGCTCTATAACTTCCACTCTCCCACCTTCCACGCTCACGCCTGTTACTTTTAAACCGTATTCAATAAGGTGTGGCAGATATTTTGGATTAACTTCATACCTGTGCCTGTGTCTTTCTCTTATGATTTCTCTCCCGTAAAGCGAATACACACAAGAGTTCTTCTCAAGTTTTATGTCGTACGCACCAAGCCTCATCGTCCCACCTTTTTCCTTAACGCTTAGCTGCTCAGGAAGAAGGTCTACCACAGGATAAGGGGTTGTGGGGTCGTTCTCTGTTGAGTTTGCGCCTTCTAAGTTGAGCACGTTTCTTGCGAATTCCACAACCGCAAGCTGCATACCAAAACAAATGCCCAAAAATGGCACTTTTTCTTCACGTGCGTATTGTATAGCGGCTATTTTGCCTTCGGTGCCTCTTCTTCCAAAGCCTGGTAGCACAATCACGCCGTCTACATCCTTTAGCAATTCGTAAGGAGAGGAGTGCTCTAACTCCTCCGAGTTGATCCAAATGAGCTTGGGTTTTACACGAATTGAAGCCGCTGCGTGAATAAGCGCCTCGATTATACTCAAGTAAGCGTCTCTGAGTGTGGTGTATTTTCCGACCATGCCGATTTTCACTTCCTTTTCGGCGTTTATCACTCTGTCCACAAATTTGCGCCATTCCGAAAGATCGCTTTCATAAGCGGAGCTTTTTTTTAGCGCAAGCCTTTTTTCCATATAGGAGCCTATTCCCTGTTCGTAAAGTATGAGCGGAACTTGGTATATCGACTGAACATCGTACGAGTTGAATATCGCTTCGCGCGGCACGCTAGAGAAAAGGGAAAGCTTCTGAATTGAAGACTCATCGATCGGTCTACTGCTTCTTGCGATTATCACGTCTGGTTGAATTCCGATTCTTCTTAACTCCTGAACACTGTGCTGAGCTGGTTTTGTTTTTATTTCGCCAGTGACGCTCAACGTCGGAAGAAGAGGCACATGCACAAACACGGTGTTTTCATATCCCTCTTCGATTCTCAGTTGTCTTATCGCTTCAAGAAATGGAAGGCTTTCTATGTCGCCCACCGTACCACCTATTTCAACAAGCTGTATGTCGCACCCAGACCTTTGCGCGTTGAGTCTTAAAAGCGACTTTATTTCGTCGACCACGTGTGGTATTATTTGCACCGTTTGTCCGAGATACTCTCCCTTTCTTTCTTTTTCTATCACCCTTTTGTAAACAAGCCCTGTGGTGATGTTCGCATTCCTGTCAAGCTGAATGTCAAGAAACCTTTCGTAATGCCCGAGATCTAAGTCTGTCTCACCCCCGTCTTCTGTCACAAACACTTCACCGTGCTGATAGGGGTTCATCGTACCAGCGTCTACGTTCACGTAAGGGTCCATTTTTGCGGCGTACACTTTATACCCCATAGACTGTAGAATCTTGCCTATCGAAGACACGATAATGCCCTTTCCTACGCTACTCATAACACCGCCCGTCACAAACACAAATTTCAAGCGTAACACCCTAACAACCCTTTAGTAGCGATGCACACACTTTTAAACATGATGAAATTAAGAATGCGCGCGCACACGCTTACAAACTGCGTAAAGCTCGCTACTTTTCTCTCTCGTGGCGGGTAGCCTTTCGATTTTGACCTCTTCAAAGGTTTTGATGAGCTCTTTTTGAAATTCGTAAAACTCGTCTGACATAAATAGCTTTACCACGAAATTGCCTGTGCCCAACGTTCTTTGGGCGAGTTCAAGCGCCTTGTGCGCAAGCTCATAGTGCCTTGCCATGTCCACACTCCTTATTCCTGTAAAGGAAGGTGCAAGGTCCGAAGCCACCAAGTCAACCTTTACACCGATTGAGCTTATGAGTCTCTCCAAATCGGTGTTCAGAATGTCCGCTTTGATGAACACCAAGTTGTTGTGCGGCTTTATTCGCAACTCATCCTTGTCTATCGCAAAAACAAGTCCTTCTTCGCCCACTCTTTCAAGCTCGTAGCTCACCCAGCCACCAGGGGATGAGCCAAGGTCGATCACCTTGTACCCTCTTTTTAAAAGAGCGTGTTTTGAGTCGAGTTCACGAAGTTTGAAATAAGCGCGACTTGGTTTGTTCATGCTTTTTGCCAGTCTGTAGTATTTGTCGCGACCGTACCTGCGTATCCAAGACATTCTTTTTAACACGCGATTAAGAGCGAATTAAACCCTACGCCTTTTCAAAGTTTTCGATACGCGTTTTTTACGAACCTCAACCTTTCCGTTACACGAAACAAACCATTCAAAAAGAAATTCACACGTCACAGGGTCGCGTTTTGCGCCGGCGTTACATTCAAAGAAAAACTGACACTTAAAGCAAGGTGTGCCAAATTCGGGGTGTTCTTCGACAAGTCTGTTCCACCTTTGCTCTAGCAGTTTCTCATCGAACACGACACGCTCCAAGGGAAAATACGCTAAATAGTCTTCAACCTCGATATTCGGCAAAGTTCAACAAAATATATAACAACAATGTTGTCAATAAGCCTTACGTAAGTTTTTGGATTTTTCTGCGACGTCTACGACAAATAGCTGACTTCCCACGTATTTTTCTGGGTCAATACCTCGCGCAAGCTTTACCGCGCAGTAGGGTCTTGTCACAGGACCAAACACGTCGTCGATTTTTCCTACAACAAAACCCGTTGCGTCAACCACGTAGCCTTTCGGCAAAAGCTGTTCGCTACACCTTAAAATTAGCCTTTTTGTGACTGGTGAAACGTGCAAAACCTTACCCAGTTTTTTCAACTTTTGTTTTCTCCCTTAAACTCCTTATGCTTTTTGCGATTTCTAAAAGCGCTTTTTTCTTAGGAACGCCAACAATCTCCACCGCCCCTTCGTCTTTCCACCACACCGCTGGATGCTTTGCGCTCTCTAGCAACGCGTATTTGTACCCAAGTTCGTCACACGCGCTTTTTACTTCCGCCAAAGTTGGGTTTTTCAAAGCCAAGTTTTTTGCCACTCTACGCACTTTTCGACTGAGCTCAGAGTCAAAGTAAGCCACGTAAATTCTTCTTCCTTCACGATTTATCAGATTGCTTCATCTCCTCCTTCTGCACGAGCACACCGTTCACACCGCCGTGTTGCCCTGGTCTTGAAGTGATTCGCACGAGCCCGAGCTCAGTTTTTACAAGCGTTCCTCGGGTTAAGATGCCGCGCCTTGCATACTCTAAGTTCGCGGGCGTTCGCTCAACCCCTAAAATTTTTGCTTTGACCACTTTGCCGGCTTCTAGCGCGACATTCACAAAACTAGCCTTTACGACTTTGATCTTAAAGTTACCACCCCTTCCCCTCACTTTTTTGACCACAAATTGTTCGCTCACCGTGGTCGCGGTAAAGGGTCCACCAAGCTCGTATTTTCTCTTACCTCTGTGCTCGCCTTTTATTCCACCTGTAATAAGCCTGTTGTCGTTACCCTGAAAGTAGCTCATAGATTAGGTTCGTCATCTTGCGTAATTAAGTTTTTCGAGGGTTTTAGGATGGTGTGCGGATAAGGCTTAAACGTGGTGGGCGCCACGGTTCGGAATCGGTGAGCCACTGTGGAGTCCACCACGCATTCTTCAGGGATTTAAACTTAAGAGGAGTGAGCTACCCCGCCTGGCGGAGCTTTCTAGGCTACCACGGGTGGCTCCCACCCTGCTCTTCTTAAGAGCGCCAAAGAATGCAGTGGGGCCGCCGGTGGATTATCTTTTCATCTCTCAGCACCAGAGACCCCGTACGTGAGGGCGGGGTGATCTACGCCCAAACTCGATATTTAGCGCGCAGTGCTTATTTTATGCTGTCTGGTGTATTTGTTGGGAATAATAAGCATGGTGGTGAACAGTCAAGACGATAACACTATGCGGAGGCTCATTTTGAATATAGCAAACCTTAGCG
>NEXD01000059.1 GCA_003019595.1 Candidatus Marsarchaeota G1 archaeon BE_D
CGTTTCTAATCATTTAGCTATTTTGGGCTTTTGTCGACTGTTTTACGCTCATAAGACGTCTGGACGATTTCCGCACTTCATCTGAAATGCCAAAAAGAGTGAAACGCTTAAAGCAATCGCAGTCGTGGGCAAAGATGTGTCCAAATCGTATCGCGCGGTTTTGTTCGACTTCGATGACACAATTTCTGATTCGTCCGCAGGGAAAAGAGCCGCGCTTATAAGAGTGGCACACATCTTAAAAAGGGACACACAAACCGCTTTGGGGCTAGAAAAAATTGTCGAAGAGCTCTACATAATTGAAGAAGAGATGAATGCGAGCACAAGTTACGACAGGACAAAATGGTGGCCTGAAGCTGGTAAAAGACTTGGTTTTGATGTAGATTCCGCTACCTCATTACGCGCAACAATTGGGTATTGGACGACTTTTACAAGGCACCAAAAACCCTTTCCCGACGCGATCAAGGTGCTCTCAGAGCTCAAAAAAAGAGGGTATTCGCTAGGCATGGTCACAGACACAGATGGCCAAGCGGGAATTAAACGCTGGAGGGTTTGCTCATCACCTCTTTTTGATTATTTCGAAGTGGTTGTGGTGGCTGGAGACGATACAAGGCGCACCAAACCAGATCCAAAAGCCTTTGTGTTTTGTGCGCAAAAACTTGATGTTAATCCTAGTGAAGCGCTCTTCGTTGGAGACAAGCCTTACACCGACATTAAAGGAGCAAAGAACGCAGGAATGGACGCAGCTCTTGTGAATAGAAGGGGATGGAGCAAAATCGAAGGCGCGGATTACATTGTGAACTCGCTTTCAGAAATTTTGAAGATCTTAAACGGGTTCTGAGCTACGTGGTCTTTAATAGGGTTCTGAGCTCTGAGGATTCACCGGCCTAGGGCCTCTCGTGAATTCATTGAGGCCTTCATCAACCTCCTCCCTTGTCAGGGCGAACCCGCTCCAAGCCTTCATAAGCTCTTCAAAGAGCTTTGCACTTGGAGAAAGCCCCTCCATCTGAAGGTATAGGTTTATCGCGGCGTTAAGTTGCGTATTTATCCTCAACCCGCACGAACACCCGCGGTGCGCGGATGGCTGTGGACAGCTTCTGTAACCCTGTAGAACCTAGCTTAATGCAGGAAGCTCCACCTTATAAGACGCTCACACAATTTATAAAGTTTAATGAAGTAAGATCTTCATTTTTGCGTTGACTGTTTTTTGTAGTTTCTCAAGTAAACCGTAAGGGGGTGCCTTGCGAACTCGTGGCAGTAGCCCTCGATTGGACAAAGTCTACTAAGTTTTACGTTGTCGCAGTTTGGAGGGGTGTACTCGATTCTCCCCCCTGTTTCCCCGTAAACGTGGCTCACTTGGTAGTTTGCTATATTCGAATTAAAGTTAGACGCGTGAGAAAGCACTTCGAGCACGCTTTCTTTTGGTGCGCCGATTGCGCGCATAAAAGACGCAAAAAGAAACGAATCAAAATGGCCAACTTCGCCTCCGGCCTTAACCTTTTTGATGTAAGAAGTGATACAAGGAGGAAAGAGAGACTCGATCACCCCCACTTCTTCTATTTCGGGAAGACCGCTTGACTTCAAATACTCCTTTGCGATCATGTCCACTTGCGCCAAATAGTCGGGTGTCTCGGCTTTTCCCGAAAGCTCCCACTTTTTGCGAAAGATAGAGACGAGTTGCTGTTGCACAAAATCCGAAAGAAGTGTTACAAGTTGCGCACCGCTTAGCCTTATCACACCACGCTCTAGTGGCAAATTCGTGAGTTTTGTCTTGGGATTGCCCTCAAGCTCGGATACTACTCTTAAGTATTCCGAAAGCGGTATCTCCACCACGACTCTTCCTTTTACGTTTTGTGTTCTTTTTGTTTTGAAGCCAACGCTTTCCAATAGTGTGTCCAACACCTCTTGAGAAAGATTTTTCGCTTTTATTCTTTGGGCTAACTGAGAAAAGTATTTTCTTGCGAGTGTTTCTCTTGCGCCGTTTGACAGTGAGTTTGAAACAAGATAGCGTGTGAAAACCAAGTACGATGCGACTTCAAACTCCCAATCGCTAAGCCTATCCTGAAAAATAGCTTTTTCCGCTTTGACAACCCCTAACATAACCCTTATTTTTTGAAGAACAACAGGGTGGTTTGCGTAGAAATCGAGCTTTTGCTCCATGTCGAGCGACTTTGCGACTTCTAGTCCCCACTTTGAAAACGGAAACTCTCTTGCAAGTGTCGGTGTGTCCGATTTTTGTGACAATTCCAATTTTCGTAATACGCAAAAGCGTCAAAAAAGCGTTAGGGATCATAAAGCTCATAAAGCTTTGAAAAGCGAACGCGCTTTCTTTTCACACGCCTTTTTTCAAGTATTGAAAGAACGAGTAGCTTGAGTAAAACTTTGCTCGACTTTCCAAAAAGCTCAACGCAAATCTTTGTGACATAGCTTGTGAATTCGCGATTGTTTCTCGGTTTGTTCATTCTGACGAATCCAAATATGAGCTCGGTCACAGGCTCTCCCACGATTTCTTTAAGAGAATCCCTGACATCTTCGATAAACTCAGCGTTTGTCAGTTTGTTCATACTGTCGTTTAAAATTGCTCGGATATGAACTTTAAGTAGGTAAAATCTAAATGATATCTTCAATTTCAACTTAAAAGAGTTATATAAAGCACGATTTGTAGGGAATTGCGCGAAAACAAGTATTCCAAAACCCAATTAAACACGTTTGTTTTTTCATTTTCATGTCACAAAAAATCGAAGCCAAAACTGGAGGTCATCTTTTTTAAATCTTTTAAATCTTAGAGGCGTTGAGTTCGTTTTCGGAACAACTGGTGCGGGAATGGCCGACATTCAGGACGCGATGGTCGTGGTAAAACCCCCAAAGTGGATTCAGGGTTTGCACGAGTTTGTTTCGGTTGCAGCGGCAACTGGTTACGCGCTTGCGTCTCAGAAAGTCGGCGTGGCGCTTATCGACCGCGTGGTTGGCACGCAGAACGCGGTCGGCGCTTTTTACGGCGCGTACATGAACATGGCGCCAATCGTGGTTTTCGCATCCGAAAACGTTCCTGGGGTTTCAATTCCAACGGGTGAGCCCGAATACCACTACTACACCGAGCTATCGCATTTCGTTCGCCCTTGGATTAAGTGGAGAAGCAAGCTTGAATCGCTTGAAACACTCGCTTGTGATTTGGACAAAGCGTTTTACTCGGCGCAGAGCGAACCTCCCTCACCTGTTTTTGTGAGCTTAAGACAAGACCTCATGGCAAAGCCGCTTGACGCAAAAATCGAAGTGGCAAGAAGAGACCTTCCACCACACGCCCCAAGGCTACCAGATGACGGCACATTAAGAAAAATCGCAGACGAAATTTTGTCGAGTTCACACCCTTTCATTCTTGCTTCTCACGCAGGACGAAAGGCTGAGGCGGTTCACGCTCTCTTGGATTTCGCGCACACCTTTGGGATACCAGTAATCGAAAGGAGAGTGTTTTTGAATTACCCTATGAACGACCAGCTACACTTGGGGTTTACCAACTCAATTCGCCCTGAAGTGCCAAAAGAGTGCGATCTCTTGCTTACACTTGAAGTGGGCGTTCTTCCCCCTCAAACCTTTGAGCAACAAGTGATCGACTTTTCAACCGATTCTTTGCACGTGCAAGACGTTTACGAAGGAGGGGATTACGGCTCAACGCTTTACGGCGCAAAAATAAGGTGTGTGTGCGACGTCTCACCCACACTGAAAAAGCTTGCAAAGCTTGGCAAAGAAGTGGTCAAAGGCGCGGACCTTTCGGTGATCACAGAAAGAAGCGCCAAAGTGGAGCAGTTACACCGTGAGCTTTATGAAGAGTGGAGAAACAAAGCAAGACAGAGCTATGAAGAAGAAAGGCTTGATGGTTGGTCGATAGGCTATGTTTTGAACAAGTTTTGGAACGGAGAAACCACTTGGGTGAACGCGGCGATCACTTTGCGTGATGCGCTTTTGAGAAGCATTGAGCTTAACACACCGGGAACTTACTTTGGAAACCCAAGCGGCCACTTGGGTTTGTGTATCGGAATGGCTTATGGCGTGGCGCTTGCCCACAGAGAGTACACTGATGTCAAGGATATGGGAGGGTACAAACTGGGGAAAATATCGCCCGCTAGACACGCTGTTGTGTGCACCACGGGGGATGGCGATGCAATCTTCGGAAACCTTCCTTCCGCTCTTTGGACTTGCGCGCACTACGGAATCGGCGTGGTTTACGTGGTTCTCAACAACGCGTGCTGGGGAATCGAGTGGGCACCGATTGAACGCTCGACGCAACACTGGGCAAAAAACGCTGGTGACTTCGAGTTTTTAGACTTGGATAATCCGAGAATCGACTTTTCAAAAATTGGCGAGTCGATGGGGGTGCGCTCATACAGGGTGAGCGATGTATCGCAGTTTGAGCGTGCGTTTTCTCAAGCTCTAGAAGGTGCAAGAAACGACCGTCCTTCGCTAATCGAAGTTGTTCTTCCGAAATTCACAGGAGAAAAGCCTTCGGTAGTTCCGTAAGCCTCGGGCGGGGTTTGAACCCGCGACCTCCTCCTTACCATGGAGGCGCTCTACCAGGCTGAGCTACCGAGGCGCGATTTTCTACACGCTTTGCCACTTATTAAGCTTTTAGAAATCACGAGCGCTTTGAATCACGAATTCAAAATCCGTGTTTTCTTGCACCACGTTCGCAATCCTGTCAAGCTCTTTGTCCCAAATCTCCCAAGATGATGGTTGAGGCTGCTCAAACCCTAGAAAGCGCTTTGCGATTGCAGAGCGAACTTCACCACTTTCAAAAATTCCGTGGACGCTTGTGCCTATCACGTTTTGAGTTGCACACCCTTCTTCCACTTTTTCACCAGCGGCCGTTTTTATCACGAAAAGGGGTTTTGCGCCTAACCTCTTAGGCTCGCCCATTCTGATTTCATATCCTTTAAAAACACTTTTTGGAAATAGCGGGTGATTGCTTTCTAAAACTTCCACCCTTTCAAGGATTTTGTGAAACCTTTTAAAAACCGTGACCACTGGTAAAAGCGCTAATCCTGTGTAAGTAGCTGGTCTTCCGCCTTCTATTCCAAGAGGGTCTTCTATCCTTTCACCGAGCATCTGGTACCCACCGCAAACGCCGATGACAAGCCCACCGTTTTGCGCAAAGCATTGGATTTTTTGATCTAGTCGTGTCTTCTTAAGCCAAAGCACGTCGTGCGCCACGTTCTTTGAGCCAGGAAGAATTACAAGAGAAGGCTCGCCAAACTCTTCAACGCTTGTCACGAATTTCACGCTAAACCTATCGTCTAGCATGAAATCTTCGAGGTCTGTGAAGTTGGATATGTAAGGATAGCGGATTGCCGCAACGACGATTTTACCGCCAATTTTTGAAGAAATAGAAACGCTGTCTTCTGAAGGAAGTTTGAGCGTATCGATGTACGGCACGACTCCCACCACTCGCACACCAGTTTTTCGTTCGGTGTATTCGATTGCGCCTTTTAAAAGCGAAATTTCACCGCGAAACTTGTTGATTATGAATCCTTTGACGAGCTTTTTGTGTTCGGCTTTGATGATTTCTAGTGTTCCGATAAAAGACGCAAAACAGCCACCGCGATCTATGTCGCACACGATGTAAACGGGCGCGCCCACCCTTTGTGCCAAATTCATGTTAGCGATATCCGATTCGTAAAGGTTGGGTTCGGCGGCCGATCCTGCACCTTCAATCACAACAAAATCAAACTTTGAACACAACTGCTTTAAGCTTTTGAGCGCAATCTCGAGTAGCTCTTTTTTGTTTTCGGAAAAATAGCGCTTTGCGTCGATGTCTCTCACAGGTTTCCCGAGTAAAACGAGTTGCGAGCGCATTCTGCCCGAAGGCTTGAGCAATACAGGATTCATGTGAACACTGGGTTCTGTGCGTGACGCAAAAGCCTGTAGCGCCTGAGCGCGAGCTATTTCACCTCCTTCGGGCGTGACATAGCTATTGAGCGACATGTTCTGCGCCTTAAAAGGCGCAACGCGAAATCCTCTGTTACTCAGCGCTCTACAAAATGCGGCAACAAGCGTTGTCTTTCCGCAGTGTGAAGAGGTCCCAAAAATCGCAAAAACTTTAGCCATTTTAAAATGGAGTCACGGAAAACCTTGCGACTATCGCAGCGATCTCATCCACATACCTTTTAAAGATCTCAAGCACAGTTCTAGAAGTTATAACACCCACGACTTTGTCGTTTCCCTTTACAATTAGCCTTCTTATTCCTTTTTTCACCATGATCTCAACCGCTTCTTCAGTTGGCGTGTCCTTTTCACAAGAGACGATCGGGCTTGACATGATTTCTGAAAGCGTGACCTTTGATGGGTCGACTTCTTTCGAAACAATCTTTTCCAAATAGTCCCACTCGGTGACCACGCCAACCGCCTTGCCTTCTCTTGACACAATCACAAAGCCGTGTCTCTCCTGAACCATTTTTTTCACTGCGTCAAGCGCGCTCGTTCGCTCGTCGAGCACGATAAAGCTTTTGTCCATGATGTCTTTAGCTTTCATGACCATTTTGGATTCTTATCCAAAAAGCGCGAAGGTTAATCAAAAAGCTTGCGTGTACAAAAAGCTTGCGATTTTGCTTCTTTGCTCAGCCTTTTGTGTGGTTTTAGGCGGCCTCATTCTTGCTTTTTTGATTCCTCTTGTTTTTTCTTTGGGCGCTTTTGTGTTAAGCGGTGTTATGTTTGCGCTTTCGTTTTTTGTGGCCAAAGGCTCAACACTTGCGCTAAACGTAAGCACCGCCTTGTCAATTGTTTTGTTCGCTTCTTTAGCGATACCCGCTCACAGAAGGGCGCTTTCGCTACACTCGCCTGTTTTTATGGCACTGAACACACTCGAAATCCTTGGCTTTTACGTTTTCCCTGCGTGTTTCCTGGGTTTAAGATTTTACACGTGTTTTAAATCTCAAGCTTAGTTTGTTTTACGCTTTCAAGAAGCAGTCGCGCGCTTTCACACCACTTTTTAAGTGGGAGCGAAGTTTTTGAAACCCCAAACTCAACCGCCTCTTTCACTCCACCAAACCTTAGGGGCTTTGTCTTGAATAGCTCCCTAATCGCTTCGCGCACGCTCCACACACCAAGTGGAACGAGATAACCCGAGTGAATTTCTCTTAGAAGTATCACCCTTGCTTGCCTTCCTATCGCCTCTAGGTATTCGCTTGCGGCGAGTCTTGCCGCATAGTAACAACCTCCTGGCTGTGCGTAGCTCGACCTTCCTTCGTGGTACTCGTGGTCAGCTATTAGAGTTGTTTCTCTTTGGTTTTTGTTCCAAACCGTGTTGGGCTGCCAAGCTTCCACCCACTCGAAACTCCAACGGTCAGGAAACAAAAAACCTACGTACGTGCTTTCCATGTGTTGTTTGTAAAAAACAAAGTACTCGGAAACTGTTGGATTTAGCCTGATCTTTTTTATGATTTGCTCACTCAAAACAGAATCCACGGCGGTTATGCTCCAACGTGTTGGCACAAGCCTTCTGCTACGAGCTTTGCCAAGTAGCCCAACGCTAAGCGCCCTTTGAATAGAACTCACGAAAACTCCTTTTTTGTAAAGCTGTGTTATCGCGCTACGCGCGTCAAGGTCAAGGTCGTAGTACGCTCTCTCTAACCTTTTATCAGCGGAAACACCGTTGACACTAAGCTCTCGGTAAAGCGCGGATGCGCCAAACGGGGGCACTTCCTCACTAAGATACAACTTGTAAACTGGCGAAGATTCAAGAACAAGCTCAGAAGATGTGGGCTTTGTTGAAAGCGCAACTTCCTGTATCTTTTGTAAAAGAGAAGGCGGATCACGTGCGTCGGTTGCGCGAAACTCGCGCCTGCCTGTGAGAGTTGCGCTTCTTAGCTCGATAAAGCGCTCAAAGCTAATTCCGCTCCAAAGCTCTGGCGTGTCCGTAAATTCGTCACTAGGGCTCATCACTGGTCCAACGTAAACCTTTGGATAGCCCACCCTTCCGACAAAAACGCCAGTCGAAAAGCCGTCGAGCGTTTGCGAGTGCGCTTCCCAAAAGCTTTTGGAAAGCGCTTCGACGCTGAGCAAGATCGGGCAACGAGGCTTTCCACAAAGTAGCTTTGCGCCCCTACACGCAAGGCACATTTTGGCGCTTGGAGTTTCAACCACGGGAAGGCGAAAAACTTGAGAGGGAAAGCCGTTTACAACATCTTTTGGAAAAATTTCTCCGAGCGTCCAGTGCGTTTTCGGCAATCCACTAATTAAACGAGCGCTCTCTTAAAAATTTTAATTGTCAGGCTATTTGGATTGTGATCGAGTACTTTAACAGTAAAAACATATCTTTCTGAACTCCAAGGAAATTCTCGCTTCTTTCAACAAACGGGTTAAAGAATTCAGAGCATCGTGTATCGCTTGGTTCACACAGCGCGTATTTAAAGTGTTCAGGAAAGTATCGCTAAAGCGGTTTTCTTAAAATTTAGGGACAGCTTTGTGAAAGAGTCATTCTTAGCGCTTGAGCGAGTTGCGAAACGCTAGCTGGTATTTGAGTTGAGTAGTAAACAAAGGCCACTTTTTGAGAGTTCCAGCCGATAATCGCGTAGTAGTACACCAAATTTTGAGTGTAATAGTAGAGGGTGGAGTTTGCGTTAAGCGTTGTCACCAAAAAGTGTTGAGTGTCGTACACAAAACCGGCGTTTGCGAGTTCAGAGTAAAAAGTGGAGTTTACGTTTTGCGCGATGAACTGAGCTTGAGAAGCGCAAACAAGCGCTACATCAAGCGATCCCTGAGAAAGAGAGATATTCGAAAAAACGTATGCGTTTTTGATTCTTTGTGTTTGCAGGACCAAAAAGAGCTTGTAAAAGCCTGGATCAAAAACCCTCACGTTTTCTCCAAGACCGACGCTTGAGTCGTTAAAAACGGTGAGCGGATACGGGTAGGCCGTTTGGTAAAAGACTGACGGAAGTAGCTTAATTTCTGAAAACTGTGAAGGAACGCCATTTGCGATGTAATTATTTCTGTTGTCAAAATGCTGTAGCGCAAAAAAGGAAAAAGACACGACGATCACAATTGCAAGCGTAAACGCGATTGCCATTTTAAGAATCGTCACTTTTGTCATGAACTTCGCTCAGTTTGTACACCATTAAGCTTTTTGGTTTTGCTAATTCTGTATACTCAAATTTGCGGGAAGCCAAACCCTTCTACCCCTAAGCTACTTAAAACGCACAAAAGCTTATTGCTTTGAGGATCACTACTTTTTTGTATTGACGGAGCTAATAAAGGTTGACGCGATAAAACCAGAGCGCTCTCTTATGAAAAAAGCGGCTTGTGTGATACTTCAAGGTGGAACAGTCGCTTTTCCAACAGAAACGGTTTACGGCTTGGGCGCAAACGCGTTTGATCATAACGCGGCTAGAAAAATTTTTGAAGCAAAAAACAGACCAGCGGACAACCCGCTTATAGTTCATGTTTCTAGTTTTGACATGCTGAGCGATGTGTGCGAGTTTGTTCCCGAAAGTGTGGAGCGCGCGCTCAAAAAATTTTGGCCTGGACCACTCACCGTGCTTTTACAAAAAAGCGAAAAGATTCCTGAAATTGTGACAGCGCGCTTGCCCACTGTGGCAGTAAGGATGCCCGCCCATCCTGTTGCGCTCGCCTTGATCGAAGAAAGCGGTGTTCCTATCGCAGCGCCCAGCGCAAATCTTTCGACAAGGCCAAGCCCCACGAAAGCAGAGCACGTGATCCAAGACCTTTGGGGAAAGGTCGATGTGATAATAGACGGTGGTGAAACGTTTTTTGGTGTTGAATCGACGATAATTCAGGTTGAAGATGGAAAAGCGACAATTCTTCGACCAGGTCCGTACACGCGCGAAGAGCTTCTACAGGTTTTTGAAGAGGTCGAAGTGAGCGCTTTTGCAAAAGGAGCCAAAGCGGAGCGCGCAATGGCCCCAGGAATGAAGTACAAACACTACTCACCTTCGAAACCTCTTTACTTGGTTTGTGACAAACAAAAATTCGTTGAAATATCATTAGAGCTAAGTAGAAAGGGAGTGCAACACACCGCGATTGGCACACTCGACGTTTTGCAAAACTTGAAATCCAAAAAAATTGCGCTTGGAAGAGGCGACAACCTTTACGAAGTTGCGAAAAACCTTTTTGACGCTTTAAGAAAGTTTGACTCTGACAGTAGCGCTTTTGCGCTTATTCACGGTTTTCCAGAACAAGGAATAGGACTTGCGATAATGAACAGGCTAAGAAAAGCGTGCGGTGGAGTGTGCATTTCCTCTTGTGAAGAAATTTTTAATTCGCTTGGAAGCTTAAATAACCTTAAGGAAAAGAGCGTTTATGGGTTTTAAGAGCTGGCTTCCGCATAACACCTTTCTTTTTGGAACTTCTTTGCTGGTTTTTGCGCTCACTTTTATTGAAGTGGTCGATTTTGTGGAACTTCCTTTTGAAAACGCGCTTGGCGTAGCCAGCGTTGGCGGGCTCTTTTCGAGTTTGGTGAAACTTGAATCAACCGCTGGCTACTTTGGTCTTTTTGCTTTAATGCTTTTAGAAAGCGCAAGCTTACCCATACCAAGCGAAGTGATCTTGCCGCTTGCTGGTTATCTTGTGTCCTTGGGAAAAATGGGATTCGCTCAAGCTTTGTTGGTTTCTTCTTTGGGAGGTTTGGTGGGCGCTTACATAGATTATTACTTGGCAAAGCTTGTCGGAAGGCCTGTTTTAGTAAGCATTCTTAAAAAAATTAAAGTAAAGGAAGAGTCTTTGGTCAAAGCTGAAACTTGGTTCAATCGAGGTGGAGTTTGGGCGGTTCTACTTGCGAGATTTGTTCCGATTATGCGCTCCCTTATTTCATTTCCCGCGGGTCTTCTTAAAATGAACAGAGTGATTTTTGGCTTGGTCACTTTTATAGGAAGTGTTATCTGGTGCCTGCTTCTTATTTATGTAGGCTATCAAGCGGGTGCGCTGTGGCAGACTAGCGCTCGCCAAACTGAAGCATTGCTCAACATATTAACAGTGTACGCGTTGCTTGTGCTTTCCGCATTTTATATAGTTTACTATTTGGTTTCAAAAAGTCCAAAGAGTGCATTTGTGAATAAAGCATAAATTTTTTGCTAGGCGAAATATAGCGAATCCATTACACGATCTCGAA
>NEXD01000060.1 GCA_003019595.1 Candidatus Marsarchaeota G1 archaeon BE_D
GTTGATAAGAGTAGAAACTTTGGCGATCTTACCGTCTTTCACAGCTATGTCAACCGTCGAGGATAAGCCTAGCAACCTTGCGTTTCTCACTATTAAGTCCATTTCAAACCACTAAACGAGCGCTTTTTCTTATAAACTTTTCAAAACCTCGCCCCTCGGGGATCACAAAGGTGTAAATACACGCAGAGAAAACACTCGTGTGCGTGTGAGCCTACCGCTTCCGAGCACTTCAAAGACCAGCGCGTGTTGAAAACCCAGCTCGAAGTAGCGTGTAAGCTTTACAACGCTTACACGCTGAACAAAAAGAGTACCAAAGAAACAAGCACACGATGAGCAAAACCGAGCTCAGGTAACTCGTCTTGGACTTAAGAAAAACAAAGTGTTTCAAGCGCTACACTTTCAGGTTGCGCAACAGGTAGCGGAGAGATTTTACCAAACAAAGGTTCTTCTATGGGTTAGCAAACAAGCCCAAGAAAAAGAAGCCTCACCGCTACCTTTCCTTGGTGTACCCTTAGAGTGGTTGGAGGCTTTCTGATACAAGAGAAGTTGGTCTTGGAAAAAACAAAAAGAAGAAGGCTCGGCTTAAGCAAAATCGGGTTTTTTACTTTAATTCTGCACAGGGTGTTCCCAGAGAGCCAAGTGTCTCAAGTATGCGTCAAACTCTACCCCTCGTCGAATCCACGTTTCTTGGTGGAGGAGCCTGAAGCAGAAGAGCAGTCTTCGAAGGAGCCCAAAAAAGTGGTGAGTGTTGACTTGGGGATAGCAAGACTTGCAACACTTTCAGATGGGCGCTTCTTTGAGAACCCTAGGTCGCTTGAGTGCTCTCTTGATAGGATTAGAGTGCTACAGAGGTCACTTTCAAGGAAGAGGTTTCTTTCAAAAAACTGGCTTAAAACGAAGATAAGGCTCGCTAAACAGCACGAGCGTGTTAAGGATTTTAGGCGCGACTCTTTAAACTCGGGGCGCTACTCACACAGGAGTACGACGTTTTGGTGCTGGAGGATTTGGATGTCCAAGGCTTAATCCAAAGTGGAACAAAAAAGAGAAGGCTCCGGCTTCACGACTCCTCGTTTTCGGAGCTCAGAGGGAATTAGCCGTGTGCTTGGTTGAGCCGCAACTATAGTAGGTGCTAATGACACAAGAACCAAAACCGAAAATAAGACGAGTGTCACAGAAGCTATATATTTCTGTACAGGGCTAGTTTTCACGCTTCTCTGTTGTAGCGGGGGGTGTTACGGATTTTTTATCGTCAGTGACGCGCTCTGGTTTGGCCATAACAAACCTTATCCCCAAAACCGCGGAGGCAGCAATGAGAAACCCCAAGACCAGTAACAGGTATGCGTTTGACTGTGGGCCGCATGTCGGTGGGGTACATAGCGCGTGATGTACTGGTGGTATTATCGATGTGTTCAAACTCGTTACACTCATATCAAAATGTGTCCTTCTTAAACGCTATTAAACTTTATGGTAACTATTTATAGTTCGAAGCCCGTACAAAGTTCTCTTTCTCAGGATCCTTCACTAGAAGTGATTTTATGTGAAAAGCCTATTCTAAGTGCGAGAGCTTTTTTGACTTGGCCTAGCACAGCTACCGTATCCTGCGTTATCACTCTTAATTAGAAAGGTTAGAGAAGTGTTATCTCTAATAATCCTGAAACGTATGGGCAAGCGGTAATGGCGGCATTCTGTTTCGTTTTAAGGAAATTAAGAAAGCTTTTGGATTCCAGCTCAAAGTCGCAGTAAGAACCACAGAATACTCTTAAACTCGGGTTTTGTTGATTCTACCGGTTAAGGTAGGGATTCCTAAAGTATAAATACAAATGCAAAGAAGGTTTGCTGTGCGTGTGAGCTTACCGCTTCCAAGCGCATCGAAAACCATCGCGGGGTGTTGAAAACTCAGCTCGAAGCGGTTTGCAAGCTTTGCAACACGCCGAGCAAGAGGACAAAAAACAAGCACGGTATGAGCAAAAACGAGCTTCGGCAACTTGCCTTACACTTAAGAAAGCATAACTCAGTTTCAAGTTGCTACACTCCTAGTGGCAGATGGCGGAGTTTACCGAGCGTGGGAAAGGTTTCTCAATGGACTTTCGAACAAGCCAAAGTCTCACAAATTTCTTTCCTTAGTGTTCCCACAAAAAGGTTGGAGGTTTTGCAACACGAGGGATGTCGGACAAGGCAAAAACAAAAAGAGGGGGGCTCGGCTCTACCTGAGCAAAATCGGGTTTTTCGCTTTAATCCTTCACAGGGAGCTTCCAGAAAACCAAGTGTGCCAGATGTGCGTGAAGGTCTACGCTTCAGGTAGAAGCTACATAATCTTCTTGGTTGAGGAAGCCGGGGTCGAAGAGCAATCATCGAAGGAACCCGTGAAGGCTGTGGGTGTTGAGTTGGGGATAGCGAGGCTTGCCACACTTTCAGATGGACGCGTCTTACAAAACCCAAAACCGCTTGAGGCGCTTTTGAAAGAATCAGGATGCTTCAGAGCGTCAAGAAAAAGGTTTCTTTCAAAAAACTGGCTCAAAACAAAGACTTGCAAAGGAGCACGAACACTTAAAGGATTTCAGGCGTGACTCTTTAAACTCGGTTTTCTACACACAGGAGTACGACCTATTAGTGCTAGAGGATTTAAACGTTCAGGATTTGATCCAGAAGAGCGAAAATAAAAAGAGGAGGAGGCTTCGGCTGTACGATTTCTCTTTTTCAGAGATCAGAGCGGTGCTTGAGTGGGAGTTTCGAAAAAGAGGTAAACTTGTTTTACCTGTTCCAGCGTACAACTCTTCACGCAAGTGTTTTTTGTGCGGGGAAATCAACGAGAATTTTGAAAGAATCTTTAACTGTCCATATTGCGGTTTTGCTATTGACCGTGACCTCAACGCTTGTTTTAAAAAGAGGTGGGAGCCACCCGTGGTAGCCTGGAAAGCTTCGCCCACTACCTCCTCTTCCCTCTCTTGGGTTGAGGGGGCAAGGGGAAGCGGTGATTCAGGAAGCTCCACCAAGCGGGGTAGCTCACAATTTGCGTAGCTCCCAAGGCTTAAATGGCATTTTTGTGAGCTTTGCCTTTCCTTGTAAAGCGCGGAAAATCGCGTTTGCGATTGCGGCGCTTGGCCCTACAATTCCGCTTTCGCCCATCCCTTTTACCCCTAACGGGTTTAGCGGGGTTGGAGAGTCGTGGTGCACGAGCGTAAAGCTCGGTGTGTCAATAGACGTCGGAAGAGAGTAATTCATAAAACCCAAGGAGAGAGGCTGGCCGTCTTTTGAGTAAACGAACTCTTCGAGCAGTGCTGAGCCAAAGCCCTGCGCCAACCCTCCGTGAAGCTGACCTTCGACTATCATCGGGTTGAGCATAAAACCACAGTCGTCGATCATCACGTACTTCAAGATCTTGGGCTCGAGCGTCTCTTGGTCCACTGTGACAAAAGCGATGTGCAAACCCCCTGACACCGTAAGCCCTTTTGGCTCGTAGTAAACCGTGACTTCAAGACCCGCTTCAAACTCGTCGTGGGAGCGGTACGCAAGTCGCGCAACCTCAGAAAGCGTGCAAACGCGCTGTTTTGTGTCTTTTCTTGTGACCACACCATTTTCGAAAACAAGCTTTTCAAGAGGCTGGTCAAACGTCTTAGAGCAAACTTCTAGTAACTTTTTTCGTATTTTTTCATAGCACTCAAGAAGCGCGCCCGCACCCAAAACCGCGCTTCTACTACCCCAAGTTCCAAAGCCGTAAGGCGTGCTCTGAGTGTCACCGTGATGCACACTCACGTCGTCGACAGAAACGCCAAACAGGTGAGCCGCAAGCTGGGAGAGCGTCGTTTCAAGACCCTGCCCGTGTGGCGAAAGACCTGTGTATATTTCGATTTTGCCATCTGGTGTCACCCTTAATGTCATCGAGTCGTACCCTCTGTGGCGCGCGCCCACAGAATCCTGAATTGAGCTAGGCCCAATTCCTCCGCTTTCAAAACCGAACGCGACACCAATCGCCGAATTGGGGGTCTCAAGCGAGCGCACGAGCTTTTTTGCTATTTGTATCATTCCAAGGTAGTCGCCGCTATCGATAACCCTTCCAAGTGGTGTCTTGTACGGAAACTCCGTGACCACGTTCTTCTCTCTCAGTTCAAGCGGGTCGATTTTCAGCTCATAGCTCAGCTCGTCCACCATTCTTTCCAAAACGTAGCTAGCCTGAGCCTGTCCAAAACCTCTGTACGCGCCAGTGGGCGTTTTGTTTGTGACATAGCACGTAAGCTCAAGCTCGATATTCGAAATTTTGTAAGGACCGCTCATACTCACGAACGTTATCGTAGGAGGTCCTAAGCTCATCGCGCCAAACGCACCCAAATCCGCGTAGAACCTGTCGCGTAAGCCGAGTATTTCACCATCCTTTTTTGCGGCAATTTCCACCTCATGAATTTGCTCTCCTGCGTGAACCGTTGAAAACATGTCCTCGCTTCTTGTGGCGACCCACTTTACGGGCTTTCCAAGCTTCATCGCGGCGTAGCTCACAAGAACTTCCTCTCGGTAAAAGTCCTGCTTGTTTCCAAACCCTCCGCCCACATCAGGTGCGACAACCCTTATTTTGTGCTCGGGGTAGTTCAAAACCTCTGAAAGCAACGTCCTCACAAAATGAGGCCATTGGGTTGAGCTGTACAGCGTGAGAACACCGCTACTTCTCTCAAAGGTCGCAAGCGCGCCGCGTGGCTCGATTGGCGCGCCGTACTGCCTTTGTAGCTCAAACCTACGTTTCAAAAGAATCGGAGCGTTTTCGAACACCTCTTCAACTCTTCCAGTCTTTAGCTTTCGCGTGTACGCCACGTTGTCCTCCCAGTTTTCGAAAAGCTTGGGCGAGTCTTTTGAAAGCGCTTCCTCTAAGCTCAAAACAGGAGGTAGAACTTCGTAGTCCACGCTCACCAAATCCGCAAGCTCCTCAGTTTCGTACAAGTTTTTTGTGACAAACGCCACAACGGGCTCTCCCACAAACCTCACTTTTTTGTGCGCGAGCGCGTAGTAAACGGGTTTTCTTGCGCCTTCTGGAAAGGATATGAGTGGCATTTCTCTTGTGTGCTTTGCTATTTGCTCACCGGTGATGCAAAGCTCCACCTTGTGTATAAGCTCGCTTGTGTCAACTTTTTTCAAATAAGCGTGGGGCACGGAGCTTCTCAAAAAGCCCATGTAAAGCACGTTTTGCGGTTTTATGTCGTCAATATAGCGCGTTTCCGCGAGTAGTACCCTTAAATCCTCCTTTCTCTTCACCTCTTTTCCGATCAACTGCCACACCGCTACCAGGGTGGGACAAATCGCTTGAGCGTCAAAAGCTCAGGCGTTATCGCTTCTTTAGGAACGTATCTACCGCAGTAGGAACACTGTAAAAGCGGCGGACTCTTTCTTACCACAACGAATTCTGGCTTTACAGGTTCCCTTGGTTGAGAAGTGACGCAGTTAGCGTTCGGGCAGTTCATAAAGCCCGAAAGCACACCCGGAAACTCGGGCGTGAACTCTTCCGAATCCACGTAAAACTTTGCGTCTTCGTAGAGTAGCAAAATTTTGAGTAGCAGCTCGTTTGGCGCTTGCTTGAGCGTTATTCTCACTTCTTGCTGCTTTTTTTGAATTGTGGCTTCGCTGTTTTCAAGTAGCTTTAAAACAGGCTCGATTTTTTGTGTGTGTAAAACGACGGTCACGTTCTCCATTTTCTCTCACTCCACGATGCTATAAAGTAGCGCCATGCGCGCGGGTAAGCCGTTTGCAGCTTGCTCGAAATACCTTGCGTGTTTTGTGTAGTCCACCTCAAGTGGTATTTCCTCAATTCTTGGTAAGTGGTGCATCACGATCATCCTGTCCTTTGCGTTTTCGAGCATCTTTGTGGTTACAATATAGCTACCCTTTACCCTTTCATACTCTTGCGGGTCTGTCATTCTTTCCTTCTGTAGCCTTGTGACGTAAAGCACGTCAAGTTCGTGAATCACCTTCTCCACGTCATCCCACTCGGTGAATTCGACGCCTTTTAACTTTAGGTAGTCTTTTACTTCATCTTTGGTTCTTAGCTCCTTTGGGCTGATCAAGTATAGCTTTACGTCTTTAAAAAGAGACAAACCAAGACAAAGAGAAGACGCAGAGCGCGTGTGCTTTAGGTCGCCAAGTATTCCAATCGAAAGCCCATCGATTGAGCCAAACTCGCGCCAAAGCGTGTAAAGGTCTGTGAGCGTTTGGGTTGGGTGGTGCTGCGTTCCGTCACCCGCGTTGATCACAGGAACGCGAGCAATCTGCGCCGCAAACTTCGCCGCACCCTCGATTTTGTGCCTTAGTACGATCACGTTGGAGTAGGAGTCGGCCATCCTGATTGTGTCCGCAAGGTTTTCGCCCGTTACAACACGAGCGGTCGAAGGATCGGCAAAACCGATCACACCACCACCAAGCCTTTGCATCGCCGCTTCAAAGCTTAGCCTAGTTCTCGTGCTAGGCTCAAAAAACAGCGTGCAAAGTATTCTACCCTTTAGCTGGTCGGTCGCGGATTTCACGTGTTTTCTCATTTCTTCTGCGATTTCAAAAAGAGACTCGATTTCGCTTCTTGAAAAGTCGGTGATCGCGATAAAGTCTCTGCCTTTGATGTTGGCCAAAGCCCACACCTAGTCCTTCCAGCAGTTTGCGAGGTCAACCATCCTACAAGGCCAAACCTCTGGTTTCCGTAAAACGTACTGAATAAACTCTTCTAGTAACACCATTCTGTAAGCTCTTCCCGTGCATTCAGGGTGTAGCACGAGTGCAAAGAAGCCTCCGGGTTCGTTTTCATAAGCGTAGTCGAAGTCCATTTTCCAGATTTCAAAAACCTTTGATGCGGCGTCAAGCTTTGGGTAAAACGTTGACTCGCCAAGGAAGTACGCAAGATCGTCTTCTTCAAGCTCGTTCACTGGGATGTTCAAAAGATTCACTTCCTTGCCAAACTCTGGTGGTCTATCAGTGTGGTAAACGTCCCCATCCCTTACTTTTGAAACGCGGAAGTCGTAAGGTCCCATGTGCTGCGAGATGTACTTAAAGCCGAGCTTTATCAAAAGCTGAACCGTTCTTGGGGATAGCTCGTTTGCGCGAGGAATTTCGAACGGAACCCTGTAGCCCACAGGTCTTTCACCAGTTGCGTTCACAATCGCGCGTATTCCCTTTTCGAAAGACTCCACTTCTTCGTTTTCTGTGAGAGACGCCGGGCACTCATGGAAGTAGCCGTGGTGCGCGATTTCGTGTCCACGTGTGTGCAGATCCCTTACCATTTCAGGATAAGTGTCCGCGATAACGCCGGGTGTAAAGAAGGTGGCCTTAATTCCGTATTTGTCTAGCAGTTTCACGATTCTCGGTATTCCTGTTACAATTCCGAATTCGCCTCTTGAGAAGTTGATTGGTCCGTAGTTTCCTTCGCGTAGCAGCCCAACCGCGCGCATTCTCAGAAAAATCGACCACGCATCAAGGTCAAAAGTCACGCAAAACGCAAGCCTTTTTCCTTTTGGTAGTTCGATTGGCATACTGCTAAACTACCAAAAGAGACTTTAAGCTTTTTCCAATTTCTGTTCAACTTCTCACGCACTTTACTTTGATAAAAAACTTTACTAGATTTTTAGCTAGGAATATTTTGCAACAAGCAATCTTTAACCAAAAAACTTTATATAGCTAGTTAAAAAATTACAAGATTATGGGTCAGGACAAAAAACCCACGGTGTTTCTAAGAGAAGCCACAGGGTTAGTGAAAAGAGCTTCCTTTCTTGACGCAATCTCGATAAATATAAGCAACATGTCGGTGGGTGTGGCTTTAGGCGTAATCGGTTACACAATGACCGCGGTCAACGTCATAGGACTAAACTTGGTTCTTGCCTCAGTGCTCGCATTTCTGCTTTCAATACCACAAATCGTCGTGTACACGATGATGGTAAGAAGAGTTCCGCGTACAGGTGGCGATTACGTTTGGGTAACAAGGACGCTAGGAGGAATCTTTGGCGCACCGTTATCTCTTATGGGTTACACTTTAGAGACAATGGCTTATATGGCGCTCATAGTTCTCGCTGGCGTTTTTGCGATAGGTTCTGTTGGACTGTTCTTTGGGAACAACTCCTTTTTAGGACTAGCCCTACCTGGAAACATCCCAGGTTCGGATCCGACTGCGCAGATCATCATAGGCGGCGCGATCTTTGTGATTTTAATTCTTGTAAACATTTTCAAACCGAGCGCTGGTTTTAGACTTGTTTCCATCTTAACTTTGATCGGAATTGCTACGTTGCTAATCGCAATCTTTTCGTATCTAGCCTTTGGTAAGGCTGGTATAATCAGCTATATGAACACGCTTTCTTCGATCGCCAACACCACTTCTGTGACTTATCAGAGTTTGGCATCATCCTATACTGGACCTAACTTTAGCTTTGCCGCTACAATATTCATGTTGCCTTTCTTTGCGATCTTTGTTTATCCTTGGCTTAACGCAGGACCAGCTGTTGCCACCGAAATTAAAGGTAAAAGCGCTGTTGAATGGAATGTTCCTATTGCGGCGATAACCGTTTTCGTGCTAGCTACAGCCGCGTTTGGTGCAATGTACTACGCTGGAGGCCTGCACTTTATCAACGAGGCTCTCGCAAATCCCACGCTTGTGTTTGATTACTCTTTCAACTTCTGGACGCTTGCAATGGGCATAAGCAATAACATCGTGTTACAGTATATATTGGGAATCGGATGGATCGCTTGGGAGCTTGCAATCCTTGCTTATGCGATCATAGTGGTTTCAAGATACGTTTTCGCACAGGCTTTTGACGGCTTTCTTCCAGCAAGATTTGCTTACGTTTCACCACGCTACGGTTCTCCAGTAAACTCTTTGCTGTTTACACTTATAATGGTTGTTGCACTGGCCACCGTGTCAGCATACTTTTATGGAGGATTACAGTCGCTTTATGCGGCCACAATAGCTTCTATGATTTACTTTTTCTTTGTAGGAATAGCGGCGGTGATTTACGCACAAAGAAACGAAAAAGGTGGATCAAAAGCCACACTCACTATTGCAGGTGTTTTGATGACCCTTGTGTTTGCTTACATCATCTACGACTATCTTGCCAACCCGACAATCTGGGGAACTTCTGCTACCGCTTTTGGAATTCCTGGGACTTACTTCGCGTATGGTTATGTTGTCGCATCATTCATAGCAGGGCTAATCATTTACGATATTTCAAGAATCAGGTATTCCAAGCAAGGAATCAACATAGAACTAGCGTTTAAGACAATTCCGCCCGAGTGAAAATCAAAGAGTGATGCTAGCTATACACTCACCTTTTTCTTTTTCAAAGATGTACACAACTCTTGGCTTAAACCTTATTACGCTTTGTTCCTTAAACTCTTCGGTTTTGATCACACATTCATTTCCTTCAACCGAAACGTGTAGCAAAAACTCATCACCTAGAGGCTCCAAAAAAGAAAGGGACGCAGAAAGGCTGTTTTTGAGGTCATAAGTGTCACCTCAGAAGGTCTAAAACCGAGTAAAACCTCTTTCTGTAAAAAGTTTGCAAGCGCGGTTTGCTCAAGCTGAAGGCTCTGCGAACCTATCGAAATCTTTACGCGTGTTCCGCTCAGCGCAACAACCCTTGCCTCAACAAGGTTCATCGGAGGGGAACCCAAAAAGCTTGCGACAAACACGTTTTTCGGGTTCTTATAAACCTCAAGTGGGGAACCAAGCTGAACAATTTTTCCATGGTTCATCACCGCAATTTTGGAGCCTAGCGCCATCGCCTCAGTTTGGTCGTGCGTCACGTAAATCGTGGTGATTCCAAACCTCAAGTGAAACTTTTTGATCTCCTCTCTCATTTGAACCCTGAGCTTTGCGTCCAGGGGGGGGGGTTCATCGAAAAGAAACACCTTTGGGTTTCGAACGAGCGCGCGTGCGAGCGCAACCCTTTGCTGCTGACCACCAGATAATTCGTAAGGTTTTCTTGTGAGAAGCTCAGAGATTTGTAGCAGTTGAGCAACATCCTTTACTCTTTGTTCGATTCGATGTTTATTTAGTTTTTTCATTTTGAGCGGAAAGGCGATGTTGTCAAAAACGCTCATGTGCGGGTAAAGCGCATAGTTTTGAAAAACCATCGCCACGTTTCTATCATACGGTTCGGTGTCGGTCACGTCAACACCGTCAATGTAAACTCTTCCGCGCTCTGGTTTTACAAGTCCTGCGACAATTCTAAGTAGCGTGGTCTTTCCACAACCAGAAGGTCCTAGAACCACCAAGAACTCTCGGTCGTCAAGCTCAAGCGTGACATCGTCCACCGCTTTTATGCTACCAAAGCTTTTCGTGACTCCTTGGAGAGCTACTTTGGACACACACTCACCTCTTAATACCTGTTAGCGCAATTCCCTTAATAAAGTATCTTTGAAAAATCGCGTAAACCAAGATCGTAGGAATGATCGCAAGTGTCGTCGCCGCTGTCAAGTAGTTCCATTCGATCGCTTGGCCGTTTGCGGTTTTAAAGAAGCCCACGGGTATCGTGAACATGTTTGGCGTTTGGGCGACGATGAGCGGCCAAAGAAAGTTGTTCCACACGCTTATAAACGTGTAAATCGCAACCGCGCTGAGCGCTGGTTTTGTAAGCGGAAGGCTCACTCTGAGAAAAGCGTTAAAAGGCGTTGCGCCGTTGTCAGCAGTTCCAGAATAGGTTTATATAGATTTCTGGATTTGAGCATTTGTGTGCACGGGCAGTAGGGTGGTAGTAGAGAAGACCCAAGACCTCCTTCTCGAGGGAGGGGTACGTGCACAGGAAGCAGGGGACTGAAGATGGTCGGC
>NEXD01000061.1 GCA_003019595.1 Candidatus Marsarchaeota G1 archaeon BE_D
GTATTTAAATATAAGGGGGCTATCCATCCCCGCTCCTCAAGGGCGAGGCTTTCCGCCCCCTCAACCCCCATTTTTTGTAAACGCGATCAAAAAATTCTGTGTGAGAATCAACTGCTACCGATAAAAAGTCCAGCTTAGCGTGGAAATTCACACACGAAAAAGTGCCAAAGGAACACACAATGGTAGAAATGAGCTCAGACAACTCGCTTTTGGACTAAAAATTCCAAGCACAACTCATGGCGTACAACAACACGCAGACTCTACGACTTGAGTGTTAAACATAGTAAAACGGTTTTATCCGTTCCCTATAACGCGTCTTGAAAAGATTAAAAAACGAGGTGTTACTGTTTTAGAAGATTCAGAGTAAATACAAGTTTTTCAAAATCCCAAATTCGAAAACTGCTGAATCTTACACACAATGAATGCATTTGTGAACTACCTCGCCATAAATGTCGAAGCTTCCTGCTTCTTCCACCGCGCTCGAACCCCACTACAGCGTTACGCTTTGGTGTGCACACGCTTCCCCGCATGGGTACTCGTTTTCCGCAGTGGTTACAATTTTTCAGTGTGAATCCTTCTAGAATCTCCGCTCTTTAAAGGCGAGGTTTTGGAAACTTAAATAAGCGAATTTGACCACAGTTGAACGCTTTCAAACAACGTGGAAAAATCAATAGTGAGAGACATCGGGTTAACCCACGAACAGAAGCTCTTCAACTGTTTTTTCAATCGAAGACTTGCTGTTGTTTTTTGGAGACCAACCTAGAGAACGCAGTTTTTTTGTATCTAAGTGAAAGTGCTTTACGTCCCCCCTCCACCCTCTTCCTTCAAACTGATTCAAATACCTGATTTCTGGTTCTAAAGCCATCTTTGAGCACACGATCTGCGCGATTTCGTTCACAGTTATCGTGTCTTCTGAACCCACGTTGAACACTTCAAGTCCTTTGTGATCACGAAATCGCCTTTCGACCAATAGAAGTGCGTCTACTGTGTCGCTTACGTGTAGATAAGACTTCTTTTGCGTTCCATCTCCGTACACTTCTAGCACATTAGGGTTTGTTTTTAGCTTATTCACAAAATCCACAACCACACCGTGAGAAGAGGAGCCTCCGACGATGTTCGCAAGCCTTAATATTACAGCTGAGCGAATAAGCCCGCTTCCCACATATCCGCTTATCAAAGCCTCGCACGCGAGTTTTGCCGCACCATAAACCGAAATTGGAAAACAAGCTTCGTCTTCGGACACACTTTTTTCCTTTTCCCCGTAAACCGTGGACGAAGAGGTGAAAACAAGAAGGGGTTGCTTCTTGCTCTTTTTTAGCTCTTCAAGAAGGTTGTACGTCGCCAAAACGTTGTCTTCTAAGTGGGCTTTCGTGTCGCTCCAGCTAGCTTTAACATCTGGGTTTGCCGCAAGATGAAAAACCACATCCACTTCGTTCACAATCTCTCTCAAAACTCTTGGACGCTTTAAGTCCTCGACCACCAGCTTAACGCGTTCGTCTGAAAGCCGCAAAACCTTTTTGGGGTCGGATCCGCTAAAATTGTCGTAAATGTAAACCTTTTCGCAACTTTTGAGTAGCGCTTTGACCAGCTCAAACCCAATGAAGCCCGCTCCGCCCGTCACTAAGTAGCTCAAAGCTTTTCACCTTATTACACGACTTGAGATTTTTAAGCTTACAAGCGAAACGATTTTTTAGGGGGATAAGCACTTTGAGTTAAATTGGAGCCAAAAAACATAATCGTCGAAAAAAGGGGAAAGGTTGGGATAATAACCCTCAACAGACCAGCTGTAAAGAACGCGCTTAACACGCAGCTTATGCAGGAGCTAGTTGACGCGCTCAAAAATTTTGAGCAAGACAGCGACGTGAACGCAGTGGTGATAACAGGTTCAAGTCAATTTTTCTCATCGGGTGCTGATATCAGAGAAATGGCTGAAAAAGGTGTTTCCGAAACTTACTTGAGCGGTTTGAGCGAGTACTGGCAAAGCGTAGCGCACTTTAAAAAGCCGCTCATCGCCGCTGTAAACGGCTACGCTTATGGAGGAGGACTTGAGCTTGTGATGGCGTGCGACATAGTGGTGTGTTCGGAAGACGCAAAATTCGCACAACCAGAAATCAAGCTTGGAATCATGCCGGGTGCTGGTGGAACACAGAGACTTCCACGAATAGTCGGAAAACACAGGGCGCTAGAAATGATTCTCACAGGTGAGCCGATAAGCGCACAAGAAGCGTACATGCTTGGTCTTGTGAACAAAGTAGTTCCCCAGGATGCGGTCAAAGACGAAGCGCTGAGAATAGCGGAGTTGATCGCCGAGAAAGCACCAGTCGCAGTTAGGGCCGCAAAAGAGGCCGTAGTAAAAGGGCTTGACATGGGGGTTGAAGAGGGGCTTGCGTTTGAGCGCTCGCTTTTTTCGCTTCTTTTTGGCACACAGGACCAAAAAGAAGGAATGAAGGCTTTTATTGAAAAGCGCAAGCCTGAGTTTAAAGGCAGGTGACAAAATTGGAGTATCACAACGTGCTCTACAGCATAGAAGAAGGAATTGCGACTATCACTTTGAACCGGCCAAATGTGCTAAACGCCGTGAACAACCAGATGAGTGAAGAGTTACAGGCGGCGCTCAAACGCGCAAACGAAGACACAAACGTGCGCGTGATAGTTCTCACAGGAGCTGGCAGAGGTTTCTGCGCGGGTGAAGATTTGAGCGAGCTACTCGAAGAAAGAAAGAGCGGAAACGTCGACTTGAGAAAAAGGCTAGTTTGGAAGTACAACCCGATTGTCACACAAATTTGGAATTCAACAAAACCCACGGTATGCTCGATAAACGGCGTTGCCGCCGGTGCTGGTGCGAGCTTTGCTCTTGCGTGCGATATAAAAATCGCCTCAGAAAAAGCGTCTTTCGTCATGGCCTTTACAAGAGTTGGGTTAGTTCCAGATTCAGGAATGAGCTTTCTCTTACCGCGTTTAATTGGATACACCAGAGCTATCGAAGCGATATACCTTGCTGACACTATAGACGCCAAAAAAGCTGAAGCTTTGGGGCTTGTGAATCGAGTGGTTCCACACGAAGAGCTTGAGTCTCAAACGAAAGAACTCGCAAAAAGGCTTGCAACTGGCCCAACGAAAGCGTTTGCGCTTGCAAAAAGGGCGCTAATCTTTGGCCTCAGCCACACGCTAGAAGAGACGCTTGAGTACGAGTCGTTAACTCAAGGTGTTGCCGCAAAAACTCAAGACCATATTGAAGGCGTGAGCGCTTTCATAGAAAAGAGAAAGCCAAACTTCACAGGGCGTTGAGGCTATCGACAGGTTAAAAGCTCACCACGCGCCTCATTTTTTGATGAGAGGTTGTGAGTTAGACCCTCTTTTTGAAAGGGGAGAAAGAAGTGTTAATCTACCTCTAGACGTTTTGCCAAACCTCCCACCATGTTTTGAAGAAACGCTACTCGGTGATCCAAAAGGCGCAAAAAAGCAGTTTAGGTGTTACCACGGCTATCATGTAAGAGTTTACGACGATCACTACGAAATACACGCAGACAAGTTCGACCCAAGAATTTCTCCGGCTTTGCACTTGATGTTCGACACACCTCTTATGGGCGTTATCGTGGGATACGTGCTCTTTAAAAAGTTGTTCGGTGAATAGCTTTGTTCCCTTTTCGCAGATTTCTTTCAGTTTCTTTTAAACTCGCGCCAATTCTTGTGCCTTACTATATTTACAGAAAAACTCACAAAGGTAAGGATCCAACCCCAGCCGAAAGGCGAAAGCTTGAAAAACAGGGCAAGGCGCTTTTTGAGGCTCTTGTTTCTTTAGGTCCTTCTTTCATTAAGCTGGGTCAGCTACTCTCAGTAAGACCGGATATACTCCCACAAGAGTATTTGAAAGAGCTTGAAAAGCTACAAGACGAGGTGCCACCCGCACCTTTCGAACAGGTCGAATCGCTGATTAGAAGTGAGCTAGGCTCAATAGAAAAGGTTTTTGAAAAATTTGAAAAGGAGCCAATCGCTTCTGCGTCGCTAGGCCAAGTTTACAAAGCGATTTACCGAGGCATGCAAGTAGCGGTAAAGGTGAATAGGCCAAACATAAAAAAAGTTGTGGAAGAAGACCTTGCAGTGTTAGGCGCTTTGCTCAAAATTTTTGGTTTTTTTCTCGACAAAAATTTGTCAAAAAGCTTGGAAGCTGTGGTGGAAGAGTACAAAGCACACGTGTTTGACGAAATGGATTACGTCAAAGAAGCGAGAAACATGGAGTTGATCGCTAATGAGCTTAAGGGCTCGGGTGTGATTGTACCTCGTGTTTTCAAAGAAGTTTCCACAAAAAGCGTGCTCGTTATGAGCTTTCACGAGGGCACAAAGATAACTCGTGTCGAAGAGCTTAAGGCGCTTGGTGTTGATACAGCAAAGCTTGCAAGAAAACTTGCGAGAACCTTTCTTTTGATGGTGCTCGAAAAACCAATTTTTCACGCCGATCCACATCCTGGAAACATCTCTGTGACAGAAAAGGGCGAAATCATACTTTACGACTATGGAATGGTTGGCTCTCTTAACGAGTACACAAAGAAACATCTTATCCGCCTTTACGCTTCTTTTTCTTTGAACGATCCAAAGAGGATTGTGGACGAAATGCTTGAGCTTGGACTGCTTGACCCAAGCGCGAACAGATACGTGATAGAGCAGGGCGTTGAGCTCACTTTAAGAGAGTTTAGGGGAGAAAAGATTTCCGAGTGGGAGTTTCAAAGAGTGATGGAGCTTGCCAATCGTTTGATATACAAATTTCCTTTTAGACTTCCAGCAGAGCTTGTTATGTATTTAAGAATGGCTTCGACGCTTGAAGAAGTTTGCAAAGAACTCGACCCACAGTTTAACTTTTTAAAACTTCTTACCAACCTTTTAGAGGAAAGGGGTTATCTCGACGAACTAAGGAGAGAAGACATGGAATCCTTTATTAAGTCAATTTTTGAGGCTGGAGGGTCTTTGCTCAGACTCACCCCTTTACTGCTTAGAAGATTAGAAAGAGAAGAATTTGATGGGAAAAGACCGGTTTCAAGGGCGCATATTTGGCCGTCTTTAGCGCTCTTTGCAATTGCGCTTTACGCGTCGTATGAACACGCGCCGTACTCATTCTTGGTAATGGTCGTCGCTTTTGTGGTGCTTTTAATCGGAGAATTTAGAAAATGACTTCGCCTTAAGCGCGAAAGCTCCTCCGTCGATTTAGACGCAGAGCACCTATTATTGCACAAACCATTATCCCGCTAGCACCAATTTAAGTATAAAATTTGGAATAGAGTTGTTGGGTTAAGGCGTGAATAAATCCAAACGGTTTGAACCCTTCGAAGTGTGTGTCAAACGTTAGGAGTTCGGCGTTCCTGTTTATCGCTATGGACGCTATTATAGCGTCAACCCGCGCCACCGTGTTACCCTGTTTTTCAACTTCGAGTTCTTAGTAGAGAGCAACGCATCCTGCTCTCCAAACTTCACTATTGGTTGGCGCATCAGTTCGTGTGTCTATCGTGCTCGTTCTGTGCGCAAAGCTTTTTCAGGCTTTCAACTCTTTGTGCGTCTGAATCTCAAAGCTCTCACACGCGTATGGCTTTTCAACCCTCGCAAGCGTTTTGGAATCTTTATAACTTGGCACTCAGATATTTTCATAATGAGCTCGCATGCAAGCTTGCAAGATGTAGAAGTGGGAGATATCGTGGAAGTTCAGTTTGATGGGGATAAAATAATAGGCCGAGTTATGCCTAGAACGGAGCTCGACCCTCCTGGTTTACTCACGCTTAAGCTTTCAAACGGTTACAACGTTGGCGTATCATTGAAAGGCGTTTCGCTCAAAGTTTTAAAAAAGAGCGAACAAAAACACAAACCTATTCAGGAAAGTGAGGAGGAAGAAAAGTATTCGGCAGGTGAGTTCGTTTCGCTCATTAGTACGGGTGGTACGATCGCAAGCCGTGTGGAGTATGAAACGGGCGCAGTGAAACCAGCACTTTACGCAAAGGATTTGCTTACGCTTGTGCCAGAGCTTGCTAGCATAACAAAAGTCAAAACTAGAATCTTGATGAGCATTTTGAGCGAAGACATGAAACCTTCGTACTGGACAGAGATCGCAAAGGCGGTTTACGAAGAAATCAAGAGCGGTGCTTGTGGAGTTGTTGTGGCACACGGCACTGATACGATGGGTTATACCGCTGCCGCTTTGAGCTTTGCTTTACCAAAGCTTAGCGTACCCGTGGTGCTCGTTGGCGCTCAAAGAAGTAGCGACAGACCAAGTAGCGACGCGTATTTCAACTTGATCAACGCGGTAAAGTTTGCGCGCTTTGCGGATGCATCCGGTGTGTTCGTGTGCATGCACTCTTCCACATCTGACCCAACATCGTGGATACTTACTGGAACAAAAGTTAGAAAAATGCACACAAGTGCGCGTTATGCGTTCAAACCAATCAACGCAAGAGCTGTTGCCTTAGTAAACGGAGACATCAAAATGCTAGAAAGAACGAAACCAAGAGGAGGCGAAACTGTTTTAAAAGCTGGTTTTAGCGAAAAGTGTTCGCTGATTTACTCCTACCCAGGTTTAAGCCAACGCGTTTTAGAAGCGCTGTGCGCCGATTGTGAGGGCGTTGTTTTTGCGGGAACCGGGCTTGGTCATGTTCCTTCTTATCTTTTGGATTCAATTTCACAACTTAAAAAGAGAGGCGTTTTGTTCTTTATGACCTCTCAGTGCTATTTTGGTCGTGTGAACATGAATGTTTACACAACAGGTAGAAGGCTTCTTAGTGCTGGCGTCGTGCCTTTAGAGGACATGCTTCCTGAAACTGCTTATGTCAAACTCTGCTGGTGTGTTGCGAACTTTCCACGGGAAAAAGTTGAAGAAGTGATGCGCACAAATTTGGTTGGAGAAATATCTGAAAGAACAGTTTACGAGGTGGAATCTTATGAAAGTGGGCTTAGAAGTGCACCAGCAGCTTGACACGCAACACAAACTTTTTTGTAATTGTCCAACAAAGCTTTCGAGCTCTTCCACTTTTTCATTTAAAAGACAACTAAGAGCGTCAAGAAGCGAACTCGGAGAAGTTGACGTAGCGGCAAAATTCGAGGAAATGAGGTCCAGGGTTTTCATATATGAAGCAAATCCTGACACTTCTTGTCTTGTGGAGATGGACGAAGAACCTCCTCACGAGCTCAACAAAGAGGCGCTCGAAGTTGCGTTGATGGTCGCGCAACTTCTTGATGCAAGGCCCGTGGACGAAATTCATGTGATGAGAAAACTCGTGATAGACGGTTCAAACACCTCTGGCTTTCAGAGAACGGCGCTCATAGCAACTGGTGGCAAACTAAAGCTTGACGGGAAAGAAGTTCGAATTGCCACAATTTGTCTTGAAGAGGACGCGGCAAGACCGATACAAGAAGACAAGGCGCAAGGTGTCGTGGTGTACAGGCTCGACAGGCTTGGAATACCGTTGATAGAAATTTCCACTTATCCAGACATCTCATCTCCTGAAGAGGCGGAAAGGGTGGCTTTGGAAATAGGTCGCATACTGCGAAGGACAAGAAAGGTCAAACGAGGACTTGGAACAATTAGACAGGATCTAAACATTTCAATAGAAGGTGGTGCAAGAGTTGAAGTTAAAGGCGTTCAAGAGCTCAGCCTCATTCCGAAAATCGTTGAATTTGAAATGAAAAGACAAGAAGGTCTTCTTAATTTAAAACGCGAAATTTCGTCAAAGATGCAAACGATAACTTTCGGTGAAATCACCGACTTAAGCGAACTTTTTTCTGATACTCGTTCTAAAATGCTTTCTGAAGCGCTCAAACGCTCACATAAAATTTTGGGAATTAAGGTTTCAGGCTTTAAGGGGTATTTCGCGTATAACGTCGCACCAGGAAGAAGATTTGGAACAGAGCTAGCGGATTACGTTCGCCAGCTTACAGGGGTAGGGGGTCTGATTCACTCTGATGAACTTCCAAATTACGGTATAACACAAGACGAAGTGGAGCGGGTTAGAAGCGCCTTACTCTGTGAAGAAAACGATGGTTTTGTGATTGTGGTCGCGCCATTAGAAAAGGCAAAAAGCGCGCTTGAAGTTGTGACGAATAGAATTGTCAAGGCTATGGAAGGAGTTGTGGAAGAAACAAGAGCGCCGCAAGCCGACGGAACAACAAGATTTTCAAGACCGATGCCAGGTTCCGCGCGAATGTACCCAGAAACTGATGTGCCGCATATTGTGGTGGACGAAGAGCTATTGCAAAGCGTAAGACAAAGCACGCCTCCACCCTTAGAGCAAACCGTTAAAACCTTAATACAGCTTGGTGTGAGCGCAGAGCTCGCAAAACAGGCTATAGATTCCGATTTTCTTCGCGTAATTGAAAGGGTAGCGAACGAAATTCCTGAAAGCGCAAAACTCGCGTGCGTGTTGCTATTACAGGATTTGAAAGAAGCGCAAAGAGAAGGTCTTAGTGCTGATACGCTCACAGACGAACAGCTTTTCAGGCTTTTTAGAGTTTGTAGCAAAGAAAACATTGATCGCGAGACCGCAAAGCTTTTACTAAGAAAAGCGCTCATGGGTGTGGAACTTGAAGAAGCGCTTAAGGAAATTAGGTCCAAAAGCTTAAGTGTGGAAGAGCTTCGCTCAATTATTCGCGAGGTCCTTGCGAAAAATTCTACACTTCTTTATTCCAAAAAAGAAGCCTCGTTCAAAGCGCTTATGGGCGAAGTTATGGAAAAAGTGAGAGGAAGGGCGCCTGGGTCGCTTGTCGCTTCAGAGCTTTCAAGACTAATAAAAGAACAGCTTGAAAAGAGCTAAAAACAAACCGTGTCCATGACGTCTTCTCCTGTTCCCACGTAAACCACAGGAATTCCTAGCTCGTCTTCCACCTTTTTGACGAATCCCAGCGCTTCTTGCGTGAGGGCTTCCTTCTTCTTCACCCCTTTTATTTCGGGAAAAAGCGCGTCTAGCTTTGTGATCGCGCAACACGTCGCGCTATTGAGCTTTACAGCCCTTTTTGCAAGTTCAAAATTGAAAGGCGCGGCCCTTCTGAGCCTACCTGTAACGCTACCTCTTTCAACCCAGCCTCTTTTTTCGATTTCTTCTTGAGAAAGCTCGTTTTCAAGAGGGCCATTTCCCACTCTCGTGACGTAGCTTTTGAACACAACAAGCACGTCATCGACGTGTTTAGGTCCCACTCCTATATCGGCGCACACAGACGCCGCAGTTACGTCTTTGCTCGTCACATAAGGATATGTTCCGTGATACAACGAGAGAAACGTTCCTTGAGTGCCCTCAGCAAGAACCTTTTCTCCCTTTTCGATCACTTGATGAATTATCTCCACAGTGTCTTTCAAATATGGTTTGAGCAAGGAAGATTCAAGCGCAAGACGTAATCTTCTACTCACGCGATCTTCCATTGCAGGCCCAGTTCCAGTACCCGTAGTGCCTATCGTGTTTCGCAAGTGTTCGCTTGAGCGATCCCTTTCGATATGGGCTTTTTCTATCAAACCACACTTTTGGTCAACGTTAATTCTATCAGACACCCCAAGCTGTTCCACCTCTTTCAAAAAAACTTCTTCGTCGACTAACACGCCAGGACCTATGAGCAATCTTGTCGATTCGTTCACAAAAGCGGAAGGAACAAGCCTAAGTCTGTAAACACGACCACCGATACTCACTGTGTGACCAGCGTTTGGTCCAACTCCTCCACGCACGGCTATACTAGGTCTTGTTTTTAGCGAATGGAAAGCGATAATTTTACCCTTTCCCTCGTCGCCAAAAAACCCGCCGACGACCACCGTAACGCCCATTTCATTGTGGTTAAGCATTCACCGTCTTAAAAGGCATTCTAAAGTTCCATAGGAAATCCTCCCGAAATCGTTTTAAATAAGGTAAACTAAACTATCTCCGTGCCAGCCCATATATACTTAGTTGAAATACTGGATGTGGGTTGGTGTACGAATAAGGTGTGTGAAAAATGAGCTTAGAAATGGAAAAAGAGCAACAACGTGCTATTCAGATTTTTGATGAGACGCTGAAATTTTTTGATGGTGACGAATTAAGAGCGCGCGTATTTCTTGAAAAGTACGCTTTAAGAGACCTTGACGGCAATGTTGTAGAAAAACTTCCCACTGAAATGTGGAGACGTGTGGCGAGGGAAATAGCATCTGTAGAGCCGTCTGAAAAAAGAAAGGAGTGGGAAGAGAAGTTCTACTGGCTTCTTTCCGACTTCAGGTTCGTGCCAGGCGGAAGAATTATGTTCGGCGCAGGACAAAAGAGAAAGTCCACGCTTCTCAACTGCTACGTCATTCCGATAAAAGAGGACTCGATCGAAGGGATATTCGAGTGGTGCAAGCAAGCGGCGCGCACGTACAGCTACGGAGGGGGCGTGGGCACCGACATTTCCATACTAAGACCCAAAGGAGCGCCGGTTCACAACGCGGCCATACACTCTACTGGCTCTGTGTCTTTCATGAACATAATGAGCGAAACAACTGGGACAATAGGCCAAGCTGGAAGAAGAGGGGCGCTGATGATCACGATCAGGGTGGACCACCCGGACATTTTCGATTTTATTAAAGTGAAAAGAGATCTCAAATCGGTGAGGTACGCGAACATCTCTGTGCGCGTAACTGACGAGTTCATGCGCGCG
>NEXD01000062.1 GCA_003019595.1 Candidatus Marsarchaeota G1 archaeon BE_D
ACCCTGTGATCGCGGTTGATGAGAGTGTGGTGTAGTGTGGTGGCAGACCAATCTACGTTTGGGTGGGTGTGGACGCGTATACTAGGCAATCTGGTTCGGCGTCTCATTAACCCGGACCATGGAGAACGCGCTCAGATTTCTGCGCAGGCTGAGGAGGAGGTGCCTGTGTGGGTGACCCTGTGATCCTAACGGATCGGGGACCATGGTAGCGTGGGGCTGTGAGCAGAGTTTTAGAAAGTTCACCAAACTTTTGGGTTGCTCTGTTGAGCGCTTCTTCGGGTACCTCAAGGATAGAATAAGGGTTTTCTACAACAACATAAACCCAAACACTCTTCACACCTCTTCTCGACTTCCTAGAACTATTCGTGCACTGGTACATTGAGTGGAGGTGACACGAATGAAGTCTTATCCGGACACAATCTTACGATTTGGTAAACGCTTATTACCATCATACCCACTAAGCCTGAACTATGACTTTTGGCATCATAATTCACGGCGGTGCTGGTGTTCTTCGAACACACGAAAGGCTTGACGATTACAGAAAATTTTTGGGCGTTGCGCTGAAAGAGGGCTACAAAGTTTTGGAAGAAGGAGGCGACTCTCTACAAGCGGTGATCAAAGCGATTTACGTAATGGAAGAGTGTGGTGCGTTCAACGCTGGTGTAGGGTGCAGTTTGACCGTCGATGGCTACGCGGAGCTTGACGCAGGGCTTATGGACGGTTCAGAGCTTTCGGTAGGTGCCGTTGCGTCACTCAGAAACGTCAGACACCCTATTGTTGCCGCCCATTTGGTGATGACAAAAACGGACCACGTGTTGCTAGTTGGCGATGGTGCGCTCAGAATTCTTGAAGCACTAGGAGTAAAACAAGACACTTCTTTGGTCACACAGGAGAAGTTACAGCGGTTAAACGAATTAAAGAAGGAGTGGCTTGAGTCTTCAAACAAGTTTCCGAAAAACAAGGCGCTATTTAGTAAGCTAGGAACAGTTGGCGCGATTGCGCTCGACAAAAATGGCAAGATTTCAGCTGGTGTTTCCACGGGAGGGTACTGGCTTAAGCTTTCTGGTCGTGTCGGAGACTCGCCAATCGCTGGCGCTGGCTTTTACGCCGATAGCTCAATTGGGGGAGCTGTTGCCACAGGGATTGGTGAGTACGCGATAAGAACCTCTTTGTGTAAAAGCGTGGTGGAGTTTATGGCACATGGCGAAACACCGATGGACGCCGTAAAACAAGGAGTTGAAATGATCACAAAAAGGTTTGGGAGTGGGACGATCGGGCTAATTGCGCTCAACAAAAAAGGAGAGTACGGTTACCACTATAACACAGAGGGTATGGGAAGGGGAGTTTTGACGAGCGAAATGAAACAGCCAATTTTGGGCGTTTTTCGAGAAGATGACACATGAACAAAGCTTAAGCGTTTTTCAAAAGTAAAATAGGTATGTCAGAAAGGGAGCGAGCAGAAATCAAGCGGGTGATTAGCTCGATATTCGAAGCCGCGCGAAACAAGGACTTTGAAAAGCTAGAAGAGCTCAATAGCTGGGACGAAGGTTACACAAAGTTCAGCGACCTTCCTCCTTTCGAAAGGTTAGAGGGCGACAGCGCAAGGCACTTTGACATAGTGCTTTTCACCAACATCACAGACTTTAGTTGCCTAATCGAGGATCTAAAGATACAAACGTATGGCGATTGCGCCGTGGCCACTTGCTACTTGAACTATGGCGGAATATTCGTGAACGATTATAACTTCGAAGCAAAAAGGTTCACGCAAAGGTCGCGCGCAACCTTCGTTTTGGTGAAAAAGCGAGGTAAGTGGGTAGTGGTTCACGAACACCTCTCCCAGTTTGTGCAAAACTAAACGCTTATACCAAGCTCGTACAAGTATGTTACAATGGACAAGGTTCGCGAAATCGCAATCTACAAGGTTTCAAAACCGTTCACGCCTGATAAAGAGCTTTACAAAAGTTTAAGAGAGCTAAAAGTGGGAAAAAGCTTTCTTGAGTCGATGAAAACCGATGCGGTGAACTGCCCAATGGTTGGTGGCGAGTCGCCAGCGCTAAAGTGCCTTACTTGTCCTTATTTTGTAAGAAGGGTCAAGGGATACATTCACTGCCGTTACGCGCTTTAAAAAATTAAGGGGTGAGGTTGAGCTCAGTCCTTCTCACTGGTAGTCTTGACTTGAGTTGCTTTAGCGCTTCTTCAAAGTGTGCCATCGTGATCGCAAACTCATTCAAGTGCTTCTTGTACTCATCGCCGTACTTGTCGATGAACTCTCTTACCGCAAGCATCGACGCGGTTTGAACAAGACCCGCAAGCTCTGCACCGCTCATACCAGATGTTTGAGCCGCAAGCTTGTTAAGGTCCACGTCTTTTGCAAGAGTTTTGCCTCTTAGGTGTATTTCAAGGATCTGTCTTCGAGCGGCTTCGTCGGGCATTGGCACTTCGATTATCTTGTCGAATCTGCCAGGCCTTAGCAAAGCCGGGTCTATCAAGTCTGGCCTGTTGGTTGCGGCGATCACTGTGACATTGTTGAGTGGCACAATGCCGTCTAGCTCTGTGAGTAGCTGGCTCACAACCCTTTCACTCACGTGTGAGTCTGCGCCACTTCCGCGTGCTGGCGCAAGAGCATCGATTTCGTCAAAGAAGATGATGCAAGGTGCGGCCTGCCTTGCCTTTCTAAAGATTTCTCTTACCGCGTGCTCCGACTCTCCGACCCACTTTGAAAGTAGCTCAGGGCCACGCACCGCGATAAAGTTTGCCTGGCTTTCAGTTGCCACCGCCTTCGCAAGCAAAGTCTTTCCTGTGCCAGGCGGGCCGTACAGCAAAATTCCCTTGGGCTGGCTCACCTTTGCCTTTTCCATCAAGTCTGGGTATTTGAGTGGCCACTCAACCGCTTCTCTAAGCTCTTGCTTTACCGTTTCTAGCCCGCCAATGTCGTCCCAGTGCACGTTTGGCTTTTCTATGAGCACCTCTCTCATCGCCGACGGGTGAACTTCTTTGAGCGCCTGCTCAAAGTCCGCCATGGTCACGGTTATCTTGTTGAGCACATCCGCAGAAATCTTTTCTTGGTTAAGGTCGATCTGAGGTAAAACCCTTCTTAGCGCGGCCATAGCCGCTTCCTTTGCGAGCGCCGCAAGGTCCGCGCCCACAAATCCGTGCGTCACATCCGCAAGCTTGTTTAAGTCGACATCGGGCGCAAGTGGCATTCCTCTTGTGTGAATTTGGAGGATTTCAAGCCTGCCGTCCCTGTCGGGCACCTTGATTTCGATTTCTCGGTCGAACCTACCAGGTCTACGAAGAGCGGGGTCGAGCGCGTTTGGTCTGTTGGTCGCACCGATCACCACCACTTTCCCTCTCGACTGTAACCCGTCCATGAGTGTGAGTAGCTGCGCCACAACCCTTCTTTCAACCTCCCCAGTCACTTCCTCTCTTTTTGGAGCGATGCTATCGATTTCGTCGATAAAGATTATCGAAGGAGCGTTCTTCTGCGCTTCTTCAAAGATTTCGCGAAGTCTTTGCTCGCTTTCTCCGTAGAACTTGCTCATGATCTCAGGACCGCTTATACTGATAAAGTGCGCGTTGGTTTCGTTTGCCACCGCCTTCGCAAGCAAAGTCTTTCCTGTGCCAGGCGGGCCGTACAGCAAAACACCCTTTGGAGCCTCAACTCCCAGCCTTTCAAAGAGCTCTGGGTGTCTTAGCGGTAGCTCGATCATCTCTCTCACTTTTTGAATCACGTCCTTCATTCCGCCGATGTCTTCGTAGGAAACGCGCGGAATGTTCTCAATGGTCTGGGGCTTTTCGCTAAGCTCTATGTTCGTTTCCTCGGCGATTATCACAGGACCTGTTGGTTGGGTGGATATCACGCTCAGATTTATTCTTCTTCCCATAATCGTTATCGGTATAACGTCTCCTCGCGTGATTATTCTTCCCAAAAGAACCTGCGCAAGGTAATCCTCTGCGCCTATTATCTGCAAAGGCTCAGTTGGCGCAAGAACAACTTTTTCTGCGTTCTTCACTTCAACCTTTTGAACCTTCACTTTGTCGTCAATTCCCACACCCGCGTTGTTTCTCGTGTACGAGTCTAGCCTAATTATTCCACGTCCGTAGTCGTCAACGTAAGTGGGAAGCACCTTCACATACGTTTTTCTCTTTCCTATGATTTCGAGCGCGTCGCCAGTTTGTAGCCCTAAGTCCTTCATCACTTTTGCGTCGACTCTCGCAATTCCCCTTCCGACATCGCGAGGAAGAGCTTCAGCAACCCTTAATTCAACCGGTGTGTTGGTCATCATTAATCACCACTTACTAACCTAAAGTTAGTAAGCTCCCCTACTTAAGCTTTTCGCATCTTTCGCTTTGACACGCTTTGTGGTGGTTTTGCGAATTTTTGCTTTATTTCCCTTATTCGCGCTTCGAATTCGGCTCTCAGTTTGTCCGACAAGTCCTCTCCACCGTAAAAGTCCAAACGCGCGGCGATGCTCAGCTTTCCAGCGTACGCTCTTGCTATTTTTCCCCTTTGCCACTTCGGCGCAGTGTGAATCACGGGGTCTTGAAAGATCACACCGTGTTTCGGAGGTTTTGCGCCCTTCCTTATCGCCCTAAAAAGCGCTTTTTCAGCGCCCAAAACTTGAACCGTGCTAGAAGGAAACTTTGCAAGCTTTTCAAGGCTTCCCGCAAGCGCGATAAGCCTTGCGCCAAGTAATGGCCCAGCAAAACCACGCAGGTTAGGCGCAACATCTGCCATTAGCCTGTCGATATAACTAGTCAAGCTGTTTCTAAGACTGTAAAGCTGGTAAACCGCTTCAGACATTATTCTAATTGGTTCGAAGTTTTCTTCGCTCATCGGCGCGCCAATTGAGTTTTTCGCTTTTTCCAAGATCCTCTTTGCGTTTTCTTCTTTGTATCCAAGAGAAAGCAAGCGCTCTAGAGTAAAGTTGGTTCTTAGCCCAACCTTTGAAACCAATCTGAGGTAAGAAGAGTGGTCTTCTATCATTTCGCCAAGTTCTGGAAAATGAAGTCCGTACCACTCCCTAATTCGAGAGGCGAAAATGTTGAGCGTTTTGTCAAACTCATCAACAGCTTTCACCGCTTGCGCGACCACCTTGTCAAGCTGCGCCGACGCTTCTGTGATTCCCTTTTTTGTGGCTTCTAAAGCGCTTGACCTGACAAGCTCATACACTTCGTCCTTTGAAAGACCTAAACTCTGCGCGAAACTCTCGTGTGAGTAAATGCTTGCTATACTTGGGTTTGGCTGAACAAGCTGTGCGAATTTGGCTAGCTCTGGTTCTATCGTTTCAACTTTTTCGATTCCTAGCTTTTCAACGCCTTCAAGAAGCTTTGAAATCGCGCTTTGATCGTTTGGTGAACACCTGAGCGCTTTGACAACCTTTCCAGTGGAATCAACAAGAAAGCAACCGTAGATTGTGGACGCTAAATAAGCCTTCATTTCAAGGTTTAATAGCGGTGTGGAATATATTTGTTCCGTCTTTACGCTTCAGCGCTCGCTTGTTGCTGAGAAGCTTGTGAGTTGTAAACAAATCTCTTAAAGTAAAGCGTGCGCTTCTTTATTCTTGGAACTGGCGCCCTTCTTTCTTTTGGCTGAATCTTAGGAGTTGCGGACCTGACCTTTCCAGCTTTTGTGAGCGAACCGTGGCTTGGCATACAATATTAAATCGTCGGCTATTAATTTAAGCATTTTGTAAGTGGATAGCGCATTGCCGAGCGCATAATCTTAGTGTTTTATATGGGCACAATCATTTTTTGTGACGATTTAACGCTGCGTGACCCACCAAGCTGAATTGTGAAAAAGCGGGAAACATTGCGCACTTTAGGAATTTAAATTTATGGAAAGCGTTTGAGCTCAAATAGCGGTTTTGTTCGATCTGAAGCTTCAAAAAAGTCATAAAGCAAACTTTTCAAATTTTTCGTCAATCTCTTTTCGTAGAGTATTTCCTGCAATTTCAAAGATTTCTAACAGTTCATTATAGACATCGTCGTTAGCCACAAAGTTCCAAAAATCTGCATCAATCAGGATTTCTCCTCTTTGTAAGTCGTATAAACCTTCCAACGTCCAACGCTGATACGGTTTAGGATAGTATGGATTATATGGTATTGCAAGTCTAGTTACAACATTAGCGCTCTTTTTTTGGCTTAATCTTAGTGCAGTCCATTTTAATAGTTTTAGTTTTAAAGAAGCAAATTCTTTTTTGTTTGGTTTTGCACTAGTAATATCAAAATAGTTTTCTTCGTTCTGTCGTTTAACGTACAAATCAACATACGAATCTGGGTCTTTCTTTGGTCTTCCCTTTTTAATACTTTGACGAATTAATTCAATTTCTTGCTTCTTATTTGCAACCATTTCTCCTCTTCTTAATCTTTCATGAATATTCTGAATCACGTTTTGAGTTTGGTGGTCTATTTTCCCTAACAACAAATATTGTCTTTTTGCGAAAAAGCCTGCGTTATTGGCGAGAATCACAGCGATTTGCTCCCAAATACCACCAAAAGAAGTATTAATGGATTGTATAAAAGAAAACATCGCATAACGATCTCTGCCTAAAAGTTTAAAATGAAAAGGCATGTGAGCTGTTTCTGGTTTATATTTTTCCAATTTTTTTCTTACGCTTTTAAATAAAAGATTAATGATGTGATTTGAGACCTTTTCTGGAATAGCCATTTTTAATCGACTTTAAGTCTGGTTCGCATCTTTGTTGACACGATCTAATAAGATTATTTTGACCCTTTTACCTATCCAAGATTTGGGTAAATAAACTCTTCCAGAATTTCCTCCACCCTTAACAGTTTTTTCGATAACTTCATAACCTTCTATTGTGATTTTCACCTTAGCCATTTTATGAGGTTAATAAATCACAAAATTTAAATATTTTGTAGATACAATATAAATATAATGCATCTACAAAAAGAATTCATAGTTGCGGTGTGTATGATTAACTATATTAGTTTACTACAAAAAAAGTGTGGACAAAATGAAAAAAACTCTGATTGAGAAATGGTTTCCCATAAGTGAGATAAATAGAGATGCGGCGATAGAAATGGCGTATAAGGCTGTTGCCGCCTATATCAAGCATTGTAGGGAACTTGGGATACCTGAACACATAATCAAAAAAATTGGAAGAAATTTTTTCGACCCCAAAATCAGAAGTTTGCATCCTTGGTTTGCAAGAAGACCTTGCTCAATAAGTAGAGCTTTGACACTAGGCGCGATTTTTCCCGAGCAAATTGACGCAAAGACATTCATGCAAGCTCTTGGATGGGACAATAAAACCCGTGAATGTATTGAAGCGAATCATCCACCGCTTCTTTTTTACGCCAATCCTGACAAAGACTTGATCCGTAAAATTTTATTACGAGACTCAAAGAAGCCCGAAGACATAGTGGTGTGCGACCCCATGGCCGGAGGAGGTTCAATACCTTTAGAAAGCTTAAGGCTAGGCTTTAAGTCGATTGCGATAGACTACAATCCAGTAGCGTACTTGATTCTCAAAGGCACAGTAGAATATCCATCTGTATTTGGCAAAGAGCTTGCCAAACTCGCCAATGAAGAGTTCATAGAACTCATCTTGTTTGCTCAAAACGAATTGGGTAGATTTTATCCTAAAGACGCAGAAGGTTACATCATCGCAAGAGGAATAAAGTGTAAAAAATGTGGCGGAAAGATTCCATTGATTCAAAATGCTCAGGTTAGTGATGATGTTTACATTCTTTTGCAGTTCAATTCGAAAGAATTTAACATAGCGCTGACGAAACAACCCACAAAATTACCCTATGAAACTTCTAAAAGAGGTTTGATCAAATGTCCTTACTGCAGTAATCCAATTACAAAAAAGGACGCGTACACGGAATGGACAAACGCTCACGTGGAAATTCTTGAAAACCTGAAAAATGGTAATGTGGATTCAGATAAAATCTTTTCAACTTACGTTTTGTTAATAAGGCAAACAGGAAAAAAATATGTTGTTTGTGACGCAAACGACAACAACCTTTTCTTAGACGCTTGTAAAGAGTTGAGTAAGAAGTTTAATGATTTGGAAAACTTTTTGTTTCTAAATGAAATACCAACGGAAAACGATGTGTTCTACGCGTTAAGGCAATATGGTATAAAGCACTGGTATGAACTGTTTAATCCTCGACAGCTTCTCGCAATTGGAACACTTATCAGATACGCGCGTAAGAAAGCCGAAGCGTTGCTTCCATTAGGAAAATTGGGGGCTGCGTTATCGTTGTATTTGTCTTTTGGAGTTAGCAAACTCGCAGACTACAATTGTATATTCACAAGTTGGAAGAACGGAACGATAAGAGATGGTATAGGGAGTTACGCACAAAGCAGGAAAATATCTTATAGCGAATGGTTCTGCGAAGCAATTGTGCCATACAGAAATTTAAGATGGATATTTGAACCCAAGACCAAAGATGTAATAAAGACAGAAGGTGGAATATATCCCATTTTGGAAGAATTATGTAACTCAATCGGTGGACTTGGAGAAAACATAAAGATAGTTAATGGAGACAGTCGGTTGTTATCTTCGTTGTTAGGTAGTATTAAAGTAGACGTGATAAACGTCGATCCGCCCTACTACGACACACACATTTATAGCGATATAAGCGAGTTCTTCTGGCAAGTGTTTAGGTTGATTCTTGTCCCCTACATAGGCTCTGAATTTACATCTTATCATCCGGATTGGTGTCTTAAATCAGAAAAAGTGCCTCGTTCTGGAGAAATCATAGTTCGAAGCAATGAGAGCACCACGAGTTTTAACAAAGAAAGATTCACGCAAGAAATGAGCATCTTTTTAAAAGAGTGCCACAAAGTGCTCAAAGATGACGGAGTGCTAATCTTATGGTTTACGCATAAGTCTTTTAGCGCATGGGAAACTATAATACAAGCTTTAATTACCTCACAATTTTATGTGAGCAGAGTATGGCCTGTAACATCAGAGCTTTTGACTAGATTGGTTGCAAAAAGAAATAACTCGAGTCTAAATAAAACGCTAGTAATAGTCGCAAGAAAAAAGCGGAATGCGGTTATGGAAACCGATCTTGCAAAAAGCGTAGAACAAATGTTAAACGAAATGAATGACGCGCTTTCTCAAGCGGACGCGACAAAAACCGAAATCATCACGTTTTTGAAAGCAGTTGCGATCTGCGCTGTGACACGTGTTGAAACTACAGAACACAGCATTAAAGAATTAATATCTCAGGCAAACAAAATTGCTGAGAAAAAGATTCCTGCGTTGTTAGAAGAAAATTCTAGAAAAAGAAAAAACACTTTGCTTGATTTCTTTTAGTAATAGACATTTGTTTCCTTTAGATACATCTTCTAAACTAGTAATCACAAGTAAATGTTCGACAATTTAGGCCTTTAGAATTTTTTTCGAATTTGGATTGTGGCGTATCTGACTTCCTCCCCGCCCTGAAGGGCGAGGGTTCCCCTCATCGGTTCGGGTCTACATCTCTCATTTGAGGGGCAGTCGAGAGGGCCAGAGACCCCCTCCTGTTTAAATTAACTATTGCAATAACGTCACGATCATTCTCATAACCACAAGCACACGTGAACCAACGATGGGAAACCTCCCTCATTTTTCTACCACACCTAGGGCATGAGACTGAAGAATAACTGGGATTAACAAGCTCAACAACCATCCCGTGTTTCCTAGCCTGCCATGAAATCCAGTACTGCAAACGACGGTACTGCATAAGATACAGCTTATCCCTAAATTCCTTCGGTAGTTTATCCACGTTCTTGATAAGATTCCTTAGGTTCTCTAACTTAATGATGTTAGCACCAAAATCTTCAGCAATTTCAACAACCCACTTCCCAACCTTCCTAGCGAAATCCTCCATGACTCTCTTAGCCTTTAGATGAAAAGAGCGAACCCTGTGAAGGATCCTCTTATTCCCCCTCCACATTCTAGGATATTTCTTCTGTAGGTTCTCAGCTAAAGACTTCCAGTGATGAACCTCCTCAAGGCGAGTAGGAATCCTAACGTAGTGTTTGTCGTCCTTTCCTACTACAACCTCAGCCATGTTAATATCTACGGCAATACTCTCCTTTGGCTCAACACTATCTAACGGTTTCTCAAAAACCACCTTTAAGAAAGCCTTACCATCCTTGATCACTAACCTAGCCTCCTTCATCCTCCAGCTCATGTACTCCCTCAAGTTTCTAGGATAACCTAAGATTGGTAGTTCACCAACACTAGCAATCCTAACAGACATTGCTTCGAAGTACACGTCATAACTAGCTTTAGGTGTTAGCCATACCGTAGGTTTGTACACTCTCGGAAACCTACCTTTTTTAGGATTATTAAGCCATCCCTTGTACACTGAAAGTGCATCCCTATA
>NEXD01000063.1 GCA_003019595.1 Candidatus Marsarchaeota G1 archaeon BE_D
ATCCACTCTGTTCCTGGCACATAACCTGCTATTGCCACTCCAATTCCGAAAATAAGACCGCCGAGCGCCACTCCTATTATGTATTCAGGTTTAACACCATAGTGAAAGCCTACACCCAAGGCCGCAAGGCCGTAGAGTAGCACTGCTCCTACCCCTATGGCTATGGCTATGCAGTTGATGAATAGCCTGTCCTCCCATTTCGCTAGTTTAAGTAGCACATCTGAGTTGGATATCCCCCACAATTCAGCAAGCCCGCCTATTATTACACCAAAAATATCCCTATCCAGAGGGGTGCGGTAACCGAAAAACTCACAGTGACCGCCTCCATTTAGCCAACAAACCCACTGTCATAGCAGCTCAATTAATCGATCGTATTTCTACAATTTAAACATGTGTGTGAAAATATGTATAAAAATATAAAAATATGTATAATATAGTATATTATGTCATAAATAGCAAAATATTGAGGGTAATTTCATTCCTAATGCTCTACAAGTAAAACAATTCTTGCGCATACACTTAAAATTGGTAGAATCAATAAAAATGTGCTCTAAGGCACTGACCGCAAATTGAACATTTTTAAAAAAGCTATGCTTGTTGTGTGTTTCGTCTACCTTAAGTCTTCAGTGGTCTAAAGAAATTAAGTGCTGATAGGGGCTTTCGCCTAGCGGACATAATTGGCGCGGAATAAGTAACAGCCTCGTACGCATTCTTGTTTTTATGTGGCAATCGCAACTTCAGCATTTCTTTTTCCGTTTACGGCAATGTTAATTCTTATAGACAGAAACAAGTTTACGAAAGCTTTTGTGCTATCAAACAAAAAGTGGTAAAAGTGCCGTTAGCAAACAATAATAGGTATAGTCGCATTAGTTTTTACTGTAATATCTTTTGCGAAGTTTTACTTTGTAAGCGAGAGTATCGCTTACAAAACATATGGGCCATTTATGATATCGATCGCGCTTCTTTTTATTGGCACCCTTCTTTATTATAAGCGTTAAAAATTGGAATGAGAAAAAAAGGTTGGAATATTTCGTGGTTCTTAAATGGCGATCAATTTTCAAACATTTTTTTCAAAAAATTTATCATTACCCATTTATTTTCAGTTGTATGTCCAAAGCGAGCGTTTTTGTAAGAGACGCCACCGGTCTTGTTAAAGCAATCGGGCCATTTGGGGCTTTTCTGTTCGGCGCTCAGTGCATAAGCCCCCCTTCTTCTGGCTACATCACTTACGCATGGCTTCCCTATCTCTGGCCAGGCTCTAGCATTCTTCTTATTCTGACGTTAGGGATGATCTTTTGCATCTTTCACGCGATCACGTATAGCCAAATAGGTAGCGTGTACCCAAGAAGCGGTGCGGATTACGTGTTCACAAGTAGAACGTTTACGCCACTAGGAGGTTTTGTCTCAAACTTTACACTCAGCGTTTTCAGCGGTCTTGTGGCAGGATCTCTTATCGCTTGGATTCCTAGCACACTCATGTCAAGCTTCTTTTACGAGCTTGGTGTGCTCACAAACAACGCTCAGCTAATCGCTTGGTCTAGCTCGCTCACAAGCGGAATATGGGTTTTCGTGGTGGGAAGCTTGGCCACGCTTGTCACTTTTGTTCTGATGATCGTCACGCCCACAAAAACCGTGGCTTATCTCAAGTACTCCTTTTACCTTGCGATGCTTTCTTGGGCGATAATTCTTGCTTCGCTAGCTTCCGCAAACGCTTCGACATTCGTGAGCAACTGGAACAGGTTTATGGGAGCAAACAACTTTCAACAAGTGATACCAACCGCGATTCAGCACGGTCTCGTGTACAAGTATTCACCCATAATCGGTTCAGCCGCTGGTCTTATCATGGGCTTTTGGATCTTTTACGGTTACTACATTCCAACGTTCTTTGCGGGTGAAGTGAAAAGACCAGCAAGGACTTTGATTCTTGGTAGCATAGGCTCTTTGGTTTTCATGTGGGCGCTGTTTGCTGTGGGTGACGTTCTTCTCACAAGACTTGTTTCAACAAACTGGCTAGCCGCCGAAGGTTACCTTTTTTACGGCTCACCTGGCGTAATGCCCGCTTTACCATTCATATCGTTTTACGCTGCGGTGGCTTATCCAAATTTGGCGCTTGCGATAATCGTGTTTATCGGCTTCCTTCTTTCACTCATCGCGCTTGCCGTGACCTACTTCTACTACGTGAGCCGAAACATTTTCTCGTGGGCTTTCGATAGGCTTGTTCCCGCAAAGCTTGCAGAAGTCAAACCAAATGGCGCGCCTTTGTATTCGGTTATACTGATCACCATTCTTGCTGAAATAGGACTTGCGCTTAGCGTTTACACGACGATCTTTGTTCAGATCAACTTCATCCTGTTTGCGGTGCTGTGCATGCTCATTCCAGTCTTTGCGGCGCTCACCCTTCCTTTTAGAAAAAGACAAGTGTTTGAAAGCGCTCCAGAAATTGTGAAAAGGAGAGTCGCAAACATTCCACTTATCACCCTTATCGGTTCGATAACTTTTGGGTACTTGCTTTGGATGATTTACGCAAGCTACGCGTATCCAGCTGTCGGAGGTTACATCACGCCTTACACCATCGCAACCTTCCTTTCGGTTGCAATTCTTGGAGTCGTGGTTTACTTCGTTTCAAAGTGGTACAGGGCAAAGCAAGGAATCGACCTTAGTGTGATTTACAGCGAAATTCCGCCAGAGTAAAGCGTGCGCGTAAGAACTTCCTTCCAATCTGTTTTTTGTCGCTCGTAGTTTGAGCTAGGCGAATACTTTACGTACTTTTTTTGAGAAAAACCATTTCCTTCAATCGCTCTTTTCGCAAGGCTTGCAACGCCAAAAGCGGTCACGTCTTTAAACGTGCAAACATAAAGCTCCTTTTGTAACACGTCGCTTTGTAGCTGCACAAGAAAACGGTTTTTTGACATGCCACCGTCAACTCTTATTTTGGCGATTGAACCGAGCTCTTTTTGCATCGCTTCGACGATTTCGGAAACTAGATACGCAATCGACTCTAGCGTTGCGCGCGCAAAATGAGCCCTGGTGTGAGAAAGCGTGATGCCATGGATAGAAGCTTTTAGATCGTCGACCCAATAAGGGCACGCAAGCCCGCTAAACGCGGGTATCACAAAAAGTGCTTCGCTTGAGTGCACACTGCGCGATAACTCTTCCACTTCTTTTTCTGATTTCGCAACGCCAAGCTCGATGAGCCAGTTTATCGCACTACCCGCTGAGTAAACACCACCGTCGAAGGCGTAACTCGTTTTTCCGTCAATTTTCCAAGCGACTGTTGTGAGCAAGCTTTGCGAATACTTCGGGGCGTCTCCTATGTTTGCGAGCGCAAAAGCTCCTGTTCCGTAAGTTATTTTTAGCTCCCCTTGTTTGGTGCAGCCGTGACCGTAAAGCGAGGCCTGTTGGTCAACGCAAAGCGCGCTTATTGCAATGGGAAACCCAAAAATTTCGCTTTTAGTATGCGCCACAAATTCGCTGTTTTGTTTGACCTCTGGAAATTCGAGTTGGTGTAAACCAAAAAGCGAAATGAGCTCTTCGTCCCACTTTAAACTGTTGATGTCAAAGAGCATCGTTCTGGAAGCGGTTGAAACGTCGGTTACATGAAAACCCGTGAGATTCCAAAGAAACCAAGAGTCCATTGTTCCAAACATGAGTTTTGTCGAACGCTTTGCGTTTTCGACAATCCAGCGCGCTTTTGTCGCAGAAAAGTAGGATTCGAGCTTTAACCCTGTTTTGTTTTTTATTTCTTTTTCTAAGTGTTTCAGCTGTTTGCAGAGCTTTGCTGTCCTTCTATCCTCCCACGTTATCGCGTTGTAAATCGGCTTACCGCTTTGCGCGTCCCAGATTACAACACTTTCTCCTTCGTTCGCAAGCCCCATCGCTTCCACTTTTTTCACGCGCGCCTTCTCTAGAGTTTCGCGAACGCTCAAAATGAGCGCGTTGAGCGCTTCTATCGGATCTTTTTCAACCCATTGAGGTTTTGGGTAAATTTTTCTTACTCTTTTCCTTGACGAACAAACCACCCTTCCTTTTTCGTCGAAAAGCACGCTTTTTATCTCGGTGGTTCCTGCGTCCACCCCAAGGTAGTAGCGCAAAACGAATTCCTCTTTTAATTTCTCACAAGCGTTTCAAAAGCTTCTCGTATCCTTCGAAAAACAGGTCCAGCTTCTCCACTACCGATTTTCACGCCGTCAACACAGACCACAGGAACAACCTCAGCCGCGGTTCCTGTAAGAAAAACTTCATCCGCGTTGTAAAGGTCGTGTGGTGTCAGGTTCACTTCGCTAACCTGGATTCCCAGCTCTTTCGCAAGCCTTATCACAACTCTTCTTGTAATCCCATCAAGAATTCCCGCGGAAAGCGGAGGTGTGGCCACCATACCCTTTTTTGCTATGAAAACGTTTTCGGTTGAAGCTTCGGACACAAAGCCTTGTTCGTTTAGCATGATCGCTTCGTCAAAGCCGCTTTCAAGCGCTTCTATCTTTGCAAGAATGTGATTGAGGTAGTTCAAGGTCTTCGCCTTGGGGTCTATGCACTGCTGAGGAATTCTTCTTATCGAAACGATTTTCGCTCTTACGCCTTTTACCGAAAAAATGGGCTCACGCGGCTCTGCCATAACGAGAACCGTGGGTTCGACGCAACCTCTTGGGTCTACCCCCATTTTGCCATACCCACGCGTGATGATTATTCTGATATAGGCGTCTTTTAGCGCGTTTTTTTCCACGGTTTGCTTTACGATTCGAGCTAGCTCCTCTTTCGTGTAAGGTATGTTTATTCTTAAGGTTTTTGCGGACTCGTAAAGCCGCTCGATGTGCTCTTCGAGCATGAAAATCTTGTCGCCGTACTTTCTGATCGCTTCGTAAACACCGTCACCGTACAACAAGCCGTGGTCGAACGCGGAAATCGCAGGCTCGTTCGCTTTGACGAATCTTCCGTTGACGTAAACCAAAAGTTTCGAGCGCATTTCGTCCAACTGCGCTCGTAACGTTTCATTGCTCTGCATTTCGTGTGAATTAGTTTGCAGTGTTAATTAAGATTACTTTTGTGAGTGGTAGCTCAACTTCTTTCCTTGCCAAATTGCAGGATCTCCCCATAGCCCTGTCTTCCAGGCGGTGAACTCAACGATCTGTGAATGGTCGACAAACAGATTCACATCGCGCCCAAAAGTGGTAAGGTACCACTTAAAAACAGGAGGGTCGGACGCTTCAAACATGAGCTTTTCACGCCCAAACTCGTCCACTAGCCTTTTTATCACGTCCTTTTTCCACTTTTCGGGAGGTAAATCTTCGGTAAGCCCTTCGGACTCGATCATGATCATTTGAACGCCAAGTTTGAGGTGAGCGCTCACCTCTTTCGCAAACTCTTTGTAGCTTTTGATCTTCATTTGCTGTTCGTACCCCACCACATGGGTTCCCGCACCAGCACCAAGCATGATGGACACTTCGGGCTTTGCCTTAAGACCCGCTCTCTGAACGCTTTTTACGATTTCAAGCTTGTCGCTAAGAGGGATGGGCGCAAGACCGCTAGACACTTCTATCACATCAAAACCCAAGCTTTTACACTCTTCGATATAGCGGTCAACCGCTTCTTCTCCCTGAACGATCACGCGTTCCACAAAACCACCAGTTGACACGTAAACATCGTGCTCGTGGCAAAGCTCGATTATTCTTCTCACCTTGTCTTTTTTAAGAAGTCTCATCGAGCCACCCGCAAACTTGTAGCCGTCTATGTACTCACTCCAGTCGTCAAGAAGGTGCTTTAAGTAACCGTAGCTAACTGCTGTGTAGTAAGGCCCCCTGATTTCGGTCACGCTCTTACTTCTTGGCTTTTTTGGTGGAAGCTCGATTTGCACAAAATCAAAAGCGTGTGACACAAGCGTTAAAAGCGCTTGTGGATTTAATCTTTTTGGATGCTCGGTTGTCGAACATGAAAGTGTACGTCGGAACGTCTGGTTACCAGTACTTCTGGAATCCTGGCAAACCCACCGCTTTTGAGTGGTACCTTTCGCAGGGTTTCAACTCGGTGGAGATCAACGCAAGCTTTTACAGGTTTCCCGTGAAAAGCTGGGTGAACGCGTGGCTCAAGGCGCCAGAGGGATTTGGCTTTAGCATCAAGGTGCACCGCTCAATCACCCACTACTCGAAGTTTGGCAAAAAGAGCGAAGCTCTTTGGGAGCGTTTTGTTGAGCCGCTAAAACCGCTACAACACAAGATCATCTTTTGGCTGTTTCAGCTACCCCCAAGCTTTTCTCCCACAAAAGAAAACATCGAGCGCATTAGCGCTTTTTTCGAAGGCTTTAAACTGAACGCAGTTTTGGAGTTTCGCGATGTGCGTTGGTGGAGCTTCAAACAAAGGATTTTAAAGATGGGCGTCGGATTTTGCTCGGTTGACGCGCCAGAGCTTCCGAGAGAGATTGTGTGCTCTAAACAAAGCGTGTACTTAAGGCTGCACGGTAGAGAAAGCTGGTACTCCTACGTTTATTCTAGCGAAGAACTGGACGAAATCGTTTCTCAAGTGAACGCGTGCGACTCAGAAATCAAGGCGATTTACTTAAACAACGACCACGGAATGCTCGAAAACGCGCTCTACCTTTTAAGAAAACTAGGAATCTTCACAAAGCCTCATTAGCGCGTTGTGTGTGCCCTTCTTAAAGTGAGCCTCGCTCCAACTTGAAAAAAGCTTGAACACACTTTGGAGCTCAACGTCCCAGCTTGCGCATATCCTTCCTTTTTCAAGCCACACTTTTTGCTCGCCCTTGAATGCGCCCTTTTCGTAGAGAATTGTCAAAACCCTTTTTTGCTCGTCAATCTCGACTCTCGCTTCGCCCCTTCCGCCAAACGCGAAAACAACGCTTGCGCGTATTTCTCCATTTTGTTTTTTGTAGCTGAACTTCCTTGTTCCGTGCCAGTATTTTGTGAAGTTGTCAAGGTCACAAATTCTTCGCCAAAGCGAGTTTTCGTCCTTTTTACACTCAAGTGTCACACTGAACCTCATACACACTAAAAATTTGCGAGAGGCTTTTAGGTGTGTTCACAAAACACTTTTTGTGAAAGAAGGGTATTACGAAGACTTTGTGGTGGGCGAAAAGATTCGCCCTAAAGTTGGTAGAACCGTAACCGAGACAGACTGCATCTGGTTTTCGCTTCTTACTAACAACGCAAACCAAGTGCACTTTAACGCGCACTACATAGAAAAAAGCTTTCCAGAGTATTCGGGAAGGCTTCTTGCAAACGGCTTCTTTACACTCGCGGTGGTCACAGGGCTTCTCACAACCGAAACTGGCGCGCAAGGTGTGATGCTTGCGCTCGAAAACGTTTCCTTTGAAAAACCGGTTTTTGTGGGCGACACGATTTACGCAGAGGGTGAGGTGATAGAAAAAAGAGAATCGAGATCGAAAAGTGGCATGGGAATTGTAAAAATCAAAAGCCGTGGTTACAACCAAAAAGGAGAGACGCTTGTGCAGTTTGTGCGCGTGTTTTTGGCAAAGAAAAGATGAGCGAACAAAAACAAAAGATTAGAGAAAGCGTGTGGAAAACGCTTGTGCAAAACAAAGCGCTCGCGTTTCCGTTTAAAGCGTACGGCGCGATTCCGAATTTCAAAGGCTCAAACGAAGCCGCAAGGCTTGTTTGTTCGTCAAAGGAGTTTTTGAACGCTTCTGTGGTAAAGGTGAACCCAGACTCACCACAAACCGAAGTGAGAAAACGCTGTTTGTTACAAGGAAAAAGCTTGTCATGCCAACCCCTAGGTTAAAGCAAGGGTTCGTTTTGATAGACCCATCGAAGCTTGACAGTAACAAAATCGCAAAAGCGTGCACGATCGCAGGCGCCTTGAAATACGGAAAAATAGTTCACCCAGAAGAGCTACCTCAAATAGAGCTAATCGTCGTGGGCTCGGTCGCGGTGTCAAAAGATGGTGCAAGAGTTGGCAAGGGAGAGGGCTACGCCGAGCTGGAGTACGCGATTTTGCGCACGTACAAAAAGGTGACGCGCGAGACGCCGATTTTTTCAAGCGTGCACGAGCTACAACTGGTTGAGTGGATTCCTGTGGAACCCTTTGATTTCACACTCGACGCGTTCTTCACACCAAAAAGAAGGTTTGACGTCACTAGAGAAAAAGCGCGCCCCGAAGGAGTTTTGTGGGAGCTACTGCCTCAAGAAAAGATAAGGGATATACCTTTATTAAAAGAGTTATACAATAAGTTATAAATAACCTTTGCGTAAATCATATATAGAAAAATGCCCCTCTTTAAGCTCGCAAGAGACAAACCAAGAGAAGAAAGGTGTTCTGCGCTGATTGAGTACGATGTGCCTTCGAAAAACCACGGAATTCACAGGTGTGGGCGTGAGTTCAACCACCCTGGCGTTCACGTGTGCGAAACCGAAGGTTGCGCGTTCGTTTGGGGCTTTCTTTCGCTCGACTCTCAGTCCGCCGAAAGCCTTGGTTTGAAGAGCGAAGAAAAGGCGTACCAAAAGGTGCAGGGCGCTTCCCTGAACGCGTTCAACCAAACAGAGTCGCGTTAGCTTTTTATTTTTTGAGTAAAACCAACCACGTGAGCGAAGAGCGAGTTAGCACTTTTTCAATTGTTCGCTGGGGAATTGGCGGCACGATCATGCTTTCGCTCGCTTTGATCGTTTCATCCGCGTTGCTTTACTCGTGGTTCAAGTATCACTCTTACACCTCGCTTGTTTTGTCGATAGCGCTTTTTGCCGCAGTTGCGATCGTCGCTTTCGTAAAACTCAACGAAGAAATTCACCCCACTCGTTATATCGATAGGGAAGTGATCGGAAAAACAGGTGTTGTGATAAGCGCTTCAACCAGCGTCAAACCCGCCGTGGTAAAGGTTGACTCTCAGCTGTGGTCCGCAAAGTGCAGTAGCCCGCTAAACGCTGGCGACAGGGTGGTGGTGAAAGCGAGAGATGGTATTTACTTAATCGTGGAAAAGGTTGAAACTTATATTTCGTAAAAAGCTTAGTGTTGCGTGATAATTTACTCTACGCTCAAACTGGGTGAAACAGCGCGTGAGGTGCTTAAAGAGTGGGAGGTGAGCTACGACGACTCAAGTGATGCGGAGGTGATTCTCGCTTGGCCCACTCAAGTTACCCAAATTCTTGATCGCGCACCCAAGCTCAAGTACATACAAACGTTTTCTGCGGGTGTAGACGGCCTTCCTTTCGATAAACTTCCAAAGGGCGTTAGAGTTTTTTCGAACGCCGGTGCTTACTCACTTCCTGTGGCGGAGCACGCATGGGCTCTTGTTCTTGCGCTCGCAAAAATGGTGAACAGAAGAGAAAGAAACGCGCAAAGTTACATGCTTACACGAAAAACCTTACTCGTGATAGGCTGTGGGGGAATAGGCTCAAAAGTCGCGCAAATTGGAAAGAGCGCTTTTTCGATGTGGGTGCTCGGTGTGTCACGCTCGTTCAAATCTCAGGATTTTGACGAAAGACACTCTATTAACGAGCTTCCTGAGCTCTTATCTCGCGCGGATGTGAGCGTGATATCGCTACCGCTCAACAAGCACACACGCTCTCTTTTTGACTACAAAATGCTTTCTTGTGTAAAACAAAACTCGATTATGGTGAACGTTGGACGAGCGGAGCTTGTTGTCGAAGACGATCTGAAAAAGGTGCTACTAGAAAGACCCGACTTCAGGTTTGGGACAGACGTTTTTTGGAGAAAGAACGGAAGGGAGGAGTTTGAATCGGAATTGTGGAGCTATCCGAACTTTATGGGCACCCCTCACACAGCTGGCGCAGACTCGAACAGAGAAGTTTTCGAAGAAGCGGTTTTGCAAGCGGTAAAAAACGTGAGAACGCTTTTGACCACAGGTAGCGCTCAAAACGAAGTGAAAGTAGAGGATTACTTGTGATTTTTATTATGAGTTGGTGCACTATTGGCGTTAATGCGCTTGTCAGTAGTTACGCTTTTGAGCGTGAGCTTTGACACCAAAAAAGAATTTTGTGACAAGCCACTCATACTGTCCACACCGTATGTTTGACCAAAGGTATTTTAGATTGTGCGACTTTGAGCACTGAATTTGTCGTATTTATGCGATGTTATACTGATTGATTGGGGTTAAAGATGTCGGAGAGTGTGTACACTATGAAACCTTCGTGTAAGAGTTTTTCTTTTTGGTAAACGTCTTTGGCCACTAAGCCGTAAGTGTTTTGATGTGTCGGTAGTGTTGTAGCCTTCTGGATAAGGCTTTCAAGTATTCTTCTTGCTTCTTTTTGAGTTAGGGTCGACCATTTGGCCTCGAACAACACAGCTTTGCTCTCTCTTGTTGAGAGGGCCACTATGTCTATTTCTACATCC